>QHZR01000375.1 GCA_003224755.1 Acidobacteriota bacterium
AATGGCAGCGCAAGCGCCGAAGAGAAAACCCTGAGCGCGACAGGGAATACAGCCGACAGTATTACTGGAGGCACAAGGATGACCCTAGCTGGAGAGAAAGGCGCAGGGCGTCGGCGAGGCGGTGGAACTCTCTCCATAAGGAAAAGTGCAAAGCCAGGGCTCATGATTGGCATCAACACCTGAAAGCCGCAGCTATCGAGCAGTACGGCAAGGTATGCGCTTGTTGCGGCGAGTCCACTTACGAGTTCCTCTGCATTGACCACATCAACGGCGGCGGCAACAGGCAGCGAGAGCAGTTGGGTTGCAGTCGCAATTTTTTCAGTTGGCTGAGAAAGAACGGCTACCCGGAAGGTTTCCGCACCCTTTGCCACAACTGTAATCAATCGATTGGATACAACGGGTATTGCCCACATCAACTAATTGCTGCCGATGACAACCCGTGCTGCCTCTCCCGATTGCAAAAACAATAAGGGAGCAGTGGTCGGGATAGTGCGCCCGCCTTTTTTCTTTATCGATTCGGGGATGAAAAAAGGGAGCCGCGCCTACGCGACTCCCCCACGGCTCTGTACCCTCCCCCAGGTACTTCGCCAAACTTGCTACTGCATCATGGTGAAGGCCTGACAGTCAGCCAATTTTGTTACCGGTGTAGCGCCGCTCTTCCCCGGATCGAAGCGGATCACGCCGTCTTCCGTCGAGCAAAAGTCACGCGTTCCGGTTACGCCAAACGTGAGCGGCGCTGCTCCCGACAGAAAGGAATTGTTGAACGCACCGACCGCAGCGATACCGGTGGCCTGGAAAACGTAGCCGCTCTTGCTGCCCTTGCCGGGAGTCGCTGAAGCCAGAACGTCATCAAGCAAGCACGCGGTTGTCGCTGAGGGCGTGCATGGCGGTGGTCCGCCGAGACTTGCCAGGTCTGACGCGTAGCCTGCGTTCGGATACGCGGCATTGTAGGCGAACTCCGCTGTATTGATCTGACGTACTGACTGCGCTGCGGACGCCTCGTCCGCTGCGATTTTCGCTCGCAGAAGGTTAGGAATCGCGATGGCTGCGATGATTAATATGATCGCGACCACGATCAGGAGCTCGATAAGTGAAAACCCTTTGCTGTTGCGCATCTCTATCAACCTTGTTCGCTTCCTGTCCGGTTTCACTTATGAATGGGCAGTTTGAGGGCCATTTCACTGGTAGTCCTCGCCCATTGTTGCAGATGTAAGCTCCTGAAAACTAAGGATGAAACCTGTGCTTATTCAGAGCGAATTCTTATTCGCTGACACAATCTGTCAGCAGGGCAGCCGAACAATGACACCCGTCAAGCGAGGCGTGGGAACTGGCCTGAAATAACTGAGTCCAACTTCCTCGGCAAAAACAAAGGAGCAACGGATTGCTCCGTTGCTCCGGCTTTGTACCCTCCCCCAGGTACTTCGCCAATTGTTATTGCATGAGCAGGTACTTAGATGTGTCCAAGCACTGAGTAGAAGTTGCTGGTGTGTCTTGGGCACCCGGCACGTAGAAGCGCAGAACTGCGTCCTGAACCGAGCAGAAACTACGCACGCCGGTTTGATTCCAGATGCCGGCCGCGCCTCCAGCCACGTAGGCCAGCGATGGTGTGGCGCCGTCGTTGGCGACTGCAAAGAAGTAACCGCTTTTTGTTTTGGCTGCGGAGATCGCCTGAGCCAGGTTGAAGTCAATCATGCAAGCGTTTGTCGAGCTTGGCCCGGAGCTGCAAGTGGCGTCATTCGGTCCCAGATTCGACACAGCAGCTGCATAGCCGATCGTGGGATAGGTTGTCGTGTACGTAACCTGCGACGTATTCAGAGTACGCAGCGAGCTGACCGCCGACGCTTCATTAGCCGCAATGCGTGCTCGCAGCAAGTTTGGAATAGCGATCGCAGCGATGATCAAAATAATCGCTACGACAATTAGCAATTCTATTAACGAAAAGCCCTTCTGTTTCCGCATCTTATTTCTCTCCTCTTCCCCGTTTAAGAAATCTTGTGGTCTCAGTAGACCCAACTGGCGTTATGTAAGGCATTTTATCGGCCAGAGCCGAAAGTTACCATCGGCGCGGCTCGACTGCGTGCAGGTGCTTTATTTTCAATAACGTATCAAGGCGGAATGCCGCGTTTGCCGCTCGGACACTGACAAATCCGAACCCGATCCGTGGCAGATTTTGTACTGTGATTGACAACTTGTGTCACTTTGGGACGTTTCTGAGACACCAACAGGATAGAACGAACCACCAGGCGGTTCTTGCAAGCGTGGTTGCACCTTCGGTTTCCCTCCAGATGGATTCGACTGCGGGCCGCTTTCAACTTTGTGATAAATGTTGGAACATGTCGGTTGCTGCGGAAGCCAAAGCCCCTGCTGCGCAAAAAAGGAACGGCCTGCTTAGCTTACTCGGAACGCGGCCCGGCCTCGTTTGCTTGCTGCTAATGGCCGCTACTCTGATTGTTTATAACCGGGTCAACCAGAATTCGTTCACTAACCTGGACGACCGAGGATACATCGTAAGCAATCCGTTTGTGCATGCCGGACTTAAGTGGAATACCTTCGTTTGGGCGTTCACGACAACGTGGGAAGCTAATTGGCATCCCCTCACCTGGTTATCGCACGCGCTGGATTTCCAGCTATTCGGATTGAATCCGGCGGGCCATCACTATGTCAATCTGTTGCTGCACACCTTGAATGTTGTGCTGGTGTTCCTGGTGCTTCGGGCATCGACCGGCTACCAGTGGCGGAGCATGATGGTAGCGGCCCTCTTTGCCGTCCATCCCATAAACGTCGAGTCTGTGGTTTGGGCATCGGAGCGCAAAAACGTGCTCAGCCTGCTTTTTTTTGTGCTTGCACTCGAAGCCTATCGAAGGTACGCGCGCGACCCGAGGCTCACGCGTTACCTCATCGTAGGCTTAATGTTTGGCCTGGGTTTACTCGCCAAACCGCAGGTCATCACTTTGCCGTTCGTGCTGCTCTTATGGGATTACTGGCCGCTCGGCCGAATGAAATTTTCGCAACCTTTTGCCGACGATAGCGCAACGACTAAGCATAGCTTCTGGTTTTTTGCAAGCGCAATTATCACAATGAGGGCGCAGAGAACCGGGGGAGCGGTACGTGACCTGGAGCTATCCGCACGCTTGAAGAACGCGATCGTTTCGTATGCGCGTTATATCAAAAACGGGGTCTGGCCTTTCAACTTGTCCCCCATCTATCAACATCCCACACACTCGCTGGCGTGGTGGCATGTGCTCGCTTCAGCTCTCCTTCTGCTGCTGATCACGGTCCTCGTGCTCGCAGCCAAGCGGCAACAATATTTGGCTGTCGGATGGTTCTGGTTCTTGGGAACGCTCGTGCCAATGATTGGACTGGTTCAGGTGGGAGGGCAGGCCATGGCTGATCGCTATGCCTATCTCCCGTTCCTTGGCCTGTTCATAATGGCTGTGTGGGGACTAGCCGAGTGGGCGGAGAAACGGCAGTTTTCGTACAGAGCACTCGCTATCTCGAGCGCTGTGGTGCTCATCGGCTTTATGGCGCTTACTTATCGGCAAATCGGTTACTGGCATGACAGCGTCAGGCTGTGGTCCCAGGCGCTTCAGATCGATAAGCGGAACTACATGGCGGAGGACAATCTGGCAGACGCTCTCCAGTCCCAGGGCAGGTTGGAGGAAGCGGTTATTCACTTCCGCAACGCCGAGGAGATTAATCCCCGCGATGGTATCGCCCCTCTCAACATTGGTATTTACGAACGGCAACATGGGCACCCTCAGCAAGCCATCGATCAATATCAGAAGGCGCTTCAGGCAAGTTCCGATCCCGGCGTGCGCATGAACGCGTACAGCAATCTGGGCAACGTCTACTGCGATCTCCGGGACTATGTTCGTGCCAAGGAGAGTTATGAGGCTGCCTCGCGCATTGCCCCGGACAATCCATACGCCCGTCTTGGCTTGGGATTGCTCGCTGAACGAGCGGGAGATCCTGCACAGGCGGCAGATAACTATTCTATATTGGTGACTGTGCAACCCACCGATGTCGGTTACTTGCTCCTCGCGCGAGCGTTGCAGCATGGGGGTCGGACCGCCGAGGCCCAGGCAGCCCGTTCGCAGGCGGAAAGGCTATCATCGAACTTCTCCCAAGCCGAGCAAGCCCTAGCGAGCTTGTCATTGCGTTAGGGCAAGCAGCCATGCGCAAGTGAATAAAGTAAGGGGTGCAACGCCTCTTCTCGCAAAAGGATCATCACTGCTGTGAGCCTGGAAATGTACTCCTTCTACGGGTATTCCCCATGTCGAGCGAAGCTTCTATGTGATTAAATCCAAACGTGCCCGTTGCGCTGAAGCAAAAAGCCGCGATAGAGCCCAAGTCGCAGGTTTTCTTCGGCTCGCCCGAAAAGCTCTCGCGGGTCTTATGCCTTCTTCTGATCGCGGCAACTCTGGTTGTCTTCAATCGGGTCAATCAAAACTCTTTCGTCAACTTCGATGACGACCGTTACATTACTGAGAATCTGCACGTCCGTGCTGGCCTGAGCTGGGAGACAGTTCGTTGGGCATTTTCCAGCCTGGAGCAAGCCAACTGGCACCCGCTCACTTGGCTCTCGCACGCTCTGGATTGTCAATTGTTCCGGCTCAGCCGTGCCGGGCATCATTACGTCAATCTGCTGCTGCACGCAGTTAACGCGATGCTGCTGTTCATGATTCTGCAGCGGGCAACAGGTTTTACCTGGAGAAGCTTCGCGGTGGCTGCGTTTTTTGCCTTACATCCTATTAACGTCGAATCGGTGGCCTGGGCCTCGGAGCGCAAGAACGTTCTGAGCATGCTCTTCTTTCTGCTGGCCTTGGGAGCCTATGACTGGTATGTACGAAAGCCGGAGCTGAGACGCTATTTGGTCGTAGCCGCTCTCTTCGCCCTGGGATTGATGGCGAAGCCGCAGGTGATTACCTTTCCGTTCGTCTTGTTGCTATGGGATTACTGGCCGTTGCGCCGTGTGGGCTCTCCGCACGAGCTCTCGAACAAGGTAGCCCTGCGAAGGGTCTCATCGCTCATTATCGAGAAACTCCCCCTTTTTGCCCTCTCCGCTGCCAGCGCAATCATTACCATGAAGGCGCAGAGCGCCGGGGGTGCAGTGCGCTCCGATCTCGAATATCCATTTTCCGTGCGCTTGGGAAACGCTTTGCTCGCCTATGCACGTTATCTCGGGAGAGCTGTTTGGCCATCGGACCTCGCCGCGATGTACCCTCATCCAGGAGAGTCGCTGCAAGCGTGGCAGCCAGTCGCAGCGGCGTTGCTTTTAGGGCTTATTAGCGCCGGAATGTGGGCAGCGCGGCAGCGGCGATATTTACTGGTGGGCTGGCTATGGTTTCTGGGCACTTTGGTTCCCATGATCGGTTTGGTGCAAGTCGGCGGACAGGCAATGGCTGACCGCTATGCGTATTTACCGTTCATCGGACTATTTGTGATGGTCTGTTGGGGAGCGGCCGACTGGGCGCAGCACACGCATCTGCCGGCATATCGGCCCGCAGCTGTGGTGATTTTTGTTCTTGCTGCTTTTTCCCTGCTTACCTATCTGCAAATTGGCTACTGGCGGGACAGCGTTACGCTGTGGTCGCATGCACTCCAGGTTACGAGCAGAAATTTCGTCGCGGAAGACAGCCTGGGCGAAGCTCTGGTGAATGAAGGCCGATACGATGAGGCCATTCCGCACTTTCGCTCCGCCGTCGAAATCAATTCTCGCGATCCCCTGGGCCATCTCAACATTTGCGCGTACGAGCAGCAGCACGAAAACTTTTCGCGGGCGATCGAGCATTGCCGCATGGTTTTGCGGTTCACTCCCGATACAGGATTGCAAGCGAACGCCTACACCAACCTCGGTGGTGCTTATCGAAAAGTCGGAGACACCAGTCATGCCAAGGCAAGCTACGAAGCTGCATTGCGCTTAACTCCTCAGAACCCCACCGCCTTGATGGGCATGGGCCTACTGGCGCAGGGCGACGGAGATTTCCCGGAGGCCATCCGTGAATACTCGCAAACCGTGGCAATGCAGCCGACCGACGTGGCTTACTTGTTGCTTGCCCGTGCCCTGGAGCAGACTGGCCGAGGCCAGGAAGCCCGAGCAGCGCGCGATGAGGCAGGACGCATATCGTCGGATATTTCTCAAGCGGAACGGAACGTGGATCACCTGCTCAGCCATTAATTCGTGGTGCTGCGTCGACTGAAGCAGCCAACTGGGTTTGCCACAGCTTGTCGTCGCTTGGCCAAGTGATATGCCACCGGACCCAGCGCTAGGAGAGCGAAGGAAGGTCGCTTACAACGCAGAGTGTTGAGAGCGGCTGGCAGTCCCAAGCCGGTGCGGATTATCCTCTCGCAAGCGGATTAACTCAAAGGAAAAGTGGCGTTGCAAGGGAAACAGCCGCATATGAGGCGGCGTTACAGCCCGGACAACAACGATTAGGATAAGGACTTTTCGTTCACCCCATCGCAGGCCGCACAGATCATCGTGCGGCTTTTTCACTTGCTGGTGTTCGGGCCGTGCCGAACGGTGGGCTTGCTGAGAACAGTGCCTATGCTTTACGTCCACTACCAGCGAGTCGGCGCTCCTGTCTTGATTGAGCCGTTTCCATGTATACCATGTGTTCCATTTTGGACGACTTGGAACGTGTTTCAGAGTATTCGGTTGACACGATAGTTCTCACTAGCCTAAGTTCTGAATGCCTTATAAATAGCGGAGTTTCACGAATTTAGCCTGTAACCTAATGATGCTGAACCTATTTACCTCAGAACGGTTCAACAGAATCCCTCCCTCTCCGCCAGATCCATCAGGTACTCGGTTGAAAACGGCCGCGCATATTAGGGAAAAATTGTGTAGCTCTCCGCCGTGGTCGTTGGCCGGGGCCCCCTCCCCGCCTGTACCCTAGGGTCTTTTGGCCTGGAAATTTTACTTACACTTCTCGATGGATTACGTTCCAAACTTTCGTGCCATTCCACTCTATCGCTGACGCAGGTAGAATGCAGTTCGCATCAGGACAGCGCGACCAGCGCGACCAACCGACTTGGAGAGCACGGTGGTATGGGCCTCGGCCCGATGCGGCAGGAATGCA
>QHZR01000376.1 GCA_003224755.1 Acidobacteriota bacterium
CTCATCCACCACAATCGCCATGTGACGTTTTCGTTCTTTGAATTCTTCGAGCAATTCCGAAAGCGGCTTGGTTTCGGGAACGACCAGGGCGTCGTGCATCACTTGGCTGATCTTCATCTCCGAAATTCGTGATGGCACTGGCTGCAGCGATCTTGCGGTCAGGCGAAGACCAGCCCAACGCATGAGATCTTTGGCGTAAAGGACTCCGATGATGTGTTCCGGCCCACTCTTTGGATCGTAAATCGGGATTCGCGAGTGCTGCTCCTCGACCACCCGGTCAATTGCCTCTTGCAGTGTGAGATCGCCCGAAAGCGAGAAAATGTCGGGCCGGGGCACCATCACCTCGCGTGCGGTGATGTTCTCCAGCTCGAGCGCATGGTGGACCATTTCTTCCTGTGCGGGAGCGATCTGTCCCAGTTCCCTGCTGGCGCTGACGATCAGCTTTACCTCGTCCGGCGAATGCACCGGCCCCTGGCGCATTTTGCGAAGCCCGAACGCCCTCAACACCGAGCCGGCAGACTTGCCCAAAAGAAAGATGAGAGGACGAGTCAGCGTCAGCCAGACGTCCATTGGAGCCGCGACTGCCAAGGCGACGTGCTCGGCGCGTTGCAGCGCGAGTGACTTCGGCACCAGTTCGCCGAGAATCACGTGCATAAAGGTGATCAGGCCGAAGGCAACCGCAATGGCGATGGTATGGGCATATACGAGGACATGCGGCAACCTTTGAAGAAACTGGAAGCTCTCGACAAAGTGGGCCACCATAGGCTCACCTATCCAGCCCAAGGTCAGACTGACCACGGTCACGCCGAGTTGTACTCCGTTGACAACTTCATCGAGGTTGCGATGGAGTCGTTGCAGGATTCTCGCCCCGATACGTCGGGCTTCGATCAACTGCTGAATGCGCGTCTCGCGCACGCTGACCAGAGCGAATTCAGCCGCGGCGAAAAAGGCATTTGCCGCCACCAGGAAGACAACCAGAAGGACACGGAGCAGCACAAAGGCTACCATTTACCGCTAATTCTAACATTCCAAAGGTGCTGGATGATGTGGCTACTCGGGCTGACGAAGGCTAGAATAGGAACCACCCTATGGAAAGCAACGATGTGGCGGTCCGTTAAGGTTACTGCTTATTGTCTGCTTCCATTTCCCACTCTCGTCGGTCTAATTTAATGAGCCGGACACCGTTGCTGGTTTCCTTTGCTCATCGCTTAAATACCATTCAAGGTTTCGGGGAACAAACCCCGGATACCGTTCGTACCACAGCGCAGAAGTCGGACCCCCAGGGCCAGATTTTTCAGGAGGAGTTGTGAACGGCAACGGAAACGGACGTAAGAAGCGGCGCAAAAAAATCATCATCATTTTCTCAAGCATTGCCGTAGTCGTGCTGGCACTCATTATTTGGGCAGGGATGGCGATTGCCCACGGCAGCTCGAAGATTGATCCTTCAAAGCTCGCCAAGGTCGAGAAGAACGATCTCGCGAAGAGCGTAGTGGCCACTGGCAAAGTCGAGCCGATCACCAAGGTCGAAGTGAAATCGAAGGCCAGCGGCATCGTGAAAAAGCTTCTGGTGGAATATGGTGATCGCGTCAAGAAGGGTCAGTTGCTCGCCCAGCTCGACAAAATTGAAATCGAAGCCGGCGTCGAACAATCTCGCGCGGCTCTGCTTGCAGCCCGTGCCAATATGAAAGGCGCGGAAGCCGATTATGAGCGCGCCGAGGTTGACGCCGAAAGCCCGGACGTCCCGCTCCTAAAGCGTTCGTACGACCGCGCGTTGCAAATGCAGAAGGACGGCGTGGTCTCGGTTTCGGCGCTCGACGATGCCGAAAAAGAATACAAGATGGCGACGAATAAGCAGAGCGTCGCAAGGGCGCAGATGACAGTTCTTCAGGCCAAGATCGCCCAGTCGCAAGCTCAAGTCGCGCAAGACGAAGCCAGTCTGAAGCAATTTGAGGAACAACTCAGCTATACCGACATTGTCTCGCCCATTGATGGGATTGTTCTCTCCCGTGACGTAGAGATGGGCGACGCGGTCAGCTCGATTTTGGTGCTCGGCTCGAGCGCGACCTTGGTGATGACACTCGGTGATACTAGCCAGGTTTATGTTAAGGGCAAAGTGGACGAGAGTGACATTGGCCGGGTCTATCTTGGCCAGCCCGCGCGGATTAAGGTCGAGTCTTTCAAAGATAAGACTTTCAATGGAGTGGTCACAAAAATTTCGCCGATGGGAGTGGAGAAGGACAACGTTACTACCTTTGAGGTCAGAGTCTCAATCGCCAACGCCGACGGGCAATTAAAGGCCGAGATGACTGCCAACGCGGAAATCATTCTCGAAGAGCATAAGGGCGTGCTCCAGATTCCTGAGGGCTCGATCATTTACGACAAGGACCGTAAAGCTTCCGTCGAAGTGCCCGATCCTAAGGGCAAGGACGGGAAACGCAAGGTGGCCATTAATATCGGGATTTCAAACGGTGCCAAAACTGAAGTCTTAAGCGGATTGAAAGTAGACGACCAAGTCATATTGCAGTAAGGATCATGCGGTCCCGGTTGATTGCCGGGCGTTTCGGGCACGGGACACTCGTTTCGTGCCCATTTGTCTGCGCTGTGAAAACTAAAGCTAATCGGAGGAACTATGCAACCGACCAGGACTTCCCTTCAGATCACGATCCTTTTAGCCGCAGCTCTCTTGACCGTCGGCACGGTGTCAGCGTCTGCATCGGCGCGCGGTGAATTCGAGCGCACCCTCAAAGTGAGCGGGACAGTAAATCTGCAAGTGGAAACTGGTTCCGGCTCGATCGATGTGCGCACCGGCAATTCAAACGAAGTGCGAGTGGTCGGGCACATCTGGGCCAATGAGTGGTTTGGCGACAACGCAGAGGACAAGGTCAAACGCCTTGAGAGTAATCCTCCAATTCAACAAAGCGGAAATGACATTCGCATCGGACATATTGATGACCCCGAACTCAAACACAATATTTCGATCAGCTACCAGCTGATCGTGCCGGCTATCACAGAGCTGAGGGCCTCCAGCGGTTCCGGTAGTGAGACGATCTCAGGAATTTCAGGATCGCTCGAAGCCAGCACGGGATCGGGCAGCCTGAAAATATCAAGTATCGGTTCAAGCGTGCGTGCGCATAGCGGGTCGGGAAGCATAGATATCAATGGCGCCAAGGGTACGGTTTATGCCCGGACGGGTAGCGGCTCTATTCATGCCGCGGACGTCGCTGGTGGCTTCGACGGTGAGACGGGCAGCGGCCATCTCACGCTTGACCAGAGCGCTCCCGGTTCCGTCCGGGCGGAAACTGGCTCGGGCGGGCTTGAGCTTCATAACGTTCGCGGTTCACTTCAAGCACAGGCCGGCAGCGGAAACATCAAAGCCGAAGGAGAGGCGACCGGCGGCTGGACTGTGCACACGGGATCGGGAAGCGTGCAGCTTCGCCTGCCACAGAACGCATCGTTTGATCTGAACGCGCACACCGGATCGGGGTCTATTAACCTGTCCCATCCTGTCACCGTGCAAGGCTCAATCGGACGCAAAGAAGTTCGCGGCAAGGTGGGTGGAGGCGGCGTGCCGGTTGAAGTACAAACGGGGTCGGGAAATATTTTGATTGAGTGAAACAGTTCACATTCGCAAATACTCGCATTTCGGACTCCTAAGGCCCATAATTATGGAATGAAAAGTCACGATGCGGGCCGGCATCCTGGCCCAATGCGCGTGATGGCAGTGGATGCAGAGTTCGCAGGTGTTTTAATCGCGATTGGTTTTGTTCTATTGGCGCTGATTGGTCTTCCTATCGCGAAATGGTTCCTGCTTGGAACAGTCATGCTCGGCACCGCCATCGTCTGACTGTTTCGGGTTGTCCGTAAGAATTAGCGGGGCGCGTGTTGAATCCACCGGCAGGTCCGATAGGTAAGCGCCAGCCAATGACCTCTGTACCTTGACGCTTCGGCACTGAACCATTACTTTCGAGTCAGTCCAAATTCCATTATTCAAGAGGCTGACTTGGCGCAACGTCCTATCGTTACACTCACAACCGACTTCGGACTGAACGACCATTTTGTGGGCACAGTTAAAGGGGCAATTCTCAGTATCGCCCCTGAGGTCGAGATCGTTGATATCTGCCATTCGGTGCAGGCATTCGACATTCTTGATGGCGCACTGGCGCTCGCCCAGGCCTATTCTTATTTTCCTACTCGCACGGTTCACCTTGTGGTGGTTGACCCCGGGGTGGGCAGTGCGCGGCGGCCCATCCTGGCGAGTTCTGACAAATACAATTTTGTAGCGCCCGACAATGGCGTGCTCTCGCTCATGTATGCCCGGGATGAGCGGCTGAACGTTCGTCATGTCACCTCAGACCACTACTTTCTCCAGCCGCTGAGCAATACCTTCCACGGCCGCGATGTGTTTGCTCCAGTCGCCGCCTATCTCGCCAAGGGTGTGGACCAGGAAAAATTCGGGCCCGAGATCACCGACTTTGTGCGTTTCAACGCACCAAAGCCGAAGGCGGTTGACGCCAAGACTTTGCGTGGAATTGTGCTAAAAGTGGACCGGTTTGGGAACCTGATCACCAACATCACTCCACAGGATGCTCCAGCCCTTCTCCAGACGCCAGCGCCGGGGTTCAAAATTGTTGTCGGCAAGCGCGAGGTCACGGCTTTGCAGAGCAATTACGCAGACGGCGCACCCAATGAGCTCTTCGCGATTCTAGGGAGTATGGGATATCTGGAAATTGCTGCAAATCGTACAGCAGCTGCGCAGCTGGCAAGTGCTGGCAAGGGGACAGAGGTCAGCCTAGTGCTGGAAGGCGCCGCCGCCGCTGGAAATGGACAGTGACACGGATTGAGTACTTTTGAAATTGGCTGATTTGGAAATTGAAATCGCGCCAGCTGGGTTTTCAATTACGCAACTTCTAAATTACAAATTTACCCAATTTTCTTGGGCGCCGGCCTTGCGTGGTGCTCCATTTCTCCCGTCCATCTTAAAAAACGCCAGAGATTTCTGCGTTCGTGCCAGAGAAATTCCCAGAATTCCAGAAAGCCTATTTGCTGCATCTTCACGCCGCAGTAGGTTTCGATTCGCCACAGCAGATACGGGCTGCGCCAGGGCGTTAATCGATGACCTCGCGTCGCGTTCCACATGAATCGCAGCATGTAGCGCATGTATTTAGATCATAACCAGAAATCACGACCACGGCTGGAGCTTTTGTATTTGCTAGAATCCCATCAGCATGGCTGACCAGTCCCGCCTAAAAGCCGAAGATCATTATTATGCGGCTCTGGATCTTTTTGCTGATCATCAACACGAAAGCGCGCTCGAAGAATACAAAAAGTCGGTCGAGGCCGATCCCACATTTACAGAAGCTCTGCATGGGATGGCACGAACACTGCAGGATTTGGAGCGGCTTGATGATGCGATAGCGGTTTCAAAGCGAATCTCTGAACTTGATCCGGATGATGTACTGGCGCACACGAGCTTGTCGGTTCTGTATCAGAAGAAAGGCATGGTTCCCGAAGCCGAGGCGGAGGCCAACAAGGCCAGAGTGCTGGGCTGGAAGCAGCAGCTGAAGAAGAGCTAGCTGTCAGATATCAGCCAATGAGCGGTAGAACTGAGGGATTGATCGATTCAGTGGGTTGGCTGATAGCTGAGAGCTGAAAGCTATAAACTGTACTTCTTCATCAAATGCCTGAACGACCGGTAGGAGATTTTCAGCACATCAGCCGCCCGCGCTTGCACCCCGTTCGATTGAGCCAAAGCAGACTTCAGCAGCGAACGCTCGATTTCGGCAACATAGTTTTCCATGTCCATGCCATCGGGCAGGACTGCGCCGGGTGAAATAGCCATGCCCTCGCCACCGACCCCCGCAGCAGCTGCACGAGCGCGAACGCGTTCCACCGGCAACTCCACACGCAGTTCTTCTCCGGTTTCGAGTGCCACAGCGCGTTCGATCGTATTCTCGAGCTGGCGAACATTACCCGGCCACTCGTACGTCGCCAGAGCGGCGAGTGATTCTGCATTCACGCGTGAAATGCCTTTGCCAGCTGCCGGCACATATTTCTTGAGAAAATGGTTCACCAGCAACGGCAGATCTTCGCGCCGCTCTCGTAATGGAGGCACCGTGATTGGAATCACGCTCAAACGATAATACAGATCCTCGCGAAAGGTATTTTCGGTGACCTGTTTTTCGAGGTCGCGATTGGTAGCAGCGATCACGCGGACGTCAATCGCGATTTCTCCAGTCCCACCCACCGGGCGAAGGCAACGCTCTTGTAAAACCCTGAGCAGCTTGACCTGCATGGCCAAAGTCATCTCGCCGATTTCATCTAGAAAAATGGTGCCGCTATCGGCCACTTCAAACAGCCCGCGTTTGTTCTGATTTGCGCCGGTGAATGCGCCCTTTACGTAACCGAACAGTTCGCTTTCCAGCAATGTCTCGGGAAACGCCCCGCAATTGATGGAGACGAACGATTCCGTTGCGCGTGGCGAGCAGGTGTGGACCGCTCTCGCGACCAATTCTTTGCCGGTCCCACTCTCGCCATAGACAAGCACAGTGCTTTGCGTGGAGGCGACCGTACGGATGGTCTGCTTCAGCTTGGCCATCGTGGGACTAACGCCAATAATGTTGTCCAGAGA
>QHZR01000001.1 GCA_003224755.1 Acidobacteriota bacterium
CTGTATGTCACAAAGCCCCCTGCCACAGAACCAACCGTCGCCATCAAGGCATAGTAAAGCCACAGCTGTTCTTTCCGTGCGGACAAGAAGATCGTCAGCACGTCCATGCTTCCAGGCAACGGGATGATGGAGTTGTCGAGGAGTCCGAGGGGAATAAAACCCACGCCACCGAGTTGGTAGATCCAGTACTTGACGGTGCGCGCTACCGTGGGCGCCGCCGCGCTCGCAATAGTCTGGTGAATGAACATTTTCGTACAAGGCCAACATCCATTCTTGCATGCGAGACGCGAAAATTGGCCGTCCGCAGGGGGCGGCCACTTCGATTTGCAGTGTTGTTCGGCTGGTTACATTCTGATTGGCGACTGATGAGTCGCAACACACTGCCACTTGCCATGGGTGTGCGTCGACCCAGAAGATTATCGAACGTGTCGAGGATGGATGCTCTGGTTCGCGAGAACCTCTTTTGTATTGGTTTCACAATTGGGGATTAACGAGCAAACCCGACAAGAGACCTGAGGTCATCAAAGCGTCGCGATTCTCATTCGGTCAGTCCAACTCTTGATGCAAGTCTCGCCTAATTATTTGAGCCCCACAAACTGCGTGCACGCATCTAGCGATTGGGTGTTGTCGCTGCTGTAAATTCTTAGGAATGCATGCTCGCAGTTTTTATTCTTTACTCGCGGTTACCGTGCTCATCGTGCATGCGCTATTCATCCTGTGGGTAGTCTTCGGCGCTTTTGTGACACGCTCGCGCCCGATTCTGCGGTGGCTGCATGTCGGCTCTCTTATCTGGGGAATCTTTACGGAGCTGCTTCCCTGGCCATGCCCTCTGACGGTGCTAGAGAACTGGCTCGAAGGCAAGGCCGGAGTCGAGCCTTACCAAGGCGGGTTCCTGCTTCATCATCTAGATAAGCTGGTTTATCCTGACATTTCTCCGACCACGCTAACCATCGCGGGGGTATTTGTCTGTGCTGTGAACCTCTCCTTTTATGGTCGGCAAATGTGGAGTGCTCGACTCCGATAACCCGAAGTTTCTTGACGGATTGCGAGCAAGAGAACGTAGACGCACGAAGTGCAGGGACACTTCAAGCGCCGGAAAATTGCGCCTGATCGCGTTAGTTGGTATCTCAGTATTACCTAACGGGGAAAAGTACAAAATGAGTTCGATAAGCCGACGGACATTCACCAAGCTGGCATTTGCCATGGGCGCCACCGCTGCGTTTGGCGATGAGGCGGGCTTGCCGTCTCGTATCGCGTGGCGTGAACGCCGTGACCTGTTTCCGGAAGGAGTCGCCTCAGGAAACCCGGACAGCAGCAGCGTGCTCTTGTGGACGCGCTACCCGCGAGCGGGCGAGGAACGACATTGTGGGCTGGTCAGGAACTCGCGCGAGATCGCCCGACCACAAGAACGGCTGGCGACGATGGAGATGTGACTCTTCTGTCGGAGACCATAGAGCGAACCTTTCGGCACTGGTGACACTCATTAAGGCTATCAATCCTGCCCTACACAATCTGGTCAATCACGCTCACACGCCTGCGCCCGGCCGCGTTCTCCTACCTAGGCGCCGACCCGTACAGAGACCAACTCCGGGATGCACCGCGAAGTTTGAATGGACTTGATGGCGTCTTCAGCAGTGAATCTGCCCATGAGCAGTGCCAGCTTACGATTGGTTGTCATCTGGATTGGTACCCGATCAATCCGCTGCACATATTCCGGCGAACGAACATCGCCACGACTCAGTTTCACAACAAATTTGATCTTTTTCATAATTTTTCTCTCTCCCGCGGAACTCACAAAACCTAGACTGACAAACATAGGGAGGCGATTTGAACCGCCTCCCATTTCTCTCACTAGCTACTGACGTTAGGCGGCCTTGCTGTGGACCTTGGCTTCGAGAGCTTTCTCGCTGCCAACGTTAACCTTGATCTGCTTGGGCTTGGCTTCCGCCTTCTTGGCCAGGTTAACTTTCAACACGCCCTTGTCGTAATGGGCGCTCACCTGAGTCGGATCCACCGAGCTGGGCAGAGTAAACGAGCGAGTGAAGCTTCCGTACTGGCGCTCGATACGACGGTAGTTCTCTTCTTTTTCGTCCGTCTCCAACTTGCGCTCGCCGTGCACGGTCAGGGTATTGCCTTCGATGCGGACATCGATATCTTTCTCGTCAATCCCCGGGACTTCCATCTTCAAAGTAATGGTGTGCTCGTCTTCGTAGATGTCCACCGGCGGGGCGAAGCTGGTGGTGGTCAACGCCTCTTCCGGACTTTCGGGGCTGAACGACTCACGGAAAAGACGGTTCATGCGATTCATGCGGTCTTGCAGACCGGAAAACTCACGGACGGGTTCCCAACGGGTCATTAGTGTCATAACGCAGTTCCTCCTTGGAGTAATCTAAGAGGGAAAACTTCAGATGGGCTGACTTAGTTCAGAGGACCTGAAAGAGTAAGAAGAAGTACTCGCTCACTTTCAAGGCTAGGCTTGTGCGGTAGCGCTGTCAAGCTGCTTGGTTCGTTTGTTCTCGCGGACCTGTTCCGCAGTAAACTCGCCTCCACAAGTACTGCATCGCAAGTAAGTGGACGGGCGTGTTTCGATTCCCGATCCTTGGTTATCGGGACGCCTCGCTAAAATCAACTCGGCGTCGCACTCCGGACATTGTCGTTGAATCATAGCCTGATGCACCCCCAGAAACATTTCTAATCTAATGGCTTTCACTTGTAGCCCGCGACCGTGCTGGTGGAATCTTTCATGGAAGGAGCAGCCGTGGTTTGATAATCCTGGTATTCAATTGTGAGATAGGCGCGCCCGCCCAGACGGATGCTCGTAGTGCTGCGATTCGAAGCAGGAAACCAGAAGTCGTTCACTTTGGCGTAGGTCTGGTCAATCTTTGTGTCTTTTGTCCAAAAGGAAGGATTTTTCGCCGGTTCTCCTTCCAATCGTACAACCGCAAAGTCCTGTGCATCTACCCAAATTCGACCCCGGTAAAGGAACTTGTTCCTAGTTCGCGGCTCAACTGACAAGACATAGAGCGCACCAGTTGGCTTACTCTCGTACCCAACCTGCGCAAACGTGTAGTTGTCACGATTGAGAGCAGTGTGTCTCGGATTCTCCTCGGCGAGCGCCTCTTTTTCGCTCTGCAAGAGCTTCTTGAATACTCTCTCTATCAGTAGCTTGGAACCAGTTTCAGACAGAATGATGAACTGCTTCGTTTCGGGCGATGTGTACCTCACATCCACCACCATCTCTGCGCTTTTGGGACCCGGGAAACCGCGGTATTCAAGCCTATAAATTCGGGTTCCATGGTAAGCGGCCAACTCCTGTGCGCGTTCGAGGTTTCTCCGAACCAGGTTGTTCACAACCTGTTCTGGCGTCAGCGCAGTACGGGAGCCAATCGCGATCGTTTTCGATAGTTGCGCTGTTGCCGGCTGGCAGCTGCCAATGTACATCAGGAGCGGCACGCTCAATAAGGCGACATGAGGTTGGATCTTCATCGGCAATCTGCGGAATACCCGGCACGACTCTCTAAGGATGTTCATTTTTCACCAGATCCGATTATTCTCGAAACAGGCATCACGACCGAGAGTGCTCGATAAATCGCGATCACTGACCCTTCTGGATAGAACGAGTCTGCTCCGCTGTGAGTTGAGAAGGATCGCAATACCCATAATCGCGGAGACAAGCGGCGTAATTGCGTTTATGCTCAGCATCCGTAAGCATCTTGGCCTCCGCAGGAGTGAGTTGCGAGTAGTCGCAGGTTGCTTGACCTTCCTTGCAAGCAGAGATGTTGCGTTGGTGTTCCGCGACAGCGATTCGGGCGGCCTCTGACTCAGTGAGTTTGGAATGGTCGCAGTCTGCCCAGCTGTTCTCACAATTCTGCACATTGCGTTGGTGTTCCGCCGCGTTCACTTCAATGGTCTCCGAACTGGTCAGCCGGGAACGATCGCAGGTCCAGCCGCTCTTACAGTCGGAGAGGTTACGCCGGCGCAGAGCGATATCCACGCCCATGAGTTCAGGCGGAGTCAGTTTGGAACGCTCGCAGGCACCAAACCCATCTTGGCAGTCGCCAATGTTGCGCTGTTGCTCCGAGATTGACCACTCACGAGCCTCCGATTTGGTCAATCGTGAAGGGTCGCAGGGAGTGGTACCGTTTTTGCAATTAGAAGCGTTTTGCTGGTGCTCGGCCACTGCCAAGGCGGTAGCTTCGGATTCAGTGAGTTTCGAACGGTCACAGGAATCGTAGCCGTTCCTACAGTTCGTGACGTTGTGCCGGTGTTCGGAGAGCGCAACATCGGCCGATTCCGACTGGCTCAGCTGGGAGCGATTACAACTCTCCCAGCCATTCTTGCAGTCGGCTAGGTTCTGGGCGAGATCGGATGACTGCGCACACAGAAGAATGGGCCAGAGACTTAGGCACGCTACCTGCGCGCAGCGATATTTCGAGAGATTGATTTTCATATTTGCCGCCTTTCAGGCGATAGAAGAATCACGCTACAGATGAAGCGTAGAGGACCAGTTCTTGCCGATTTTTTAGGTTCAGAAAATGAACGATCCAGGCTATGCAGCTTTGTACGTTCAGTTCGGTGAGATTTAGCTTGTTTGCGATATCGCGGTCGTTCAAGCCTTGACCCAGCGCGCGATAAATCGGACCTAGGACGCCGGTTTGTTCCCAAAAACATTGCATTTATGCCTCCCGTCTTGACGGCCACATTCCAGTGCCACAGTTCCGCTTTCTGAATCGCTGGCCGGAACCGTTACGTCGTCCCGGCCGGCAACAGATTACGTATCGTTCGCCTACCACATCTAATTCTTTTCTTCGGTTGCTTCCGCAATGCTGGCCTGTTGGCCCGCATCCGACACGGCCTTTATGAACGCGTCCGCAATTTTGGGAGTTGACGCCTTGCCCGAAAGAATGTCGCGGAACATCATGTGTTTGCCGTAAATGGCTCGCGTGGAGTCGTTATCCTGTTGCACGACCGCACCTTCGAGAGTCAGGCCGGCGAACGCGCCTCTGGAGCGCGAGTAGGTCAGCATCTGGGTGTTCATTTTCCAGTCAGTTCCGGCAGACGCATGGCGGCCGACCGGGCCTGCAGCGGCTGATCCTTCCCCACTCAATTGGAACTTGCTCGAAAGCAAGTGTTGGAAGCCCTGCTCATTCATGACCAGCATTACCAGGTCCACGCCTTCGACTCCGATCTGCAATCCCCAGCTTCCGCCACCAACTGAGACGAACGCGGGCGCGCTCCAGCCATCGGATGTGCGGTACGATGCCACGCCACGTCCGTGTTTGCCGCCAAAAATAAAGCCGCCCTTAATTAGATCTGGCACTACCAGGATGCATTTTGCATTGCTCAACACTTCTTCCGGAATGCCTTTGTCTGGAGTCGCCATAATGGCGTGTAGAACATCGACCGACGATTGCAGGCGCGCAACCGAGTCTTCGCGGGCTGAGCCTGCCGACGCGTAGCTCCCAACCAGACCGATCAAGCTCACTAATAGTAGCGACGTTGTTTTCTTCATGAGTTTGTTGCTTTCAGAACGGCGGAACTAAGAGGAGAAGACTTCAGATGGGCTGACTTAGTTCAGAGGACCTGAAAGAGAGAGAATAATTGCTCGCTCTGCATTAGGATGGCCCCATCTGGAAGGAATAGCTGGTCTGAATTGCTCACATCAACTTGGCCTGATTTGCATCGAACTACCGGAGTCTCTTCCCGAACTTTGTCTTTTGTCCGGATCGATCTGACAAACCTAATAGGGTTGATATGGGAAGTCGGAGTGTTCGTATGGTCGGATCACTGCCGCTTATTACTTGAACTACTGTGTAATCACCATCCTCAATAGGATCCGAAACCAGCTCAAAACGTTCGATGCTGCTGGAGGGCATTGATTGGCGGCGGCCGGAGCGCACCTGGTACCCGCAGTTATCGGTGTAACGCGGGAGGTTCTTTTGCACAACTTTTTTGCGCGGAGAAGATCGTGGCAGCGAGAGTTCATGCGATACTCCGCGCATGTCGGTGGCAGCGCTTCCCGATCTGAACGTTCTTCCTGCAGATGCATTGCGAGCGCTGATCCTGACGCAACATCAGCAACTACTCTCCCGTGAGAATGAGATCGAACATCTGAAGCTGCTGATCGCCAAGCTGCAGCGCATGCAGTTCGGGCGTAAGTCGGAGAAGCTGCAGCGGCAGATCGAACAACTGGAGTTGCGGCTGGAAGAACTCGGAGCGAAGCGCGAGGCGACCAGTCCCGTCGCGGGTCAACCGGGAGAGCCTTCCATCTTTATTACTAGTCCGGCTGCGAAACCGGTGCGGCGTGCGCTGCCCGAGCATCTGTCGCGCGAAACCCAGACGCACGCGCCCAAGCAAGCGAAGTGTGATTGTGGGGGCGAGTTGCGCAAGCTGGGCGAAGATGTATCCGAAGTGCTGGAGTACGTGCCAGATCACTTCAAAGTGATTCGCCACGTGCGCACGAAGTTGAGCTGCACGAAGTGTGACTGCATCGTGCAGGCGGCGGCGCCCAGCCGTCCGATCGAGCGCGGCGTGGCCGGGCCGGGACTGCTGGCGCACGTGCTGGTCTCGAAGTATGCCGATCACTTGCCGCTCTATCGCCAGTCGGAGATTTACGCGCGTCATGGGGTGGAGCTGGAGCGCTCGACGTTGGCCGACTGGGTGGGCGGAAGCGTACAGTTGCTGGAACCGCTGGTGGAAGCGCTGCGCCGCTATGTGCTGGCAGCAGACAAGCTGCATGCTGACGACACGCCAGTGCCGGTGCTAGCTCCGGGCAATGGCAAGACCAAGACCGGACGATTGTGGACCTACGTTCGCGATGATCGTCCGGCAGGAGATCAGGACGCGCCCGCGGTGTGGTTTGCGTATTCGCCGGATCGCAAAGGTGAGCATCCCGAGCGGCACCTGCGAGAGTTCTGCGGTACGCTGCAAGCCGACGCCTACGCCGGATTTAATCAGCTTTACGAAAACGGCCGCATCCAGGAAGCGGCGTGCTGGGCCCATGTGCGGCGCAAATTTTACGATCTACAACAAGCGCACGCTTCGCCAGTGGCGAGTGAAGCGCTCGAGCGAATCGGGATGCTCTATGCGATCGAGAAAGAGATTCGCGACCGGCCGCCGGAAGAACGGCGTCAGGTCCGCCAGGCGAGGGCCAAGCCGCTGCTCGATTCTCTGCGGCAGTGGTTCGAGACGACGCTGCCGAAGCTTTCGCGCAAGTCGGACACGACGGTCGCGATTCGCTACGCGCTCTCGCTCTGGGAGGCGTTGCTGCGTTATTCGGACGACGGACACATCGAGATCGATAACAACGCCGCCGAACGTGCGCTGCGCGCAGTTGCGCTGGGCCGCAAAAACTATCTGTTTGCGGGATCGGATTCAGGCGGTGAGCGTGCGGCGTCCATCTACAGCTTGATCGGCTCAGCCAAACTCAACGGCCTGGACCCGGAAGCCTATCTGCGCGAGGTGCTGACCCGCATCGCCGATCACCACATCTCTCGCATCAGCGAACTGCTGCCCTGGAATATCCTCTCCGCTACCGCCGAAGTGTCCACATAACTTATTCGTGGACACTTAGCAAGACGGTTCACTTCGGACGCTTACAAACGTTCGCCATACATTTTTATGTGCTTGGCCGATGTATAGCCCAAGTCTCTAATCCTTGCACAGTTTCCGGCGGGCTGGCGGCCGCTCGAATGCAGGTCACGAGCAGCTGTCACCGCCGGTGGTGTGGCGCTTCTGAGAGCGTCAACTTCGGGGGAATCACGGAACCTCCTGATTATTGCAGTTATGAGCCGAGGACTCGGCTGAGCCTGATTTAGCACAGAGAATTTTGAAAGAGGAAAAATCTTTCTCCCTGGAATTATGATCGCCGAAGCACCAGCGAATAGCTGGTCTAAATTGCTCATATTGAGTCTCGTTGTTGATGTAGGTTTTAATCGGCTTCACACTGAGAAGTCTTACCTACATGTGAGCAATCCGGCACAGAATCGCATCGCTCGTTGTGGCACCCTAAGCTGCCTGAATTTCAGGCCCGAAGCTGTTCTGAGAACCGCTGCGCCGTCGGGTGACGGCAATCAGCGCCAAGTGAGAAAGAGTGTAGGGTAGAGTATGGAACGCAATGTTCGGAGTTTCCGCACTCGCATGCGTAGAAATCTCGCCTTCATCACTGATTCGTTCACGAAGCTGCTTGCGACCCTCAAGCCGGTGGACCCAGACTTGCGCTCGCAAAGGATGTGCCCGTTTTGCGGATTGATTACGTCACGGCGCAAGACCTGCTGCCTGGAGTGTGGCAACTCGCTCAAACCTGCATAAGAGCTGTCTAGTAAATTGCCCCGAACATTGGGGGCAGACAATGCGTACAATACACTAGGTGAGCAGTATGCAGACTGAAGCACACTTCGACGGGGAAACCATCGAACGCTTGGAAGAACAGAGCGGGTTATTGCTAAAAATGTACGAGGCGGAATTTGCTAAGGACCCTACTAGCCCTGCCACCGCGTCCTCCCGCAGCAACATGATTGCTTTGTGCCACAGCATTAACCAAATCTACGGAAAGGCTGCGGCTCTTGAAGTAGCCAATTCCTTGGGCTCTGTCACCGATGCCATTCCTACTGATGAGTAGGCTGGTTCGCCATCCAGAATTGCGGCCCTCGTTGGTCACGACCTGAACGCGTTCACCAAGGTTGCGTACCCAAGTAGGAAGTGGCAACCCCAATTTTGTAGGCCCCTAAGAAGGCCCCCTTGCGCAAAATAACCGCGAAGACAGGCTCTATCCAGAATGCCCCGGTTTCTGCCAAGAACGGGGCTTCTCTCGCCTATGCGGTCGGCGACTGAAAGCTGAGCACTTTTGACCAGACGTAAGAGACGGAGCGGACTATCATCCATGCTAATGCTATTGCAGCCTTGAAGGACGCCTATGAGAAGACATTATCTTCACGTCCGCGCGTATTCGTGTGACAAATGCGGAGGGCCGGTTATCTCAGGCTCTACGGGAGTCCGCGAAAATGAAATATCGAAAGAAACGGACATCACAAACGTGGGGGCGATTTGCCTGTCTTGTGGTCATCGGCAAAGCAAAGCGACTGAGCCAGGGGAAACCCGCGATTTTCCGCCAGTTCAATGGGACGCAAGAAGCGCCAGCGAGACCGGGCATCTGGTAAGCGCGTACTTTGAGGCGGTCAATCGTGAAGAACTACATTGAGCAGCGAACCTGTAACCCGCTTTCTAAACCGCCGTTGTAGTGAATGAAGCCCAACTTCCTAAATCGGTTCATGAAAAAGCTGACTCGCGAACGGGTGGTGCCGACCATTTCGGCCAGCGTCTCCTGACTGATTTTTGGCACCACAATTTCTGGTGACCCTTCCTTGCCGAAACGAGCGAGCAACAGCAGAACACGAGCCAGTCGCTTTTCGCTGGAATTGAACAACTGGTCGACCAGGTCCTCTTCGTAACGGATATTCCGCGCCAACAAGTAGGCCACGAACATATCGGAGAACGCGTGTTCGCGATGAAGCGCTGCCATCATCGCCACCTTCTCCACCCGCAAAACCTCACAAGCGGTCATAGCAGCAGCCGATCCCATTCTGCGAACCTGACCAGCCAGGGAGCCTTCACCAAAAAAATTCCCCTCGCTCAGTATGGCGATGGTAGCTTCCTTGCCGGTTTTGGATACGACCGTGAGCCTCACCTTGCCTTTTTGAATATAGAAGACAGCGTCCGCCTCGTCCCCTTGTGCGAAGATGGTTTGCTTTTTCCGAACCGCCACCATCTTCCTGCCCTCGCCAATCGTTGCAAGGAAAATATTGGGATCGAACTCGTCCTTCTTCTTGGTTGCTGCAGCAGGACTCATTACCCATAATCTTAATCCAAAGGGGGCCACGCAACGCATTCTGACGAAGCCAGCCCCGGTAGTCACCGTTTGCGGGGAGGTGTCCGAAGTGAGCGATTCTGCACAGTATTTCAAAGAGAACTAAGCCATTCTATTAATGGCTCAAGAGAGCAGTTCATATCTGCCTAAACCGGGCGGCATACGCGCTTCTTGAAGCAGGGGAGCATTTTCGGACAAGTGGTTTGCGGGCCATTCCCGCTGATGTTCATCAGCCGGAATCCGCAACCGGTTCGTCTTCCAGTGGAGGGCACTTCGTCCGGACCGCCCCCAACGCAGCGGTTCCTGCGGGTTGGGAGAGGCGAAATGTGCAGCGAAGATCTAATGAGCCCTGATCTGCTAAGCGAAATCGTGCTGCTGGGCTTCGGCACGCTGATACTCGCATCGCTGTTGGTGTTCGTAATGACTGCACTCACCCGAACTTGACCGAGCAAGCGAATCTTCCAGGAGGAATCATGCCGCCAACCATTCAAGTGGGTACGGTTCTGATCGACGACTCGCCGCTAATAACGCGGTTCTTTGGTCTTGAGAGCGAGGCGTGTTCAGGAACTTGGAGCGTGGTCAAGCTATTGGACGGCTTTGCCCTCGATCGCAGGATCCATGCTGCGGGATGGAACTTCTTTTTTATGGCGGCAGAAGTCAAGGTGATGTTTTTGGGTGCCGTTGGAGCTAAGAAGATCCAGAACGCATTAGTGCGGATTCTAGGGAAGGTAAAGCAGCAACATTTCAATGGCCTTGAAGTGACTGGAATCGTCGCAAAGCGTTTTCTGGGTCTACGCTATGCCACTGTTTCCGCACATTCGCGCCACATCCAACAGGGCTGGCGATTGGATGGCGCTGAGGCACGACGCCTATCCCAGCGTGACACGGAGTGGGCCAGAGGTTGAGGGCGCGCTGCTAATGCCGTTCTGCGCATTGTTAGAAGATACAGGAGGCACTTTGACAGACCGGTTCGACTTATATCTCGCAATAATTGTGACGGCGATGTTCCTTGCAGGCTGTGTCCTCGTCATCTTGAATGGACGTGAACGATCTCTGGCACGTAAACGGCGGGATGGGTGAAGCCGCTGATTGAGAAGCAGACTGTGTCCTGCAGGGTCACATTCAAGCTACCTCTCCGATCACGGAACAATGCCAGATGGAAAGCGAGAGGCGAATGAAGATGAATCAAAATCAGAATTTTGATCAAATCCTTGAGTCTGCGGTTGTTGCGAACTGGGTTGACCTTATGCGCGGCGCCCGGAGCGGCTTGATTCATGTTGAATATGGCTTCGTCGCAAACGGTACTTTGGATTATCTGCAATTCTGGTCGTCCATAACCCGAGGCCATTGGCTTCTGGCTTGCGCGTACCGGATGTCAGCCTCCGGATTTCATGTCACTGGCGTCCATTTCGACAATGGATACGCATCGGAAGGTCTGGCCCACGCTCTGGAACTTGTGATAGCACACCAGAACGCATTCGCTGCTCCTCGAAACCTCGGTCGAGCGGGATTACTTCAGATTGCGACCCCCACGCAGCAGGAGATCTCAGCCGCAACGGCCTCCGTGAGCGAAGCCTTCGACCCCCATCAGCTCCGCGTTCGCGGACCCGGTCTGGGACTGAATTCTGGTGCTGCGAGGTATTAACTTGCTTCGGCTTCTCTTGTGTAAAGGAATACGCCTCTATGTGCAGAAAAGATCTACTTGTCGGAAGCCGCCAGGCGGCGATCTCGATGGGGATCGGTACGCGGTAAGCCGGTGCTAAGCTCGCATTTCTCTCCTGGCTTAGCCCCACACGTGGGGCAGCGAACCGATAAGGTTTGTTTCTCGCTCACTTTCATATTCACATGATGCGCCGCTTACTCAACGTGAAGCTGGTCAATTTTGAACAGTACACTCCGAGAAATTGATTGGGCATCCTGCTCCTCTTCACCGAGGAGTCCGAACTCGTAATCATGATCGCAGTTGGAGACTGAAGAGATGCATGGGTCGGACCGAAGTTCTGACCGAGGGGACTACGAGGCGAGCCTTGGTTGGCACGGGAAAATTCTCGTGGAGAGCGAAATGGCGCCCTTCTCAGCGAGTGAGTGCCGCAGTGTGCTCGGAAAGCGCTTGACACCGCCGACATTGTCAGAGAGGTTATTTTTCGTCAACTAACAACGAGGACTTTCACCCAAAGGCACGACGACTAGTGAGTGTGTCGAATTACCCATCCCGAGGAGCACAACCGCTATTATCATTACCAGCAAGAAAACCCAGGTCCGTGGACCGATTTTCTTGTCGTGAGCTGACGCCGTGCCAAGCAGGAGATTTTCCGCAACAAGATTTCGGAGCGCGGCCATTTGATCGAGTGTCAATGCGCGTTTCGGGACGATATTGAAGCACGCGGGGCGACGAATAGAGTAAAAATTGATCCTTCGTCTCGCCAGTGAACCCCCGTACGTCCAGCCGCATTGTTCTAGGCCCATGTGCCACGGATTGTTTCGAGAATTGATTCCGGGCAGCCCACCACAGAGAGCCCCACATCAGCACCGCCCAATGGGCGTGACGCCCACCACAGGCGCACTATTTTTTTGCAGACTGGTAACTTCCCAAAATACGCTTCCCTTGGGATGCTCGGATATGGTCGCATCCATATCCTTGAGCGCGGCCAAGAAATTCCCCAGCGCAGCAATGAACGCCGGAGGGTGAATACGATCTGCAGTGTCCTACAACGGAAAAAAATCGGTTGCGGCATGTGCGGCCATCCATGATACCTTAGGATTAACCGTTAGGCACACTTCGTGCCTACGCCCGTAAACGCTATGGCGAATCACCCAAAGCCTTCCGCCAAGAATGACCAGGTTGACTCGCATCCGTTTACACGGGGAGATTTTTTACAGATTGTACGGCGGGCCTCAACAACTCCGGTTGCGAAGCCCGCTCCAAAAGCATCGGGAAAATCAAATTCCCGGAAGCGCGGTGGTTGTACCTAAACGCGTACTCATCCAAGTAGTTCTGCAAATACTTCTTGCTCACGCTGTGATACACGCCGCCTCACACTACCGGAGAACGCTCCTCCCCACTTCACGCTGAGGCGGCACCTTTGAGGTTGGCGCAGACTCGTGCGCATAACAGCGGAGGGCGCGAGGAATGAAAGACTGCCTCATGAAAGAAGGTTCCAAAGTTCGCAAGATCGCGTTTGTCGGCGACCACTTGCCGCGCAAGTGCGGCATTGCAACGTTCACGTCTGACCTGCTTGCGGCCGTGGCAGCTGCGCATCCCCAAAGCCAGTGTTTGTCAGTGTCGGTGAATGACATTCAAGATGGCTACGAGTACCCGGAAGTAGTTCGCTTCGAGATTGAAGAGCAGGATTTGTCGTCTTATTTACGCGCTGCGGACTTCCTCAATATCAGCAACGTGGACATCGTCTGCTTGCAGCATGAATTCGGCATTTTCGGCGGGACGGCTGGCGGCCATATCCTGGCATTCCTGCGCGAACTGAGAATGCCTGTTGTCACTACGCTCCATACCATTTTGCGTGAGCCGAAAGCCGATCAACGGCGCGTAATGCAAGAGTTAGTCGCGCTCTCGACCCGGCTCGTGGTCATGGCTGAGCGGGGGCGACAGATGTTGCAGGAGATTTACCAGGCACCGCCGACCAAGATCGATTTCATCCCGCATGGCATTCCCGACGTAGGTTTTGTCGATCCGACCGATTTCAAAGACCAGTTCGGTGTGGAAGGCAGGGTGGTGCTGCTCACGTTCGGGCTGCTTTCGCCGAACAAGGGGATCGAATATGTGCTCAACGCCCTGCCGCCCATTGTAGCGGAGTTTCCCGACGTTGTTTATATTGTGCTGGGCGCCACCCATCCCAACGAATTACGCGAGCATGGCGAAGCCTACCGGCTCAGCCTCGAAATCCTTGCCAAAAAAAACAAACTCGAGAAGAACGTCATCTTCTACAACCGGTTCGTAGAACTTGAAAATCTGAAGGAGTTTATCGGCGCCGCAGACTTTTACATCACGCCTTACCTCAACGAAGCGCAAATCACGTCGGGCACGCTAGCCTATACGTTTGGCGCGGGCAAAGTGGTAATTTCGACACCATACTGGCACGCTGCAGAATTGTTGGCGGAAGACCACGGCGTGCTGGTGCCGTTCGGCGACGCCCCGGCCATAGCCCGCGAGGTGATTGGTTTGCTGCGCGACGACAC
>QHZR01000378.1 GCA_003224755.1 Acidobacteriota bacterium
CATCGTTCTCAAACTGGGTAATCGCTGCAACCGCCTGATCATTTGTCGGTTGTTTTTTTGCTGTGGCAAGCGGACTCAGGAGGGCCGATACCACGATTGAAGCAAGAAGCGTAAGCATGATTCTTTTCATGTGATGTGATCCTTTCACGTCGTTGCGTGACTAAGGTGGGAAAACTTCAGATGGGCTGACTTAGCTCAGAGAACCTGAAAGAGTGGAAGAATGTACTCGCTCACTAATCACCGTAGGCTTCTGAGTCTGACTTGTCAAAGGAAGTCGTGCGAAGACCACCTACTCGTCTATGCGCCGGCATCAGTTGGAAAGCCATGGCATTAGCTACGTCAAGCCCAGCGGCGGCACCATAAATCTGGTTAATACTGTGGCGCAAAGCAATCATATTACTGCGGGAGGATTCCGTGGCCAGGCTGGTTGGGTCCTTAGCAAATTCTGCCTGGTACATCCTTAGCAGTAATTCGCTCTGTTCCTCCAAGCGTTCGATTGTTTCCGCGTCGAAGTGTGCTTCAATCTGCATACTCTATTGTACGCATATCTGAGCGTCAGGGTTCGCATGGAGTATGACGAAAATAGCTGGAGGAAGCGGAAGTTTCCACCCAATTTGACGTGGTTAGTGGCGAATGCCTTGGCAATGGATCGGGCAGCGTCTACGCCGTTTTGAGAGCCTTGCCGCATTCCAGGCAGCATCTCTTCTGGCGTGGCGTAATCAATCCGCAAAACGGGCACATCCTTTGCGCTCTGAAAGTTTGGCCTTCCGGGGTAGGCGTTGCGCGCGAATTAATCAATGAGTCAGCGATGAGAGCTAGCTTCCTACGCAAATGATTGAACAGCCGACGAAAGTTGGGTGCCATAGATATACCCTACGCTTTATCACCCGCACCGGGGACCGTCCAGCGACCAGCCCGACCGGGGTGTTCAGGAATGGCTTCGCGGTTTGTATTTCCCGCAATTTTAGAATGGCAGAACCAAGCGATGCGATGCTGTGCCGGATTGCTCACATCTTTCGGTGAAGCCACGCTTGAGAATGAGATAACTGTGAGCAATTTAGACCAGCGGTTCTCTCTCGCGGGCGAGCAAAACGCGAACTGAAACATCCAACCCAGCGGGTTCATCGGTCCTGATCTCGCCTCCGCTCACTGCTTCCATTGGCGTCCAACCAATTCAGCAGGGTACGAACGCTACTGCGAGCCAGGGCAATCGAGCAATCAGCAGCTCCGTAATAGATGTTTATGGCGTCGCCATCGACGTCCATCGTGTACCCGCACGGGAAGACAACATCGTCTACGTCGCCGTGACGCTCGTAGTCGGCCTCCGGACCAAAGATCCACGAATCACCGCGCAGCAAGCACTTTTCTGGATTCTCAAGCTCGAACAATGCGAGGCCCAACCTGTACAAACAGCCAGAAGGCGTGTGCCGTACTCCGTGGTAGAGCACGAGCCATCCTCTGGATGTTTCGATCGGCGGCGGCGACAAACCAATCTTGTTGGCATCCCACCAAGCGCCGCGGCGCGCTTCCAATATGAGCCTGTGCCGGCCCCAATGACGCAGGTCTGGAGAATAGGAGATCCACATGTGCGAGCCGAGTGGCGTCATCGGTCGATGAATGAGCGCCCAATACCCGTCGATTCTTCGCGGCAAAAGGGCGGAGTCCTTATCATCCGGTGACATGATCACACCGTAGCGCTCGAAGCTGCGAAAATCCTTGGTCAAGGCCAACGACACTCCTGGACCGCCACGCGAATACGAGGTGTATGTGACTGCGTACTGCTGCAATTCAGGCACGAAGGTGATGCGAGGATCTTCGATGCCCCAGAGTTCTTCGGGATACTCTTTCGGGCTCGACAGCAATGTTGGCTCACTGTCAATTTCCCAGCTATCTACGCCGTTTCGAGAGCGGGCGGCACAAAGGTGGGATATGCCGCGTCGATCCTCCACCCGGCACAGAAGCAAGGTCGATCCATCAGCCAATAATGTCGCACCTGCGTTGAACACACTGTTGATCGAGTAAGGCCAGTCCTTGGCGGTTAAGATGGGATTACTGGGATGCCGAAGCAGAAGAGGTTCGTAACGAGTTGTTATGGCAACACTCATAGGATTTCACAGTACATTTGCAGCCTCAAGACTGTTGTTGCGGGCGATGAATAGG
The DNA here is from genome assembly GCA_003224755.1 of Acidobacteriota bacterium. Lineage (GTDB taxonomy): Bacteria > Acidobacteriota > Terriglobia > Terriglobales > Acidobacteriaceae > Gp1-AA145. Next base: position 2,161 of record QHZR01000378.1, read on the forward strand.
TCGTGTCGTGATCGCGGATGATGAAGTTCTCCGAGTGAGCGCATTTCCACCAACGCCATCAGGAACGCCAAAGTCGACTCTGCTCCTTGGTTTTCATTCACTCGCTCAGGATGTAGGCCATCCCGGCAACCACCGGTGGAGGGATCGTACAGGGCAATTTGCAAATCGTTGTTGCCTAAAAACCAGTTGAAGGCCGACCAGGCCTCCTTGAGCCAACGATCTTCCCCGGTCGCACGATAAGCTCCGAGGCACGCCGAAACCGCCCCGCCGGCTTCCAGAGGTTGTTGATCGAAGCGAGCTTTCTCGCCGCCCTTGCGATAGAACCCTTGCGACCCGATGGGTACAAAATGATCATTCTCCGGGGAACGCTGTATCTCGCTCAGCCAATTCAGGGCTCCGAGGGCGGCCGATACCATTAGAGTATCCGAGCTGCGACGGCCGGCAATCAAAACCGCTTGTGGTAGCCTGGCGTTTGAGTAAGCCAGAACATCTTCAAACCAGTTCCACTCAGGAGACTGGTTAGAACCTAAGAGCACGATCAGCCTAGTTGCCAGTACCGATCTCATCTGTTGAGCATCCCGATCGCCTGGAAACCAGTCGAGGTACTCTTGTATCCCGAGTAGCGCGAACGCCCAGGCACGGGGACTGCTGAAGCCGACAACTGCCGGGACGGCAGTCTCGAAAAGACGTCCCGCCGCACCTCGGAGCGCCTCATTTCTTGAACGTCCCAGAACCGTTCCCAGCGCCCACAGCGCGCGCCCATGACAATCTTCTGAGCCCGCGGCCTCTGTCCATTTGCGTTCGTAAGTAAGAAAATTTCTGAACCTTCCGTTTTCCGGATTGAACGCATATCCCAGAAATGCCAGGTACCGGGAAGCCAATTCTTCAATTCTTGCCGACTCGGTCCCGCCAAGTTGCTCAACGAGCACGGCGAGAAGGAGCGCGCGGGCGTTATCGTCGGTGGTATATCCCTCGCCGTAATTTGGCACAGAAAAAGTAGCGTGCTGGAGCATGCCAGTGTCGTCGGTCAACCGATGCAGGTGGTCCAGTTTTAGGGCCGGCAGCTGGTCAAGATATTTCTCTGGCGAAGCATCCGCGAACATCGCGCGCGGCCGCCGCGTGCGGTCAGCGCGAGCTTGGGCGAAACTCGCCATATATCCTTGCGCAACACTTTTCCAGACCATCTCCCGCGAGTATACGTACGCACGTTTTCGCATCGCGTGCCGTATTGCAGGAGTGTCCAACAGTTCGACGGCCCTACGCGCAATCGCTTCCGGGTCTTGAAAGGGCACAAGCGCGCCCCGGCCATCGTCCAGTAACTCAATCGCATGCCAGTAGGGAGTGGAGATGATCGCCTTGCCTGCACCTAACGCATAGGCAAGCGTCCCCGATACAACCTGCTCCTCATAGCGGTAAGGAGTGATATAGATATCCGCTGCGCCGATAAATGCGACCATTTCCTCGGGGCTCACGAATCGGTTGTGGAAGATCACATTCGACTCCACTCCAACTTCCTTCGCCAAGGCCTGCAAGTAAGATCGATAGCGATCGCCCTCGCGGCGGAGAATGTGAGGATGGGTCGCCCCTGCGACTATGTAAACCACGTTCTTGTGCTTCGCCAGGATCTGCGGCAAGGCTTGAATTACATTTTCGATTCCCTTATTTGGAGAAAGCAGACCGAACGTGAGCAGGACGGCCTTCCCCTCCACGCCAAAGCGGTCCTTGTAGAAATTCGGATCGAGGAATGGCAAATCAGGGACGCCATGCGGAACCATGTCGATCTTGCTTCCGGGCACCTTAAAGATTTCCTGCAAAAACTGGGATGAAAGTTGACTCATGACAATCAGACGGTCTGATATTGCAGCGATTTCTTCCATCACTAGTCGTTGATCGGGATTCGGTTCCCGGAGCACCGTATGCAGGGTGGTTATGACTGGCATCTTGAGGCGACGAAGCAGACTCAAGATGTGATTACCAGCCGGCCCTCCGAAGATTCCGTACTCGTGCTGCAGGCATACCAGATCGAAATTGTTGAAATTAAGGAGGTCAGCCGCTTGCTCGTAAGATGACAGATCATCCTGCTGAAGGGCGAGTCTCACCCGCGCCGGGTATGAATAACCCGATTGGGTATCATTCACGGGGACTGCAAACAGTCGGGCAGATCCATACTCCGTGGAAATTGCCTCGCACAGGTCAGTGGTAAATGTGGCGATCCCGCACTG
>QHZR01000379.1:0-3149 GCA_003224755.1 Acidobacteriota bacterium
CTGAGTCACGAGATTCGTTCTCTCTGTCTTCAACTCGGATACTATCTTTGCCAGGCTTGATAGGTTTGCCATAGGACAGAAAGTGTAGCATCAGCGCGCTGCTAAGAGGCAGATTCAGAACTGACGTTGCCGCAAACGGTGCTTTGGTTCCCGCTTTATTCGCCCTTGTAATTTCAAGAAAGGAACACCAAGGAACGGAGGCGCCTGGACATGCCTCAATGAGTTCTATGGCGATTTTGCAACAATCACCCTCGCGTCAGGCAGAATCGGATCAACATGCGACATCTGTTTTGCCTTCTAGTATTGCTGACAGCGTGCTCCACGAACCGCGCTTCGGCTGCATCAATCTTTCTTTCTGCTGTTCAAAGGCGGCGAACAAGCCACATAGTCTAGTGCAACCCGCAAATGTTGCCATGTGAACCTCAGCTATAATCCCCATCACCGATGGGCCTGATCACACGACGTAAGTTCGTTGCCAACGCTTCGGCCCTTGCTGCGGGCAGTGTTTTCGCCGGAATCAGTCACACGGCCTTTGCCGACTCCAAGCCGCAAATTTATTTTCCAACCGCGCCGCGCGACCGCGTTGCTGTGGCCTCGTACCCGTTTCGGGCGTACATCAACGCTCCTGGCAATCGCGACCGCGATCCCAAGCTGCTCGGCATGGACCTGAAAGACTTCGCTGCCGAGGTCGTTAAAAAATTTAACGTTCACAACATCGAGCCGCTGAGCCGACACTTTAGCTCCCTCGAGAACGACTACCTTGCCCAATTTCGAGAAGCATTACGCTCTGCCGATGCCAAAGCTGTGGACATTGCTGTCGACGGCGACCACAGCTTCTACGATCGTGACCTCGCCGCCCGCAAACAGGCGATTACCCATGCGAAAGAATTCGTAGACGTCGCTGTGCAGATCCGTTGCCCGAGCATTCGCGTGCACATCAGCCGCGCCAATGATTCTTCGCCGGATGTCCAACGCACAGCAGAAAGCCTTAGAGACGTGGTCGGCTACGCGAGCAGCAAGAATGTTGTCGTGAATCTCGAGAACGATGACTTGATGAGCGAAGACGCCTTCTTCGTGGTGAAAGTGATTGAGGCTGTGAACCACCCGTTTCTGCACACGCTTCCAGACTTCGCCAATTCCATGATGACCGGCAACGCCGACTTCAACTACCGGGCAGTCGTGGCCATGTTCCGTCATGCCTACTGCATTTGCCACGTGAAAGATGGAGAAGTCGACGACAACGGCAAGCGTTTCAACATTGACATGCAGAAGACGTTCGGGATTCTGAAAGCGAGCGGGTACCACGGGTACTGCTCAATGGAGTTCGACGCGCCGGGAGACCCATACGCGCCCACCGCTGCGCTGGTCGAGCAGACGCTGCGGTATCTCGCGTGATGAAGCATTTGCAGCTTCAGGCTGCTGGCCCCCGATCGGAGAACGTCTCTGTGGCCGTATCCCAATACTGCTTCCTTCCCGACCAGTAAGCCTCCGTTGCCATCATGCAGGCGACCGAGTGTGCGAAGCCCTCGCGCACGGTGCAATGCGGCCGCTGCCGCGAGCGCATGCATTCAAACCAGTTTGCCATGTGACCGAGCGTCAGGTCGTCAATCCCCATTGGGGGAAGCCTAGTTTCACCCGGCAGCAACACGTGTTTCGAAGCCCGGTTCCTATCGATGTCTGGATTGTCTTCGTGCGTTCCCTTCTCTTCGACCAGCTGATACCGCGGGCTACCCTCGCCGCCAGAGTTGACGAGGGTTGCGTTCTTGCCCATGTAGCGCGTGAATCCCGGAGCATCATTCCCAAAGCTCGTCGAATAGCTGACCAGAAACCCCTTCGGATACTCGAGCAACGCGTGAAGGGTATCGGCATTCTCGCGCCCGTCGTGCCAGGCAAAGACGCCGCCGTGAGCGACCGCCGATTTCGGAAAACTGTCATTCATGAACCAGTGCACCAGATCGATCCCGTGGCTCATCCACTGATCGGGAATGCCGCTCGAAAACTCTTTGTAGAGCCGAAACTCGCAGTAGACCTGCGGATCGAACGGCCGATACGGTTTGTTGAGTAAAAATTTACGCCAGTCGGTGTCCTCTTCGCGAATTAATCCCGTCTCTGGGCGGCCGCGCCATCTCGGGCCGTGATAGTTCCACACCATCTCGACCTTGGTTACGTCGCCGAGCACGCCGGTCTGCACCAGATCGTGCGCCGCAATCTGGTAGGGTTCGCTGCGGTGCTGCGTTCCGACCTGCACGATTACTTTGTTCTGGAGCACGGCGTCGCGCGCGGCCTTGGCTTCTTCGAGGACATTCCCCATCGGCTTCTCGACATAGACGTCCTTGCCGGCATCGGCCGCCATTTTCAGCAGCGGAGAATGCGAGTGGTCTGGCGTGGAGAGAATTACGGCGTCAATCTGCTGGTCGGCGAGCGCGTCTTCGATGTGCTGAAATGCGCGCGGCGCGCGGTTGTAGTACTTGGTGTTGGTAGCAACAGCTTTTTCGCGGTTGTGACGCCATAAGTCGCAAACCGAGTTCATTTCCACGTTGTGACTCGTCGCGAGCTTGGAAACGATCAGGTCCAGATCGCTTCCTCGGCCACCATTCCCGACATGGCACAGCGCTATTCGGTCATTCGCCCCCAGAATTCTTCCGTATGACAACGCCGTTCCGGACAATGCGGCCCCCGCAAGCGTTGCGGCTGACCGTGATAGGAATGTCCGACGATCGGACTCTCGTTTCGACTCACGCATGCTTGTCTCCAGAGAAATGGGCATTGGCCGTAATCCGACGCTTCGCATACTTCCAGTTGCGCGCGTGTAGTTTAATCCAGACAGGCCCGTTGCAGGCGAATGCACCAAATCGCGCAGAATCCCAAAACGAACTGACACCGCCTGGTGACAAAAGCGTGGGCTGGGAAGTGTCGATGAGTGTTATGCGATTTATCAACAATTGGCAGTCTTCGACGGTTTTCCATGGCCAGCTACGAGTCAGGTCAGCCGCCGGACGTTTCGTCGTTCCTGCCGAAAACCGTCGTGAAGCCTTGTTGCTCGGCACGCTTGACCAGTAAGAGAGCCGTGGTTCCGATTACCATTCCTGCCCCCGCCGTCGCCAGCGTCCAACCCAGTCCTTGCGGTTCCAGGATCGAGAGCATCATCG
>QHZR01000379.1:3246-7299 GCA_003224755.1 Acidobacteriota bacterium
GTTCCTCATGTTTGGAAGACCGGTTGAGGCCCCACCACATCGCTCCGGCAAGCAATAGAAGCTCGAACGGGCGCATGTGCTGTTGAAACGGCGTGTATTCATGGATGTCTAGCGAGTGAGGAACAACCGGCTGTACAGCGTGGGCCACGGTACTGGCCACGCCCTCCGTCAACAGGCCTACGATCAGCGTGTACAAAAGACCGATCAGTCCCGAGGATAGAAAATCAATCAAGAAAGTGGAACGGAATTTCTCGGTCCGCTGGTCGAAGGGCTTCGTAAGGACACGCGCCATCCAGAAACCCAGCATGGTGCCTGCAAACTCAAAGGGCAGGTCGATTTCATCGTTCGAATGAGGATTACTCAAATATCCCGCCTTTTCCGACCATGCTTGGATGAAAAACCAGAAGAGTCCGACGTTCATCAGTGTGCGCGCGAACCGCAGAGCATCGTCGAGATTCGACGACACGTCCGGAGTGGACGCACTCAGGCCGATCGGGTCCTGATTCCGGAACGCCCCGTAGATTCTGGCGAAAACAAGGGCATAAAGAACACTGACGATCGCCGGGCCCATGAGGAAATCGTTCCAATGCGAGTATTCGATCCGGTATAGAAAATCACCGAGTGACGAAACGACTTGATTCAGTCCGTCGTGGATCCACGTTCCGGGTCCGAAAAAATGGACGAGTCTCTTGAAATAAAACTTGCCATCGTTTCTGAACTCGGAAAAAAGGCTGATCGTGGCCGTGGCAAGAACAGAAAGCCAAAGGCGGATTTTCGGTGAAATCGGGAAGGTATTTGATGAGAACAAGATTCCGAGAGCCACAGCGGCGCCGACCATGGCCAGCATTCCAAAATTCCTAGCCCACGGTAGATAAGGCAGAGCCGCTTCCAAATTGCCGCGCACCCACGTCCAATAAAGCGCGGTATAGCCCGTCACCAGAAACAGGGGGAAAGAGGCGCTCAAGACAGCCATCGTAAGCACGATGATGTGGTTCTTCCAGGGGTGCATGCCTTTGAGGCAGACTTCGGGCATCAGAGACTCGCTGCCTTCACTAGCAAGGACACCGAACAGCCGCTCAGGTTCCATAACTATTGCTTTCAGGCGTGGGTGTTGAAAAACTCGCTTTGCGTCTCAAGTGGCCAAAATTTGGGGGACAGGAAATGTCTTGCGATCAGAGAAGATCGCTTATAACGCATCCTGACGCAATTTCATTTTTGCGAATTTTGTAAGAAAGAATTTTTCAACAGCCACAGGCGTTAACACTCAACCCTCGGCTGGGTTAATGAGTTCTATAAAAAGGGATGTCAAGAAAAAAGCTCCGGCCTCGACCGGAGGCCGAGAAGATTTTGGTCTCGAGATCCAGCCCACTGCTGTAAGCGTGCTCCCCGATTCGTTCGAGAGTTTTTTCTCTGGTTTGTTTGCCGTTCCCTTGGGGCTCCATTTTCCGGTGATGACGACGCCAATCGAGTCTTGAGACTTGGGCAAGCGACATTGGTTACTTAAATGGCAACCATGGTTCTATCGGAGGCTGGTGGCCTATGGCTATTTCTGGTTATCCGAGGGGGTTGTGTCAAGAAGACGAGAAATCGTCATGCTGTACGAAAGATGAAGGTGGGCCCTTCGGAGCCGCCTTGTAGGAGGAGGCTTCAAACTGCCCTAAGCTGCTTCGGTTCTAAAGGCCGCGGTGGTGAACGTTAGGGTTGAAAGGCGTGGCATAAGATCACGTCATGTGTGGACAAGAGAGATGAGTGCAAACGAACCGCTGACGAAGCGTCGAAAGATAACTTAGATGACACCAAAACCAGGGTCTCCCTCTTGTCCTGGGAAAAGCATGGAAGATACCTACTTACTGGCCATGCGGGGTCCGGCGTAGAAGCGGCATGACTCTTATCTGGGCTTTCGTACGGAACTTGAGAACCGGGTCGGTGATGGCAAAGGAAAAGGCGCAAGTGGAAGCCCCACGAGGCCGAAAGTACTGAAGCACCGATCAGGGGCGCACTGCTTCGTAGTAGCGAAGAAGCGGGGTAATGCCCGTGGAGCGAAGGGGGCAGGTCACCCACGTCAAGATGGAGTCAACGGGCAACCGGAGGAACTCCTTGTCTTGGCGGAAGGCGGCAGTCTTCGTTGGGTGGCACGAGCCGGATGAATCGAGAGGTTCAAGCCAAACAACTGGGCTACCAATTTGTTCCCATCGAACCCAACGCCGCATAACCAACCGGTTCAGCGCGAGGGGAGTTCCTTGGAAGTCGCACCATGCTGCGTTTCCACACCCCCGCTTATCGAACTGGACAGGCGCAGTTAACGCATCCAGCTCTCGGAGAAAGAGTCACGTTGTCGCCCACGGAAAACTGGCGGTCCGCGCTGTCAGGCGAACCAAGCCAAACTTCTGATGCAGGGCCTTCTGGGGAAACCGTGTGTTCCCTCCAGCCCGCTCCTTGTGTTTGACACACAGCCACTGGCGAAGCCGTCGGCAGGTGTGTTGCTCCACCGCTCGGTAGGCTTGACTGACGGTCCCAGACAGAAGTAGTTAGCCCAACCATTAACCTTCCGGTTGAGCGCTTCTACCAGCGTTGCCGCATCCTGCGGCCGTGTAAGGCGGCCGAGATCGAGCAGTTCGACATCGACCTGCAAAATCAGTCTGGGCTTGTCCGGGTCTCGTGTTTCAATGCGTCAGCCCGGGACCGCTCGCCAATGGCTCCTGCCTCATTACCCACTTGATTGTAGGCCTCGGCCAGGAACGAATGCGCCTCGGCATTGCGCGGCTCCGAAGCCACCGCCTGCCTGAGGTAAGGCACAGCGTCCTCAGGTCGTCCTTGGAGGGTATAAATCCGCCCCAGCAGCAGGTTGGCGCGAAAGTGCTCCGGTTCTTGCTGCAAGACTCCTTGCAACAACTCGATCGCTTCTGGCACTCGCTGAATTCGCGCATACACAGCCGCCAGCGAATACTGCGCATCCGGAAACTTCGGTCGCTTCTTGGCGACGAATTCGAAATAAGGTGCGGACTCCTGCCACGCGCCCGTTTCGTAGAGCGCAAGGGCGAGCTCGTACTGCGCCTGCGTGGAATCAGGAATCATCTGCACGGCGTTGCGCAAAGCAGGAATTGCCTCCGGAAACCGGCGTACCCTCGCCAGCGCCACCCCCAACTGTAACTGCGCCGCAGAGATCAGCGGACTCTCACCCAGCACATGCTGGAGTATGGGAATTGCTTCGCCATATCGCCCATCTTCGACGGCGATCATTCCCTCGTGAAGCAGGTTGGAAACTTGGATTTTATCTTTGGGATCGTCACCCTTGAGCGGATCTGGCGAAGCGCCGCTAGGTGTCGAACCGGCATATCCTAGGGCTGCCAGGTTCTCCGTCTGCTGGGAGTTCAGGGCCTGCTTATCAGACGCGTCGTGGAAGCTCGCGGTCTTGTCGCGAAAATCATCGAGCTGGGATTGCAGTGTATCCGTCACCGCCGGTGACGCCGTAGCCAGATTATGTTCCGCCCTTGGATCTCGGCCTTGGTCGTAGAGCTCGCGCTTCGGCGCACGCACAAACAAATACTTCCCGGTTCGCATTGACCGCAATACACTCCAGCCAAATGCTCGATGAGGGTACTCCGTCTCAGCAAATGCAGGCAGGTCGGCAGTGTTCTCCTGCGCCGACTTCATGCGCCCCACCAACGACTCGCCCTGAAACGTTCGCGGCAGCGGCAATCCCAACATACTCAGCAGAGTTGGCGCTACATCCACCAAACGCACCTGCGATGTCACACGCCGCCCCGCCAACAGCTCGCCGGGAAGTTTGAACAGCAAAGGCACACGTATCGTCTCGTCATAAAGAAAAATCCCATGCATGCTCTCGCCATGCGCTCCCAGCGATTCCCCGTGGTCCGACATAACGGCAATCAACGCTCGATCGTAAAGCCCGCGTTGTCTCAGATAGTCAAAGAGCTTGCCTAACGACGCATCTGCGTACGCAATCTCACCGTCGTAAGCGTCCTTGAACTTTGTGTCAAAAGGCGCGGGCGGATCGTATGGCGCATGCGGATCATACAGATGGACCCAGAT
>QHZR01000380.1:0-4108 GCA_003224755.1 Acidobacteriota bacterium
CGATGCGCGGCTAAGAATATCGCGGGGCTTCAGGTCCTCCCAGACCATTTCAACAATTCGCCGGCCAGCGAGGTTGGCCAACTTGGGATGGTTTGCATCGACCGCGGGAACGGAGCTTGCGCCTGGCAATGACATCCCCAAAGCCTCGGCCACACTGGTCATTGTCGATGCCGTTCCCATGGTCATGCACGTGCCCGCTGAACGCGCAATGCCCTGTTCGATTTCACGCCACTCCTGCTGCCCGATGTTTTCGGCACGACGTTCTGCCCAGTACTTCATCACATCCGCGCCGCTACCGAGAATCTGCCCCCGCCAGTTGCCGCGCACCATGGGCCCGGCCGGAACGTAAATCGCAGGCAGATTCATGCTGATCGCGCCCATCAGCAGCGCGGGCGTGGTCTTGTCGCATCCGCCAAGCAGCACGCATCCATCCACGGGATACGAGCGCAGTAACTCCTCCGTCTCCATCGCAAGAAGGTTGCGATACATCATGGTTGTGGGCTTCTGGAAAGTTTCGCCGAGCGTGATTGCCGGCATTTCCATGGGAAAGCCGCCCGCCTGCCACACGCCACGTTTCACATCTTCGGCTCGTTGGCGAAGAAGACTATGACATGGGTTGGCTTCGCTCCAGGTATTGATAATCGCAACAACAGGCTTGCCAGCGTAGTCAGCTTGAACACATCCCATCGAGGCCACACGAGAGCGGTGCCCGAACGATCGCAGATCATCAGGGCCGAACCAGCGATAACTTCGGAGGCTTTGCGGAGATTTTCGCGACATGATCTTCAATGAATCTTCCAGGTCTCTCGAAAGAGCTTACCGCGTGAACTATTTTATGCGACTTGTCTGGCTGCGCTTAGCGCAGACTTTTGCTACACTCCACGCTACTTTGAAACGCTCGAAACGATCGTTTGGAAGCACTAGCAACGACATTTGAAAACACTAAATGTGATTCGCGACTGAGAATTTCTGAATACAGTTGCTCGTTTGAAGAGGGGGCCCATGAAAAGAGAACTCAATCTGCTGGCACTCGTTGCGCCACTGGCCTTGCTTGGAAACCTTGCCGCGCAATCCAGTTATGACCTGCGTTCACCCGATACTACGATCGAAGTCCGCATCAGAACGGCGGGTGAGATTCGCTATGACGTCGTGCTGAACGGTCGCGCGGTGCTTGAAAACGCGACGATGTCTCTCGATATCGAGCACACGAAATTGGGCATCAAACCCCGCGTTCATGACGCGAAGCAGCGCTCTTACGATCAAACAGTTGAACCGGTTGTCCGGCAGAAGTTTGCGGCCATCCGAGATCGCTATAACGAGTTGAAGCTCAGCTTGGACGGCGGTTATGCAGTGGTCTTCCGCGCTTACAACGAAGGTGTGGCATACCGTTTTGAGACCTCGCTGGGCCAGAAGCAGGTCAAGATCTACGGAGAAGAAGCAAATTTCCGTTTCTCATCAAATTTCGTTGTCTACTACCCGCAAGAAGATAGTTTCTACTCGCACAACGAACGAAAATACTTACCGCAGCACGCCAGCGAAATCTCACCGGACTTTATCGCCTCCCTCCCGGCCGTCATCGATGTAGGCCAGGATGCGAAGCTGGCAATTGCCGAATCAGACGTGGATGACTATCCGGGTTTGTGGTTGCGCGGAACCGCGCCAGAGTTCGGCCTAGCTGCGAAATTTCCGCCATATCCATTGAAAGAGGCTCAGACCAGTGATCGAGACTACAAAGTGGTCGAGGCCGCCGACTACATCGCGCTAACTCCCGGCACCCGCGCATTCCCTTGGCGCGTAATCGGGGTAGCTCAGCGCGATGCCGACCTCATCGTGAATCCCATCGTTTACCTGCTCGAAAAACCGTCACAAATTCAGGACACATCCTGGATTCAGCCCGGAAAAGTTTCCTGGGACTGGTGGAACGATTGGAACATCGACGGCGTGGATTTCCCGGCAGGCATCAACACGAAAACTTACGAGTACTACATAGACTTCGCTTCAAAGTACAAAGTTCCCTACATCATTCTCGACGATGGCTGGTACAAACTCGGCAACCTACTCGATGTCTCGCCCGATATCAAAATGGATGAGCTTTCAGCCTACGCAAAGCAAAAGAATGTCGGGTTGATCTTATGGACTTCGTGGAAAACGCTCGACGATCAACTCGCTCCTGCGCTCGATCAGTTTGAAAAATGGGGAGTGAAAGGAATCAAGGTTGATTTCATGCAGCGCAGTGATCAAGTCATGATGAATTATTACCACAAAATCTGTCGCGAAGCCGCAAAACGACACATGCTCGTCGATTTCCACGGTGATCAGAAGCCAGCCACGATGACGCGGACCTGGCCCAATCTCATTAACACCGAGGGCGTTCGTGGAATGGAGTGGAGCAAATGGAGCTGGGAGTCCGAACCAAAGCATAACGTCACGCTTCCCTTCACCCGGATGTTCCTGGGGCCTATGGATTACACGCCGGGCGCCATGCGAAATGCCACGCGCCAGACCTTTGCTCCCATCAATCATCAGCCTATGGCGCTGGGGACGCGTTGCCATCAGCTCGCCATGTACGTCGTCTATGAGGCGCCATTGCAAATGCTCTCTGATAGTCCGTCGAACTATCTCCGGGAACCTGAAATCCTGGATTTTTTGGGCGCAGTACCGACAACGTGGGATGAAACGAAGGCGCTAGTGGGAAACATCGGCGAGTATGTCGTCGTCGCCCGGCGGAATGGATCCGACTGGTATGTCGGCGCCATGACTGATTGGACTCCACGCGAGCTCGAACTCGATTTCTCGTTTTTGCCGGACGGAAACTTCACGGCCGATACGTACCAGGACGGCGCCAATGCCGATCGGAATGCAAGCGACTATCGGAAGACCAACATCCCGGTAAATAAATCAACTAAGCTAAAGATTCATCTCTCAGCGGGAGGCGGGTGGGCAGCGAGAATATATCGATAAGACATTCTTACTTTCACTGCACTGTGAGACTCGAAACCGTTGCAGAGCGCGCATCTGCAGATTCGACCTGCAGGAGCAGGTCTTTGCGGTCAGGCATTTCGAGCTTGACCACTCGCCCGGTAGAGAATAATGAAGGTCCGGAGGTCGCCGAATAAACCCACGAAGTCTACGCGTCTGAGGGTTTTTGTCGAATTCGGGTTTCTTGGTCTGTGGTGTCTCTGCCAGGATTTGCCTCCCGAGCCGATTTCGATACTGCGGTAGATTCGAGATGCTGGCTGTCACCGAACTGCACTGCGTCGCAACTCAGTCTCGTTTATGCGGGGCGGGAGAGCGTTGCTCGATAATCAGCGGCGAAGTTCTCAATGCCTTTGCGTGTAAGCTCGTGTTGTATATCAAATGTTTCCCACGGTCTTCCAGTCAAGCTCTTCGTAACGCCAGGTCAGCCCGCGGGAGCTCGGTCTCCGATTGAAGACTCGTCTTATCAAAAGGGCGTGGTTTGGTATGCGGCGTTGAGCCGAGGGCCGAAGCTAGCATCAACGATTTCGCGATCGCTTGTCTGCGCAAGATTTCAATGATGGGAGCGGTTTCCCAGAAAGTCGGCTTCGCCTGTGTGCAAGCCTTGGGCGAGATGGGATCGAACGAAGCGATTTCTCAGCTGGCTCGCTTGCGGACCAAAGTGAAGTACACAGTGGCATTGAGGTTGATTGAAAAATGTCTTCGAGAGGCCGCGGAGCGCAGTGGGCTCACCGTTGACCAACTGGAAGATGTGGCTGCTCCTTCTTATGCCATCGATGCCGAAGGGAAGGCAGAGATCGCCGTCGGCGACTGTGATGCCACGATTCATTTGTGCGGTGATGGCGAGGTCGGAATTATGTGGCGGAATGCCGAGGGCAGGCCGGTGAAGACTGCGCCCTCGTACATCAAGGCGGCGTTTCCTAAGGAGGCAGGCGTTCTAAGAAGCGGAACTAGCCCAACCTTCGCAGTTGCGGACATGTTCCGGCTTTTTTGCAATGAATTTTATTGCTAAGTGGTGTGTTCCCTTCGTTGCTCTCTGAAAAAACGATAGAGTGGAGACCAAGTATCTTCCCTTCGACATCAGACTCTGGCAATCTGCAGTCGGGATGTTTCTACGCAGCAACAATCGCAA
>QHZR01000380.1:4144-5975 GCA_003224755.1 Acidobacteriota bacterium
TTCCAGCAAGACGGTACAGCGAACCGTTCTCTATCTCGGCGAGATCAACGATCAACAACAAGCGGCGTGGCGTAAGACGCTGTCGGTGTTTGACGAAGAGCAGCAAGAGTATGCGAACTTGAGTTTGTTTCCCGACGACCGCGAAATCCCCGCCGATGCCGTCGACAGTCTGCAAGTAAAAGTGAGTGGCCTGGAACTGCGGCGGCCTCGTGTCTTCGGTAGTTGCGGGTTGGGGTGCGAGTTGTGGCGGCAACTGGGCTTAGATGAGTTTTGGGGTTCTCGCCTGGGGGGATGGCGAGAAGAGGTGGCTTGGGAAAAAGTGCTGCAACTACTGGTGGTGAACCGGCGGCTGGATCCCGGCAGCGAGTTTCGTGTGCATCGCCAGTGGTATCTATCCACCGCCATGGATGCACTACTAGGAACGAACTTCGCCGTGGCCGAGAAGGATCGCTTGTATCGCTGTCTCGATCGGGTGCTGGAACATAAGCAGGAACTGTTTCTGTGGCTGCGCCAGAAGTGGGCCGATCTGTTCCAAGCAGACTTCGAAATCCTGCTCTATGACTTGACCAGCACGTACTTTGAAGGCGCGATGGAAGAGAACCCCAAAGCCAAGTACGGTCACAGTCGGGATAAACGAACGGATTGTTTGCAGGTGGTGATAGCGCTGGTGATCACGCCCGATGGTTTTCCGTTGGCCTACGAAGTTATGGACGGCAATACCAGTGATCGCACCACGCTTCGCGGTTTTCTAGAGCAGATCGAGAAGACCTACGGGAAAGCAAAACGCATGTGGGTGATGGATCGCGGCATTCCGACCGAAGAGATTTTGCAGGAGATGCGGAATCCGGCACGCGAGATTTTCTATCTGGTCGGAACCCCGAAAGGCAAGATCCAACAGTGCGAAAAAAAGTGGCTTGATCTGCCCTGGCAGAAGGTCAGAGAGTCGGTGGAAGTGAAACTATTTGAGCAGGACGGCGAGCTCTATGTGTTGGCCAAGAGTGAAGGCAGAAGAGCCAAAGAGATTGCCATGCGTCGCAAGCGTCTGGCCCGCTTGCTCAAAAAGCGCCGCGAAATCGGCAGCGGGCCGCGCCTTCCAGTTCGTGCACCTGCAAGTGCCCGCCGAAGGCCAGGCGGTAACGCGGGAAACGTTTCAGTTTCGTGTGGACAAGAAAAAACTCCAAGCGGCGGAAGGGCGTGACGGACACTACTCACTGCGCTCCAACCTGACCGCCGGAGATCCCAGTGTCCTTTGGACGCGCTACGTGCAGCTGACGCAGATCGAATCGGTCTTCCGATCTCTCAAGAGTGAACTCGGCATACGCCCCATCTACCATCAACTGGAGCATCGCACCGACGCTCACATTCTGATTGCCTTTCTCGCCTACTGCTTGCAGATCACCCTGAAGCAGCGCCTACTGCTGCACGCCCCGGGGTTGACAGCCACAGCGGTGCTGGAGAAGTTGGCAGAAATCCAAATGATCGACATCTGGATTCCGACCGTCGATCAACGATGGTTGATCCTGCCGCGCTACACGCAACCTTCCTCAGACACCAAGCTGCTCATTGAAAAGCTGAGACTGGAGTTGCCGAACCAGCCGCCGCCACGTCTCACTGCGCCCACCGAGAGTTACGAAATCGAGGTACAGACCCTCCGGTAGCTGGGGCGTTTGTGGTGGAGACCTTTCAATAACCTCGGCTGATTTCAAAGCACTTAACAGGATCAGGCGAGCCCAACTGCGAAAGTTCGGTTAATGCCGGGACCACGAAAATGATTACGGCCAAGATTTCCGCCGCGGCCGAACGGTGGATTGCTGAAGAGAGCCAGATTCGG
>QHZR01000377.1 GCA_003224755.1 Acidobacteriota bacterium
TTCACTTTCTACATGGGTTATGCAATACGTCGAGCGCCTGCCAGCCCGCGACGGGCATTCAGGATGTCGTGTTCTGACCTGTGGCTGAGAAGGTTGAAATAGCCGACTCGAAGGACTCATTGTGAAAGCGACCTCTGTTGTGACTGACGAGCCAATTCGACTCTCGCCCCGCTCACGTTTCCAAGCCGCCATGATTCTGGCCATGGCGGCCGATGCACTTCAGATTTTTGTGTTCCCGTTGTTTGCAGAAGGCGCGTTGTCCCCCGCCGATGACGCGCTCGATATTGCAGTCGCAGCCGTATTGGTTCATCTGCTGGGCTGGCACTGGGAATTTCTCCCTGCATTCGCTGCCGAACTCGTGCCCGGAGTCGATTTGGTTCCGTTCTGGACGCTGGCGGTGATCAGCGCTTATCGCAAGTGGAAGCAGATTACGATCCCCGTAGAAGAAACCCGTGAGCAGCGTCCGGCTTTACCGAAGCCGCACAATTCGTGACATTCCGAAAATCGACCCAAGGATCACCCCTCGGCTTTCAGGGGTATAATCGCGGCCACGAATGACGCTTGTTCCGAGCACAAAGCTTGGCCCTATGAGATCGGCGCGGCCCTCGGCGCTGGCGGGATGGGTGAGGTGTATCGGGCACGGATCGCGGAAGGCATGTTCCAGAGTTTTCTTGCGATGGACTCGATTCCGATTCCCGACGCTGAGATTTACATAATCCGCACCAACCCAGCGCGACTCGGTGCGGGGAACCGCAGGCGAAGACGAGAGTTCTATCGATAGGAATCAGAGCACGGCAGTGTTGCGGCGGCTCTGCCGGATTGCATGTTGTTCATTAACGCTGATTTGATCAGTGATCCGTTCCTGTAGTGCTTCCACTGCCACAGTCCGTAGCCGTCCGCTAGATAGAACTGCTCCTCGTCCTTGCAGTTCTGAAAGCTTTTGTCGCAGTTGTAGTGATAATGCAGAAGCCGCGTCCAGACCTGTCCCACGTTGCCTCCGGCATCCATTTGCAGCGGAGCGTCCAAATTATTGAGTGCGGTTCCGACCGTGCTCGTTTTGTACGGGCCGCATGAGGAGAAATACTGGAAGGTTGTGTTTGCCACTTTGATGTTTGGCCCCGGCTTGCCTTCGGTCACGCAGCGTGCGGCGATGGGCAGGTCGTGAACGAATCGCTTGAACGTCCGATTGTCTTCCCACTGCAACTCCGTAGAACGCATATAGATATGATCCGGGTCAAATGCCTTGACATCGAATCCATGCGCCTTCGGGCTTTTGAGCAAAAACCAGTAGCCCGCTGCTGCAAAGTCCTCGTTGGGGAATACCTCCGTGTAGATGGGGTTTGGCTTGCCGCTCATGAAGTGTGCAGCCCTTTTTGCCTGATCCATTGCGAAATACTTCATAACATCGATCTGTTCGTTGGGACAAGAGAAGGTCTGTGCTGCGGCGATTGCGGAGACGGAGAGGACAAGAACTACTACTGAACGGGCCATCTGTACAACCTCATCGGGCATGCTTTCCGCCTGTAAACACCAATCGGACGCACAAGTTGTTCCTCCAGAGGCTTTCGCGTCGAGACAAGACAACACTTCTCGGAAGGTTGCCGTGAGCACAGGTTTCGAGGGCAATTTACCTTTGCGGATCAGGCATATAATCTTGGCATCTGGCGGACGAGTTGTGAGGTTCCGCTACCGCCGCTGACCCTCTCGCATTGCCTTTGCCGTTGTGCATCTCTCGTTCCGTCAGCCAGCGTGCCCGAGGTGCGTACCCAATGGCCACGAGAGCAAGATTGCCCGTTCTGGTCGTGCTAACGATCACGCTGGCAGCAGCCGTGTCCTGCGGAACTTGTCCATCTGCGCCGTCCATCACTTCGCTCTCGCCCAGCAGCGCCACCGCAGGAGGCAACCAGTTTCTGCTGACCATCAACGGCAAGGAGTTTCGCCGGGACTCGGTGGTGAGCTGGAACAATTCTTTTCGCGTGACCACGTTCACCAGCAGTCGCCGATTGGTCGCGACCGTCACAGCCACAGACATCGCACAGCCGGGAACGGTGCTGGTCTTTGTATTCAATGCCCCGGAGGGCGGCACGACTTTTGTCTCTGGTGGGATCGGATTGATCTCCACAACCGCGTGCAGCGGTAAGAGTTCAAACGCCGTGTCGTTCACGATCAATCCGTAAAAGCGTCCTCAGGTTGATCTTTCAAGCAGCAATATGTTGTGACCTTCGGGATCGTGGATCACAGCCCATGCAGATTCAGACTGAACCAGCCGATCCTGACCGATAGCCGCAATTGCTGCCCTTAAGTCGGGAACCTCAAAGAAGAGCACAGCTTTGTCCTTCGATGGATAGGGCTCAGACCCCTTCCGCTCAAGACAAACAAAACCAGCGCCACTGTCAAACTTGGCGTGATGCCCGACTTGCTCATCGGAAATTTCAAGACCAAGTGTCCCGACGTAGAACTTTTTTGCCCGCTCTAGGTCATCGAAGTAGAGCTCAGCCCCCACGAATCGCGCCTGAATTCCCTTCATAGGTCCTCTAAGCCTTCAGTATAGTCAGGGCGTTTGCATCGGGCTTACGCCGCAGAGCGACCTTCAGCTTGCGCTGCGAAGCTTCTCCTGTTGCCGCTTCTTTGCTGATTCCAGAACCGTTCTGAGTTCCTGCGCGATAACCGTGATGCGTGCCTGTTCTTCCAAGGTGAAATCGAGTCCCACGGCATTGTAGGCTTCCGCGAAAACGGCCCTGCTCCTATCGCCCATCTCCCCCATGAAGAGCCTCCCAGATTTGACGATTTGCCAC
Source organism: Acidobacteriota bacterium (assembly GCA_003224755.1). Classification (GTDB taxonomy): domain Bacteria; phylum Acidobacteriota; class Terriglobia; order Terriglobales; family Acidobacteriaceae; genus Gp1-AA145. Next base: position 2,796 of record QHZR01000377.1, read on the forward strand.
CCACCAGAAATAGACGGCCAAAAGAAATAGGCCGCGAGTTTCCTGTTGCCAGTCAGTCACGCAGCCCAAACAACTCAGAGAGTTGTCAGGTTCATGGTACGCGATCAGTGGCCCAACACCTGTGGAAATTCCTACGTGGTTTTTATCCAACCGTGCTCACGGATGCGATTGTTCCAACTCGCACGTCGATTTGACTCAGGAGTTCGGGCGAGATCGTAGGCTTCACCCTGCGCGGGCGTCAAACAGCAATTTTGCTCGGGAGGCGGCAGACCACGTGTCAGTAGAGGGAAGCGAACATAGGCTTTAAACTTTAAGGTCTCCGGGTAGGGAAAATTTTTCCCCGCATATCCCAACCCCCGAAAAAAATCGACCCCAAAATCACAATAGGCCTGTTTTCGTTTTGGGCTCCTGCCGAAATTCTTATTTACGAATTGTTCACAGTCCGGTAAGCGCCCAAGGTCGTCTAATCGCTCAGATAAAAATCATCAGCCGAATGTCAACAGGCGCATCGTGAGAAGAGCAGCGCCTGAGCAGACGGGATAAGGAGCCAAAGTTGAGGCTGAGTCTGGAAACCCGCGTAACCGAAGACGTTACTGTGATCTCGTGCAAAGGCAGAATCGCTTACGGCGCTGAAGCTGCCGCGCTGTCCGGCGAATTTGCCGAGCTTGCGCCCCGAACCCGTCGAATCGTAATCGACCTCAGTGGCGTGGAACTGATCGACGCCGCTGGCCTCGGAGCACTCATATCTGTTGCCTTGACGGCGCAAGCGAGCCAGTGCTCGGTCACGCTGGCTGCTCCCGGCAATCTGATCCGCCAATTGCTGGAGCTTACCAAGTTGACCTCCGTTTTCGAACTCCATCCCACCTTGGATGCCGCCACCGTCGCATCCCGTGGACAAGCGGCATGACGGACAAAAACACCCCGCACCCGGTCCAAGGGGAGAAGAAGATCAGCCTTAGGGGGAAACAGATGCGGGGTGTGGTTGTGCGCCACTTCGTCGTGAGCGGGCATTGTATGCCGCCAAAGCTCTGTGCAAAATGAGCGCGGCTCTGGAAAAACGAATGTCACTCTTCTGGCGAATCGCTGACGGCCGTGCGAACGAAACGGGTTACGAAAGGTTCATGACCATCCGACAGTCGCGGTCGAAAGGGACAGGTCTTACGCTGGCAAAAGACGGGAGAAAACGGAGGAAGCGAGTGAAAACTCGGTTAGCTGTATTCGTGCTCTGCGCAAGCAGTCTGCTGTCTGGTCAGGCGATGAAGATCGAACGAAGCGGCTATGAGCCAGAGATCAAGACAAACCTG
>QHZR01000002.1 GCA_003224755.1 Acidobacteriota bacterium
ATCTTGCCGTTCCGATCCAAAATTACGCTGGCTGATTCCATTTGTTCGAGCTTGTTTAGATCGAACATTCTCGCCTGCGCTTTGAGGTCGGCGACGAGACTGGAAATGAACACAGTCAAAGCAACGACCAGCACCGCAACGATGACTACGGGAACATAAAACCACGGCCTCAAATACCAGGGCGGCCGAAAGCGATAGCCCGGCGGGGGCCTCAGATATGTGTCAGTCGGTCTCAAGATTTACGAAGGACTAGATCGCCCAACGTACGCGCCAAATGCTCAACGCTCAATGCCCAATGCGGGTTGGTGCCCGGCGCTTACTTTGGGTACCAAAGCTCACCGTAGGGCAATGCTTCATGAATTAGGTTAACGCTGCGGCCACCGCTGGCTGAACAGGCATTTGAAGAGCTGCGGGATTGGTTTCGCTCGTTTGATGTTTTGCGGCGTTGCCGCGAGCACTTTATGCTTGACGCGATTGAACTGATTCGTTAGGTGTTGAAGCTTGGGCATGATAGAAGGGTTTGTCTTACTTCCTTCGCTCAGTCGGCCCAGTTTTGTTATTTACAGCTGGTTTGCGCTCGCGTTGCCCGCCATGAAACGAATCGCCGGTGGCGTGGCTCGATCGGGTATTCTGTTCCCCGTCACCACGATGGATGAGCATCATGGCGGTCTCTGCGATAGTGACTGCAAGTTGCGAGAAGCGATCGATGCCTCTACTGCCTACGCCGATTCGGACGGCATCCGTTTTAGGGTTATGGCGCGATCAATCTTCGTGGGCGTGCTCCCAAACACTTGCCTGGACGGGCAGAACCGTTGGGGCACTTGCCCGAGGATGCTAGGAACTTGGAGGTTGGCAAATCGTGGGTGAGTTATCCATAATTTTTCCAGCATTTAACGAAGAAGCCAACATCAGGCGTACAGTAGAAACAATAAGAGGGGTGCTCCCAAAAATAGCCACGAGATGGGAGATCATTGTTGTGGACGACGGCAGCAGCGATCCCACCGCTCTGATCTGCGACGACTTGAAAGCTCAATACCCGGAAGTTGAGGTGATTCGCCAGGAGCAGAACAGGGGATACGGCGCAGCGCTTAAGAGCGGGATAATGTCAGCCAAATATGACCTTATCTTCTTCTCAGACTCTGACGGGCAGTTCGATTTTTGGGACCTGGAGCAACTAATTTGTTGGTCAGAGGATTATGACACCGTTGCGGGTTACCGCGCTAAGCGACACGATCCGCTCTACCGCCATGTCAATGCACTGGGATGGAACGTAATTGTGCGACTAGTGCTGGGCATCAAAATTCGAGATGCCGGACATATCACTCCGGTTACAAAAATGAACTCGACCCGACCTAGGCCAATGCCAACCTGGTCTTCGTTTAATGTAGGGGCAATAACGTGCCTTCATCGCCCAATACCGTAATAATTTGAAAAACCTGCTTTCTCCCGAATCCATGCGCGACAGAGGCTTGCATGCCGATCCCGGAGAAGGGCGGCCACGGGTCATGCTGATAGGACTCGATTGCGCGGCACCTGAGTTGGTATTTGATCGCTGGCTTAATGATTTGCCAAACTTAAAATGCCTTTGCCAAAACGGCGTGCACGGACTGCTCCGCTCGTGCGATCCGCCTATTACAGTACCGGCATGGTCTGTGATGATGTCCTCTAAGAGTCCTGGCAGGCTTGGAGTCTACGGCTTTCGTAACCGAGCTGATTACTCATACGACCGATACTTGATCGCAAATTCGCTTGCGATCAAAGAGGACCGAGTGTGGGATATCCTCTCGCGAAGTGGGAAGCGTTCGATTGTCATCGGCGTGCCAGGAACGTATCCACCCCAACCACTCAATGGCTTGTTGATCGGCGACTTTTTGACCCCCGACATCAGCTGCAATTACACACATCCGGCCGAGCTCAAAGATGAAATTGCCCGCGTGGTTGGAGAGTATGTTCTGGATGTGCGGGATTTTCGCTCCGGCAACAAGGCCAAGATCCTGGCTGACATTTATGAGATGACCCGAAAGCGTTTTCAAGTCGCCCGCCATCTTCTTGCAAAGGAAGATTGGGATTTTTTTATGATGGTAGAAATGGGTGTGGATCGAATTCACCATGCATTTTGGGATGACATGGATCCAGCGCATCGCTTCTATCAGCCCGGCAATCAATTCGAGAATGCAATTCACGACTACTACCAGGAAGTGGACGATGAAATTGGAAAGTTGCTTGCTTTCGCCGACGACGCAACGGCTGTGCTGGTAGTGTCCGATCACGGCGCCAAGCGCATGGACGGCGGCATCTGCGTTAACGAATGGTTAATTGCAAACGGCTACCTTTCGTTAACCGAAAAGCCTGCCAGCCCTATACCACTCTCGAAAGCTAAAGTTGATTGGTCGCGAACAAAAGCATGGGGGGATGGTGGCTATTACGCGCGTGTCTTTCTTAATGTCGCAGGCCGTGAGCCAAACGGAACCGTCGCACCAGAAGATTATGAAAAAGTGCGAGAAGAATTAGCAGCGGGGCTGAAAGCCATCCCGGGTGAAAACGGACAGAAAATCGGGACTCAAGTTTTTCGGCCGGAGGAATTGTATAAAGAAGTGCGCGGCGTGGCGCCGGATCTGATTGTTTATTTTGGCGATCTTTATTGGCGATCTGTCGGCACTATTGGCGACGGAAACATACACACATTCAAGAACGACACCGGTCCCGATGGCGCTAATCATGCGGAGAATGGAATCTTCCTTTTCCAGCCGGCGGGAGATGGGATTCCGGGCGGGCGCCAAATCAAGGGACTGCGGATCACCGACATTGCGCCGACAATTTTGCAACTATTTGGCTTACCAGTTCCGCAAGGCATGGAGGGCACAGCGCTCACCTGGTCCTTTGCGGTTTCCCCTAGCGGCCAAAATTTATCAGCGACCATCAGCGACCAATAGTGATTTGATTGCTCCTTTTAAACAATTTTGATGGAAACTATGAAGACTAGGAATGGTTGATTACTGGGGAGATCACCCTTGAACCCGAACCATCACCGCGAAGTGAAAAAACTCCCCAAGGTAGTGATCATAGGTTTGGACGCAGCCACGTGGACGCTGATCCATCCCTGGATTGCCGAAGGCGGCATGCGGAACCTGGCAAAGTTGATGAATGCCGGTGTGTCCGGCAAACTCGAATCAGTTCTTCCGCCGATTACTCCACCGGCATGGACTTCATTCATGACCGGAAAGAATCCGGCCAAACACGGGATTTTTCACTTCGTTGAAGCCGGCGCGGACAGCTACGAGATGGATTATGCCAACGGCGGTTCGCGCCGCTCGCCCACGGTTTGGAAGCTACTCAATGCCGCCGGATTTTCCGTGGGTACGATGAACATTCCGTTCACCTATCCGCCCGAGCCGTTGGATGGTTTCCAGATTTCCGGGTTGGATACGCCATCGGAAAGTAGCCCGTTCATCCATCCCCCTTCGCTACGGCAGGAGCTCGAAGATCACATGGTCAAAATAAGCCATGATATCCGCTACCTTGGGTTCATGTCCACGCACGAGCGACGGGATCAAGTGCTCGCCGAAATGGAAAAAATCGACCAGCAGTGGGCCGCGGCCGCGCTTTACCTTCTGGAAAACCATCCGCAAGACGTGATGATGTTCGTCTTCATGTCGATCGACACTGTCCAGCACTACTTCTGGCAGTACATGGACCGCAACCATTTCCTTTACGACCCGAAGGCCGAACGTCGTTACGGAAATGCAGTGCGTCAGGTGTATGAACGGCTCGATGCCGCGGCTGGCCGAATAATCGAAAAGCTCTCGGCCGATACGGCTGTATTCGTCGTCTCTGATCACGGTGGCGGCCCGGTATCGGACCGCAAAATATTTCTAAACCGTTACCTGGCCCAACTCGGCCTGCTACGTTACCGCGACGAAGCAAGCTCGGGCGTGCGCCGCGTCGCCAAGAAGATTTTCCGGAGGGGATTTTCCCTTCTGCGCAGCTCGCTCTCGTCACGCCAGAAGAGCTACATTGCTCGGATCTTTCCGACCCTCAGAAAGAAAGCGGAACTGGCCTACACATCGTTTGCGTCGATAGACTGGAGTCGCACCAAAGCATACTGTAGTGAAGTGCTCGCGGCACCGCCGAGCATTTTGATCAACCTCAAAGGGGTAAAACCTGCGGGCATCGTCGAGCCGGCGGATTACGCTGCACTGATTGACTTCATCATCGAAAAATTGGGTGAACTCCGAGATCCGCGTACCGGCGAGCGGGTGATAGTACGCGTGTATCGGCGCGACGAGCTTTTCCATGGCCCGTTTTCTCGAGAAGGTGCCGACCTCGTCCTCGACTGGTGGAGCGAAAACAGCCAGTTCTCTACCGGGCCTAGTTTTCCCGAGGACACTGACAAACCACCCCTAATCATTTGTGAGCATCGTCCCTCTGAAACCTCCGAATGGGGTGGTACGCATCGGCTCCACGGAATCGTAATCGCCCGTGGGCCGGTTTTAAGAAATGGGGTGGAGATCGAGAATGCAAAGCTAATCGATCTTGCTCCAACGCTTCTTTACTTGCTCGGTCTGCCTGTGCCAGAAGACATGGACGGCAAAGTCCTAACGAGCGCTTTCCGCTCGGATTTTCTTGCCGCGCATCCAGTCCGAGCTGGCAAAGCTTCTGGCATCTCCGGGACAGACCACCCAAGCGGCTACACGGAGGAGGAGTCAGCCAAAGTTGAGGAGCGCCTTCAGGCCCTCGGCTATCTTGAATAGCGAACATCGGCCCCATTAGTCTTGTAAAATGCAGAACCCATTACCCGCCGAGCTGAGGAAGGAAACGAAAAACTATTCCGTCGCCATGGTAGCCGCTTGTCCATTTCCCGCCAACCACGGCTCGGCGGCAAGTGTCCGAGAGATGTCCGATACCCTTTCCCAGATGGGACACGCCGTGCACATTGTGACCTACCAGACGGGCCAGAAAGATATCGTCGTTCGCTATGCAAAGGTTCATAGGACCGGACCGTTTCGACCCGAGACCAACGCCAAGGTCGGGCCCTCACCGGAGAAATTTCTGGAAGATTTAGGCCTTTTGCGGTTGCTCTGTCGCGTGATTCAGCGCGAACGCATCGATATTATTCACGCGCACAATTATGAAGGCGCGCTGATTGGCGTGATGGCAAAATGGATCACCGGCCGGCCGCTGCTTTACAATGCCGTCAACCTGATGTCTGACGAGTTGGCCGGTTACCGTTTCATTCGTCCGGCCTGGCTGGCCCGCGCAATCGCGCGCGGACTGGATTGGCTTGTTCCAATTTTTCCGGATCACATCACGGCCGTCTCTCCCGAGCTGAAGCAGTGGTTGGTAGAGCACGGAACCCCCGAACGAAAAGTGGACATGGTCCCGGCGGGTATCGTGCCAGAAATGTTCGACAATGCAGATCCGGAAAAGATCCGTCGCTGTCATCGAATCAATGGCCGCGCGATCGTGATGTATACTGGGGTGTTGAACGCCTTCCAGAGAATCGACTACCTGCTTCGCGGCTTCGCGGTGGTTTCAAAGCAACAGCCCGACGCTCTGTTGGTGATGGTAAGTCCACTGATCTCCGAATCCCATCAAAGAGAACACAAAAAGCTAGCCGATCGGCTCGGTATCTCTGATGCCATCATGTGGATCGCGCCCCATTCGCTCGAAGATTTGCCGAGTTATCTCGCGCTTGCCAGCGTGACAGTGATTTCGCGCCCGGAATGCCCGGGCCATCCGGTTAAGCTCTTAAACTACATGCTGGCGGGCAAGCCCATCGTCTGCTTTGAAGGCGCGGCCAAAGGCTTGCGCCACTTGCACGATGCATTCATTGTGCCCAATCATGATTGCGAAGCGCTCGGCAAGGGGATCATCACATTGCTGAAGGATCGCGAGCTGGCGGCGAACCTGGGAGCAAACGCGCGCATGACTGTCCTTGCCAATTTTGACTGGCGAAGAATATGCCGGAGGATCGAGCACATTTACGACAGACTTCTTGGCAACCCGGAGTCCGGCGATATCCAAAGTGAACACCATGCGTTTGCGCGGCTGCGACCCTGATGCTTTTCATCCCATGGCTTCGCCAATAGCACACAGTTTCGCCGGGTTTTGGACATTCATGCTTCTAACCGCGCGTTTGAAGGTACGCCTGGCCACAGCCTGCCGCCAATATCTACCGCAGCTGGTCTTGCTGGTATTGCTTGCGAACCTGGCTGACGTCGATTTTCTCTTCGGCCTTGGGATCGACGCAAACGCGAACGCCTTGCACCGCGGCTTCACCCACAGCCTGGCAGCAGCCTTTTTTGTTGCGCTCGCTGTCAGCTGCGTGTGGCGGATAGCTGGCAGTTTTTGGCGAAGCGCGACTCTCTATTTTTTGGCATACGGCTCACATCTTCTCATTGATCTGTGCACCGGCAAGAAGCTCGGATGGAATTTCACCGGCTATGGCGTTCCGCTACTCTGGCCGTGGGCGAAGAGATTCCGCTCCCCATTGGTACTGATTGTGGGGGTTAGGCATAAAGACCTTCCCACGCTATTCAGCATGGAAAATGTCCAGTTGTGCCTTTATGAACTAATAACCTTTGGCGCGGTCACAACGGCTCTACTGGCATTATGGGTACGACATCAAAAAAGTCGTGCCATATCCCACGACCGGGAAACAGCGTCGCGCGCTGTCTGCAACTCGAATCCGATCCAATGAAAGATTCCCTCCAAGTATCCACCAGGCGCCAAGAAATCCCTCCTGCTCCGCGAAAACGTTCCCACTGGATAGTCTTCCTAGTCGTCTGCTTTCTTTTGGGACTACTCGTCTTTAAAACCGTTCTTCATATGATCAGCACCGATACTAAACAGGCTCACAGAGTGCATGCGGCGTCGCCCGTGGAAACCGTTCCGGTCCGCAGACAGACGCTTGAGGAAGTCATTGGGGGGAGTGGCACGGTGGAGCAATTCAACGCCGTCATTCTTACCGCACAGATTAATGCGCGAGTCCTCGAGGTCGCCGTGAAAATTGGCGATATCGTAAAAAAAGGTGACCTTCTTGTTCGCTTGGACGACCGGCTGATCCAGGCGACCCTCGACACTAACCGGCTACTCGTCGCGGCCAATAAGGTCAAGATAAGAGACCTAACCCGCCAACTAGATGGATATACCGCGCTTCAGAAGAAAAGCATGGGTACCCTGCTTGACGTGGAGAAAAGCGAAATCACTCTTGCCGAGGCGCGCGAAGCTCTCGCCAAAGCAACGCTGACGCTGCGGCAGGCGGAGATCGAGCTTGAACACGTGGAGGTAAGATCTACCATCGATGGCGTCGTGCTCGAGCGACTCATAAATCCGGATGAGTTCACTAAGCCCGATCAGGTGGTCATGAAACTTGGTATTATCAATACCGTCTTGATGGCGGCGAAAGTTACGGAGGAAAAAATCCATTCCGTGCAGTTGGGCCTTTCTGCCGAAATCACTTTCCCTGCCTTTCCCGCAGAGACCTTTCAAGGCAAAGTCTTTAAAATAGATCCGAACACTGACCCGGTAACCCGGACTTTCACCAGCTACATAGAGATCAACAATCCGGGTTTTCGCTTAAAGCCAGGTCTATCGGGGTTCGCGCGTATCCATCGCACCGCCAAGGATGTGCTCGCCGTGCCCAGTGTTGCAGTAATTAACCCGTCAGGCGACCAGGCCTCCGTCTTTGTTGTTAATGGCGATGGCCGTGCGGACCTGCGCAAAGTTCGTTTGGGGGTCGTTGTAAATGCTATGACGGAAGTAACGGGTGGTTTAAAGGAGGGGGAAAAAGTCGTGACAGTTGGTCAACTATACCTTAAGGAAAATGACAAAACCCATTCCACATCCAAATCTAATATTGGGGAATAGCCTGGCTGCTTCGCTAGCAGCCCTAGTGCTAATCCTGCCTCTTAGGTTACCAGCAGGAGAAATACGCGCTCGCGATCCGGACCTTCCTCGACATCCGCTGACGCTTAAAGATTGCATCGCCATTGCATTGGGTGAAAGTCCGAAACTGGAAGGCAGTCGCTTTGATCTCCTGGCAGCAGGTGAGGAGATTCGCGCCGCCCAGGCTTCGCTTTGGCCAAACCTGAAGGGAGCGGTCACGGGGGACGCATTCTCGGGCGAACCGACCTCTAAGTTTAAAATCTTCAGTGGAACGGGAGTGAGTCCAGGGAAGAAGGTGGGTCTCGCCGGGATAGGAATTGGTGACCTCAGATTGGATTACCCGGTTTTCAAGGATGGGAGTATTTTCGGATTCAATGATGCACCGGCAGTCGAGCTTAAGAGAGCGCAAAGAAATGCCCTCGCCTGGACGACTCATCTTACTCGCGAGGATGTCATCGATCGCGTCACGCAAGTCTTCGTTGACGCCGTCTCAGCAGAGAACCGGGTGGGGCCCATCGACCGCAAAGTAGAGCTACTGCAGCGATCTGTCGATATCCACAGAGAAGAACAGCAGAAAGGATTGCTCCTCCCTGTCGATGTCGAGGTTGTCACAAAACAGCTCAATGGCGCCCAATCTCTTTCGAAAATCATTCACCAGCAAGCCGTGGCAGGGCGCTTAGGGCTGACCCGGCTCCTCGGCCTGCCATCCTCGGCCCACATTAACCTGAACAGTACACTTCCCGAGCCGCCTGCGCCGCCGGACGCGGCGCAGTTGTTTCACACCATGCTTGCGCAGCACCCGTCGCTCCAGGTGCAACTTGCAAATATCGAGAAGGCAAAGCAGGACTACCGGCTGGAAAATTTTCGGCTCTACCCCGACGTGGATCTGCGTGGGTCGGCGCTCTATATCACCGATTTTAGTCAATTTCACACTCGGACTCGGACCGGTGGCTCACAGACAGGGTTGAACCAAGCTCATGACTTTGTCGGCGGAATCACTGTCAACATCCCAATCTTTGACTTCGGGGCGCAACTTAACACCATGCGCGCGCGCAGGGACACCTATCACGCGGAACAAGCTCGCCTGGGCGCTGTTGGCAATGACCTGACCAGTGAGCTCGTTAGAATCTACGAGGAAATCTATTCAGAGACCCAAAGGATTCTCACTCTGCAGGTAGAGGCCGGGAAACTCGACCGCGATCTGCGCGTTGCTCAATCTCAACAGCAGCAGGGTATCGGGCCACCACTGACCACGATTGACGCAGAGGTGGCACTTATCGATAAGCAGGAGGAGATGGACGTACACCGATCGAAGCTGCTCCTGCATTACGCCGATCTGCAGAAGGCGATGGGCGGCACGTGGAAGTGGCTTCGATGAAGCAGTCGCAGCGGATTGTCAAAAACGCAGTCTTTGGTATCGGCGCCGCTGTAACTGGTGGTCTCCTCTATCTGGCCACCATCCTCACAATCGCCCATTCGGTTAGTGTCGCTGACTTTGGCAAGTATTCCTTCGTCCTGGCTTTTGCCATGTTCGTGAGCAATGTCGCCGATTCCGGGTTGCCCCGCATGGTCATCCGCGAGATCGCAAAAGATCGCGAGCGACTTGTTGCGGTAGTAGGCGCCGCAGCCTCACTCATCTGGGTCATTTCAGGAATTATGTGCCTCCTGGTTGCGTTGGTGGTGCCGTTTTTTCATTTGGGAACAGATGTGAAGATATCCGCCCTGGGCATGAGTATCGCCACCATGGCATCCTTTCACGCCTCTGGCTACAGCGCCGTGCTGCGCGCGTTTGAAGATAATGAGCTTAACTACCTCGGCTTTGTTTTGCACAAGCTTCTTCTGCTCGGTCTTGTATTTGCAATCGTAAAGCTGCATTTCGGATTGGTTGGCTTTGTTGCCGCCCATCTCGCGTCGAACCTGCTACTTTGGTACTTTTACCATCTCTTGGTAACCCACCTTTATGCGCCCGTGCCGCTGCGCATCGACGTGCCGCTCTGGAAGTCTCTTCTTTTTTCTGCTCTACCCATGGGCGGCGGCGTCATGCTTCGTTCGCTTGCCCTCCAGCTCGACATCCTTGTCCTTACCTGGATGACAAATCTCACCGCAGTCGGATTATTTAGTGGACCTTACAGACTCAGTATGGCTATGCGCGTGATCCCGCAAACTCTTTCCCTGCCACTCTTCCCCCTTTACTCGCGCACGGCACACTTCTCGCCGCAGCGATTTACCGAGGCGTACCAATGGAGCGTTAAATTTTTTGCCCTCATTAGCTTTCCCATGGCAGCGTTCTTCGTGGCATGGTCTAAGCCAATTCTACAGCTGGCACTCGGGACAAGGTATCTGGCGGCAATCCCAGCGATGCAGCTTCTCGGTATCGGCTTGGTCCCCTTCTTTCTTTCTACCTTGTTTCAATACCTTTTCGCCGCGCTGGACCAGCAGAAGCGTTTTCTTGCCAGTACCTGCGTCGGCTCAGGTTTGCGACTGTTGCTCCTTTTGATCCTAATACCGATCTTTGGATTTGTCGGGCCGGCGATAGCGTTTGTTTGTAGCGAAACACTAGTCGTGGCCATTTGGATGATTCAGCTTGCGCGACTCGGCTTTGACGCACGACCGCTCGATATACTCTGGCGTCCACTGGTCGCGGCGGTGGCGATGGCCCTGGTACTTGTTGTAGGCCGTGGCATGCCGATTCCCTGGCAGATCGGCACAGCGATGCTCGCGTCGACTGTTTATGTCGCGGTCTTATTCTCCCTTCGAACGTTTTCTATCGAAGAGATCCGTCATGCACGGGAGGGACTTGGATTTCTCTCCCCCTTTGTAGAGTCCTGGACTAAGAAACTTAAACGCAACACGTGAAGATAGGGAAGAGGGTGGAATTATGGGCAGGGGTGGGCGCTACCATTTGGGCAACGTATTGGCTTCTGTTTGTAGGTAGTTTTTTGGTATTTGGTTCGGCTATTCTCAAATGGGTTAACTTTCCTTTCAGCCATCATCCCTACGGTTTGCAGCTGCCCCTACTGGGAAACATCGAGCTACTTCCTCACCTTTCTCTTCTCTCTTACGGAGTGCTTGGGGCCTGTGTTTTAGTGACCGGCCTTGCCTTGGTTTGGCGTACCGACACCTTCCTCGCGGTTGCGGCCGCCATCCTCATTGCCTTTTGGGTGGCGGCGCCCTGCCAGATCGCCTTTCAACAGCCTGCTTTGCTTCGTCGCCTGAATGCGGAGACTCAAGATCTTCCGATGATCAGGGGTTTTACAAAGACTTATCTTCCCGTAAATTATGGTCCCGCTGCAGAGTACTCGAAGCACTTCGAGTTGGACACCGTTTGGGACCGTTTTGTCGCTGCCTATTCTTTTCTTGGACTTGGATGGTATTGTTTTGGAATAGGATCGTTCTTGATTGCTACATATTCGATAAGGCGCCTGCGTGGCGAGCGAGGAATGACGGTCCTGGCACTAGGCGGTATTCCAATAGGCGTGCTTATCATTTTCCTAACGCCGCCGGTTATCGGGCAGCATTACTTCATCAGTGCCTGCACCGCCGAGGCCCAGGGGAATAATGAAAAGGCCATCACGCATTATCGCAAAGCGATGTGGTGGGATCAGTGGCGTGGGCAAGATATCAATATCTACGCAACTATTGGGGATCTCGAAAGGCTATCAGGTTCAGGTGAGGACTCGCCCGAGAAGCATATAAGCAGGGCCGAGGAATTTAAGGAAGCAAGAGAATACGAGCCGGCGGTCTTTGAGCTTAGCCGGGCCGCAGCGTGGGGCGGCGCAGGCGCCATAGCTTCGCGGTGTGAGTCTGCGCGGACTCGGGTGGATTTTGGTATTGCCCTCTACAATGCTGGAGGTATCGGAGCTGCTGTGACCCAGTGGCAGCAGGCGCTTATCGAAGACCCGGTGCAACAGCAAGGCCTTGCCTTCCTCATCGCGAGAGGAAATTATGATCTCGGCCGCTATCAAGCGTCGCTCGACGCTCTCAATGGGATTCTTAAGGCGAGCGGCGATAAGCCATTGTTAGCTAATGCTTACTCCCTTGCAGGAGATTGTTACTTGAAGCTTGGCCGGGATACCGATGCCCGGAGGTCTTACAACCTATCCCTCAAAGAAGATATACTTGTAAATTTCTGGGCTATGAGTGCGTTAGGCGGGGACTAATGCTATGGAGACCTTCTTGCGGCCACTTCGAGATTTACCGCCAGGCGCACGGCGGTGGTCATTGGTTTTGGTGCTACTCTGCGGGGCATTGCTTGGCTTCTTCATTTTTCGCGCCTTTGCGAGTCCCCTGTATCGGCAATACCAATTGGACTTCGGAGCTGCTCAATGGATAGAACCAGCCGAGTTTGCTCCGGTAGCTTACTTTCGCCGCCAGATTTTCTTAAATGCTGAACCCGAGCAGGCTTGGCTGGAAGTCGCAGCAACGGACTCTTTCAAAATTATTATCAATGACAGCACAGTCGGCACCGAAACCAGTCTGAAGACGCGGGTAGCACAAATTTATGACGTCAAAAGATTTCTAAAGCCTGGGACAAACGTCATTGCGATCTCGGTTGTTCGGAATTCCTACCCAGGTTCCGCGCAGCTTCTTGTTTGCGGCGGCTTTAAAGAACCTGGCGGAAAGACCGGCTCATTTATTTCGGACGAGGATTGGAGAGTTACTCCAAGGACCGGCATCGTACAGGGTACAGAGGAATGGGTCTCTCCCCTGGTGCAGGAGCAGGTTTGGCCGAACGCGCGCCGCGCTACGATCCTTGAACATCAAGTCCACATAGCCTGGGTGGAAAGGAATCCGCTTTTGCTTCAACTCCCGCCATCTGGCAAGTGGATTGTGGCCGAAGACGCCCGGCGAGAAGCAGTCTTTTCCGCCTCCGTAAATGCGGAAAAAGCCCGTCCGGAGACATGGATCCAAGTGGCGAGTTCAGGAAGCCTCGACCTTCTCGTGAATGGCAAACTCATCACCGGCGTGGCCACTTCCCCGCTCAAAGAACCAAAGATGCCGGGTTTACCTAAGCTGACGAGGGAACCTTCGGAGAAGGAGAAGGTCGAAATGACAACTCCACCGCCCGCAGTCGTTAGTCCGCCGCAGAACGCCAAACCTCCGCCTTCTCCCAGTCCGTCTGCGAGTCCTAGCGCAACCGCCACACCCGCGCATTCGGCAAGTACCTCCGGATCGATGGCTACGTCGTCGCAGAAGCCGCCTCTTGACGCCTATGACATCAGCTACTGGATCAAAAAAGGCCCGAACACAATCGTCGCGACGGTGCGCAATACCCAGGGACCAGCCAGGTTTCTCGCAAGCGGCTTCATAGTTCGAAAGGATGGTAGCATTCAACAATTCGAAACCAATTCGGACTGGCGAGTGAGCGATCAGCAAGACGCGCAAAAGCAGCGCGCTCTGGAAGCCGGTAGCAATGGATCCGCGCCGTGGGGTTACCTTACCCAACAGTTGCACAGCCCGGTTAATCTTTCCGACTTCGATGTCGCTGCCAAACCTGTAGTAGTGATTTTGTTGACGATCGTCGGAACCATCGCCTTGTGGCTACTGGCCTCACGCTTTGTCGCTGCGAAGACACACGAGGCGCTTCGATATGCTCTCGCTCGTGATGCGCTATTTCACGCCCCAATCACCGTCGGCCTGCTCTTCTTGCTCCTCCCAAGGTACGACTTTCGTTTTCCAATAGACTGGCCGTTCCAACCAAGATTTGTTGTGCTGGCAATTGTCGCCCTTTTAGGAGTTCGGTTGCTTCACTTCGTTCCGCGCCGGCGAATAACAGCAGATCTCAGCGCACAGATTCGGCGGCTCAAAAATGCCGTGTCTGCCGAGGCGCTGCCTTATCTACTGCTGGCAATGATCATAGGCTTGGGCTTCGCATTCCGTTATCATGATTTCGGCGTCATGTCGTTCGACCATGACGAGTACGGAGAGGTTCAGAAATCGAAGGGGATCTGGGAACTTGGTTTCCCATTTAACAGGGTTACGGGAAGGATCAGACCGGCCACTACCTATGAGTTGATTCCCTATCCGATGGCTGTTACGAGCCGGCTTTTTGGCGAGTCGGAGTGGTCGATCCGGCTGCCGGCTGTCATTATGGGCACACTTTGCATCGCGATCATCGCGCTGATGGGGCGCCGGCTTTTCAATTGGCGAACCGGCTTGATCGCCGCATTCATCTACGCCTGCCTTCCACTGGATATCCGATGGGCGCAGAATGCCTTTCATCCGCAGCAATGCCAGTTCATGGCCATGCTCACCTTCTGGTTCTTTTATGAAGGGATCAGAGTTCGGCCGTTCTGTCACAAATATCTGACAGCCGCGTCGGTAACCTTTTGCGCATCTTATCTTTCATGGGAAGGAAGCGCATTCATTCTGCCCGCTTTATTCCTTGCCTTGCTCGTTGTGCGCTGGGGCGAATGGTGGTGGCTAAAAGAATTCCATCTCTACCGCTGTGTTTTCTTTATGGCTACCTTGGTGATCGCGCAGTTCTCCTGGCGCACGCTCGTTTCATTGCCCTATTTGCAGATAGGTACTGGCGTTAATGATCTCGCCGGTCCTTCCCTCTTTTTTCTAAAGTATGGCTGGCAGCCAATGTTTTACGTCGACCATCTGTTGTTGGCGGAGAACCATGTCTTTTTCACCCTGATGACTGTCGCAGGAATCCCATTCTGCTGGCGTCAACCCGCCTTCCGCTACGTTGTTACTCTAATCGGTGCCCTGCTTTTCTGCCACACGAACTTAATTGCGGCTCTCTCCACGCGCTACTGTATCTATTATCAGCCGCTTCTTATTCTCTCCGGAGTAGCTGCGGCTGTTGTGCTCTACGATCGGCTGTTATTGTTTGCCGAGCGCGAATCTAACTCCACGGTTGCTAGCAGCTTTGCGCATACCGCTGGAGTAGCGATGCTCTTTCTGCTATTCGTTCAAAGTAATGAGTGGTTGATGAAACTTTATTCACTCTCGAGTCCGAACGCCAGTCCTGCGCTGATGACACGTCTAAACACCTATCGTTACGATCACCGCGGCGCCGCGGAATACGTGAGAAGCCATCTCCAGCCAGGTGATATCATCATCGCGGGTATCCCACACGTCTTCGAACACTACGCCGGGATACGGGGGGATTACTTTTTGGATACCATTTTAATGAAGAAAATAATTTACAACGCCAAATTTGCGGAACCACGCTTTATGGACAGGTTTCGTGGCTATGCTGCGATTCGTAGTTTAAAGGAACTGCGAGAAGCGATCAGTCGGGGACGGCGCACCTGGATTGTTTTCGTTCCTTACGGAGGGTTCGGGCACTTGAGCAGCCCGGAGGCGCGTGTATACCTAAATGAACACGCCAAGGTTGTTTTTGAGTCCTACCGCGGCAAAGTCCTGCTCATTGGCGGAGAAAACCAGTCAGTAGACCTTACTACAGGCAATAACGCTAAGTAGGTTTGGTTGGTCGCCTTCCGCGTAGCTGCGCCGATCGAAAAGAGCCTTCGGCGCAAAGGATCGCGGATTCGCCCTGTAGGCACTTCCGCACCACAATCGAAGTGAGGAAAATCTGCAACCCGCGAGTAACAACTGCTAACAAGCGACTTTAAGGCCTGTTATACATCAGGCGTCAGCACGGCGTC
>QHZR01000003.1 GCA_003224755.1 Acidobacteriota bacterium
TGGGGTTACTGCGATGCGGCGGATTCCATACTTTGCAACTGAAACAACAGCGCGACAAATCCCAGCTTCGATTTCATCTGCACGGGCACGCGCCTATCGTCGTCTGTCAGCCAGACCCAGATTTCCCCCTTGCCCGTCATCGGACCTGACACGGGCTCAGCCTTTACACGCAGGGTCTGAAATTCACCCATTGGTCCTTTAACCTTCTCACGGGACTCGACGCTAATTTTGACGTCCGTAGTCTTGCCGCCATCGTTGACAGGGAAAACTTGCGAAAAGCCGATCTGCAACGGAAGTGAGCGGGCATAGAAAAATCCGCTGACCACGTCAGAGACGCAGGGTGGAATGTCAAATTCAGAGTGCTTTTGTTTGCCGGTTCTCAGGTCTTTATCATCCACCTGGCTCTTGGCATGCGGATAGTCGAAGTAGATTCTCCGGTCC
The DNA here is from genome assembly GCA_003224755.1 of Acidobacteriota bacterium. Lineage (GTDB taxonomy): Bacteria > Acidobacteriota > Terriglobia > Terriglobales > Acidobacteriaceae > Gp1-AA145. The sequence goes on from QHZR01000003.1 coordinate 442, forward strand.
ATCCGTCGTGATCCCTCTTCATTGTGCTTGGAAATTTCCTGGGTGCAGAAGGAACGCGCGTCAATATCAGCGTCGAATATGTCGTGGACGTGAAACAGCTTGTTGGCTAGGCCGGCCGAATCGGCGGTGGACGTCAGGTGCTCCTTTGAGCCTGATCGCTGCATGAGAATGCCGACAATACCTGCGTTTAGCATGTGCCACTGTACGGAGTAAGTCAGTTTTTCGCCGCTAGGAAACCGATAGGTTGAGGCGGGCGGAAGAATGTGTGATCGTGCATTGCCAAGGGAAGCGATTTGGACCTGCGCCATCGCTGCGAGCGCGCATGCCAAGCCGGCGATCCCTACGTGAATAAATCGAAATCCGCGGGTCATCATGCAAACCAGAATGCCTTGGCAACAAGCGCCGCTATTAACAACGCGGCACCGAGAGCAGCGTTGTACTCGCGGTGCTTCCAGTAAAGATGCCACGAGAACGATTCTGAGCTGCTTTGGTAAGGGCGAAGTCGGGGAAATAGTCTGGGCACATTACGTTCGTACTCGGCGAATTCAGGGAAGCGGGCCCGCAGGAATTCTTCCTCTGATTGGATCACTGGGATGTAGATCGTTGCAAAGATTACGGCTATCAGCAGTCCTACCCACCAGTTTCGCGACGCGAGAACAAATCCGGCGGCCAGCACAAGGGATCCAAAATAAAGCGGGTTGCGGGTGCGAGCGTACAGACCTGTATCCGTGAGTACCTCATTTTTCCGCACATGCCCTGAGGCCAGCGCGCGTATCACAAGGCCGGCTATGATCAACCCGCTTCCGATCAGAATCGAGAGCTTCACCGGCCGTGCCAGCCAGATGTAAGCGCCAGCTGTTACGAAGCCCACCGGCACGCGGATTCGCCGCGCGACCTTGCTCCAGCTAGGCAGGAGGTGCCTCCAGTATCTGGCGTGCGGCAGCGATCACTTCGTCGGTTGTGATGCTGAGCAGGCCAGGATCAGGTTCGTGTGTGTGCGAGAGCGAAGTCCGGCTGGCTGAAGCACGCAACACGATACTGCGCGTCGCATAGGGGCCGTTGCGAGTTGGATCAGTGGGCCCGAAGATCGCGACAACCGGGACTTGCAGCGCCGCCGCAAGATGCAAAGGCCCCGTATCGCCTCCAATGAACAACCGCGCGTGCCGGGTGAGCGCGATGAGTTCACCGATCGAAGATGAAATCCTCCTTGCAGTGCTTTCGCTTGCGTTTTCCGCCGCGAGGGCAAGTTCTTCCTCGCCTGGCCCAAAGTTGATGAGAGGTGTCAACCCGTCTTTCGCCAGGGCTTTTGCCACGGCGCCGTATCGCTCTGCGGGCCACTGTTTCGCACCCCATCCGGCGCCGGGATTGATCACAACGAACTCCCCGCCTTGTGCCGGGTTTGCTGCCTCGGATCCATTTCGACTGTCCTGCGGAAACATGGCCCGGCAACGCGGAAGCGAATGTCCCACCGTCGCCTCAGCCAGCGAATGGTACTGGTCTATTACGTGAGTTCCATTTGCGCCAGTCGCCTTTGTGTAGAACATTCGAGATGGCCACTCGCGCGGGCTTTTCATTCCAACAACTGTTTTTGCTTCTGCCAGTTTTGCAATGATGGCTGACTTCAGTGCGCCCTGAAAGTCAATTGCAATGTCGTAATTCTGTTCGCGAACTTCACGCCGGGCCATTGCCATTTGTTGTCGAGTCCCGCCTGAGAGCAGGGATTTGCGCCAAGCCTTGGTGTCAACCACATGAACAAAATCAGTCAGTGGACGCGCCGAGTTGCGTGGGCCAGAGCGGGGAGCCTCTTTCGCACAAAGCAGCTCCGCCCATCGTTGCTCTATTATCCAGCCGATCCGAATTTCGGGGAACGCGTTGCGTAGAGCGGCGGCAGCGGGAATCGTATGGATTACGTCTCCCATGGCGCCCAGCCGTACAACCAGCAAGCTCTTGGGAGGAGAACCGATGCTCACGACCGGCGTGACTCCAGGCGGTTGCGAATAATGTCAGTGGCGGAGTGGTCTTTAGGATCGCCGACAATCTCGACGCGGCCCCCGCACTCAATCACAGTGTCCCGTTCGGGCACACTGTCAGCGGTGTAGTCAGTGCCTTTGGCGTGAATGTCCGGATGAATCTCGCGTACTAGAGCGCGCACGTCGGCTTCAGGAAAAACCACAACTGCATCAACGTCTGACAGAGCTGCAAGAATCTCTGCACGCTCCTCGGCCGCCATCAATGGGCGGCCTTGTCCCTTGAGCGTGCGTACGGATTCATCTGAGTTGATGGCAACAACCAACCGCCCACCGAGCTGCTTCGCCGCGTGAAGATAACGCACGTGGCCGACGTGCAGCAAATCGAAGCATCCATTGGCGAGCGTGATTTTTTCGCCATCGGCACGCCAGTGCGCGATGCGTTGCTTCAGTCCTTCGCGATTGAGAATTTTTTTCTCGCGCAATTCAAATCCCTGAAAATGTGGCGACAGCCGCCCTCGGCTGTCCGTCGAGCGGAGCTCGACTTTTCCGGAATGCCTAGCTCGCCGAGCCGAAGCAGGACAGCCGAGGGCGGCTGTCCCCACGTGGTTCAGTGCGATCTCGTCTGCGGCGTCGTCTTTTGTATTGCCTCCAAAAGCTCTTGCCGCGAAACTGTCGCCGTGCCGCGCTTCATCACCACAATTCCGCCTGCATAATTCGCCAGGTGGGCGGCTTCTTCGGCGGTTGCGCCCGCAGCCAGCGCCGCTGTGAACGTGGCTATTACGGTATCCCCTGCGCCGGTCACGTCAGTGACCTGGTCGCCGCCAAAGATGGGAATATCAACGGGCTTGTGTTTTCCGGAAAATGCAACCATGCCGTCGCGGCCGCGCGTGATGATCAGCGACTGGAGTTTCATGCGCAACATGATCTGCGTGCCGGCGGAAGACAGAGTGTCCCAATCCCGGATACGGACCCGTAGCGCTTCCTCGACCTCGGGTTCGTTGGGTGTTGCAGCAGTGATTCCAGAAAATTCCAGCATTCGATGGCGCGAGTCGAGTACGACCGGAACGGCATCCTTTCCCCTCGCGGCGTTCAGAATCTCCGGACTAGCGGCGCCATAACCATAATCCGAAACCAGCAGGGCGTCCGAAGCGCGCAGATATTGTCTGGCAGCCAAGGCCAGTTCGCGCTTTGCGTGCGGGGCAAGATCCGCATCTGGCTCGCGGTCGAGTCGAACCACCTGCTGTCGCCAGGTGTGAGGCATGCCGGCCAGAATGCGCGTCTTGGTCACGGTCGCGTAATTCTTGTCGCGAAGGATGCCGGTAACCGGAATTCGTTTGTGGCGAAAGCTTCTCAAGAGCAAACGTCCCGGCTCATCGTTTCCCACGATCCCCACTGGCAAAACGCTGGCGCCCAGATCGGCAAGATTGTTCACCGCGTTTGCTCCGCCACCGGGAACAACGGTGCGTTCGCGATGGCGAAGAATGAGCACCGGCGCCTCGCGCGATACGCGAGAGATTTCGCCGAAGACGAATTCGTCGGCGACCATGTCGCCGAGCACGGTGACCGTGATGCGCGGAAACGCCTGCACTATCTTGCTCAGCCGCTCGGTTTCTCTTGGGGCCTTGCTCATTGTTCAGACGAATTCTCTCACGCGGAGGGCTTGCGTTCACCGGTCGCACGAAAAATGGTATCCAAAGCAGCAGTGGGCTCTGCGAGATCCATGCGAACGCGGGCGACGGATATGGCGCCCAATGCGGCGGTGTGCGATCTGAGATTAATTTCATCTTTTTCCGTCGTGACAAATCCGGTTGCGCCGGAACGCTCGCGTAGCGCCAACAGTTCCCGAATATCGGACGCATTGTAAGCATGGTGATCGCGATAGAACTTCATGCTAACGGGCTCAACGCCCGCTGCTCGCAGCTGTTCAATAAATTTGTGCGGACGCGCGATGCCGCAAAAAACCACAGGACTCTTTGGAGGATTGGAGATCTCAACTAAGCGCCGAATGCGCCAAATGGGTGTGTGCGCCGGCGGGGTGAAATCCATATCGCTTGTCATTACAACTGCATCGGCGCGTTGCAGCGACGAGAGCGGTTCGCGCAGACGACCTGAAGGCAATAACTGATCATCCAAGTCCTCCGCAGTCAGCAGGACGATGTCGAAATCGCGCGCCAATGCCCGATGCTGGAATCCGTCGTCGAGAATGTGCAGCCTTGCTCCAGTTTCCTTCTGTGCATATAGGCCTGCATGGTAGCGGCTTTCGCCGACAATTACTGGGCAGTTCAGTCGGCGTGCAATGAGGAGTGGCTCATCCCCGAATTGTTCCGGCGATCCGTTTGGATCGACCTCTAAGACCCCCTGCGTTTTGCGTCCATAGCCGCGCGAAAGAACGTCGAATGGGATGCCGCGCTGTTGCAGCAACTTTCCGAGCAGAATCACAAACGGAGTCTTGCCCGAACCACCCACTGACAAGTTGCCCACGCTAATCACGGACGCGGACAATCTTTGTGCCTTCAGCACGCCGGCATCGTATAGGCGATTCTTGCCAGTTACACCGGCCGCATAGATCGCGCTCAGTGGATTCAAGCGGTGTGCGCTCCCTGCTCGCGTGCGGAGAGTAGCGTTTTGAGCTTCTGAAGAGTGATCGCGGTTGCGCCCTGCTCGGATTGCAGTGTTTGAAGAGCACGACGACCCAACGCATCGCGCTCGTTTTGATCGGCGAGCAGATTCAACACCGTCTTGCTGAGATCGGTTGCACTGGCAACGCGAACCGCGTCGGCGGAATGAAACAGGGCCACGATGTCGCGAAAATTCTCGGTATGCGGGCCGACAATGATCGGTACCCCGTGCTGCGCGGGTTCAAGAATGTTGTGCCCGCCCGCAGGCACAAAGCTCCCTCCGACGATCGCGAGGTCCGCCAGAGCGTACAGGTTGGCAAGTTCTCCGATTGAGTCAACCAGGAGCACGCCGCCGTTCGGCGCGTCGCCGTTCCACTGTGTAGAGCGCCAGAATTTCACGTTGGCATCCTGCAAAAGGTTCGTGACCTGACTGAAACGCTCCGGGTGTCGCGGCGCCAGCAGCATGACGGCTGAGTGATGCTGCGACAGAACCTGCTTGAACGTCTCCACGAGAAGAGTTTCCTCGCCGTCGACTGTGCTTCCACAAACCAGGACGGGGCCCGCTGCGGATTCTGCAAGCGACGACCTGAGCTGGCCTAAAATCGGCGGGGGAGGCGGCAGCACAAAGTCGAACTTAAGATTGCCGCCAACCACCACGCGATCTTCGAGAGCACCGATCTCGACTAAGCGCCGGGCGTCTTCAGAAGTTTGAGCCACGAACAGCGAAATGTTTCGTAATACCGGGCGGAGAACTTTGCTCCATCGCCGATACCCGGGAAGAGATCTGTCTGAAATTCGGGCATTGACCACGGCTACACGTGAGCCACAATCGCGCGCGAGGCGAAGGAAGTTCGGCCAGAATTCGGTCTCCGCGATCACGACGAGGTCGGGCCGCAGGGCTGCGAGATACCTTCGCATCGCGAACGAAAAATCCAAAGGAAAGTAAAAGACGTTTTCGGCGCCAAATCGCCTGCAGGCAAGCAAGTGTCCGGTGTCGGTGGTTGTCGAAATCAGTATTCGATGTTCGGGAAATTCCACTTGGAGGTTTCGTATCAGTTCGCTTACTGCAAGTACTTCGCCGACTGAAACGGCATGCACCCAGATTGACCGCCCGTGCGGGTTGCAGATCGACAGAGGAACCTGACCGAGCCTCTGCCGCAGCCCTTTTCGGTACTTGCCTTGGCGAAGCATTTCGAGCAGCCAATAGGGGGTCGCCACCAGAAGTCCTGCGGCCAGCAGCGCACTATAGATCAGGTACATTCAGGAAGGGACATTCTAAATGCGGCAGTCGCAGATTTCGCGGGGATCGACGATATCCGCGATGCGCAAGAAGCACCGAACCAAGCAGGTCTTTGCATCCTATAATTCACTGTCGTGAATCTAGAACTTGGAAAACGGGGGGACAGCCGCCCTCGGCTGTCCGGTCGAGCGCAGCTCGACGAAAGTTTCCTCAGGGAGAAGTCGGGCCAGGTGTCCGAAGGGACAGCCGAGAGCGGCTGTCCCCACATTATTAAGACCGTATTTGTTACGGTCGCAATTTTTGCATTGCCCTTACTTTGCCTTGCGGCCAAAGAATTCTCCATGCCGAAGGTGCAACCGGCGTTCAGCTATCCGGCGCACGACCATCATGGAAACGAAAACGTCACGGTCGGGCTCGATCCATACGACACTCCGACTAAGTCAAGTATCTTCACTGTTCATTATCGTGAGAACGAGCTGTTGCTCATCCTGGTGGTGATCACTAACGATTCTGACCAGCCAGTCCAGCTCTCGGAGATGAAAATCGAGTTGGTCACTGCCGACCGCATCAAACTCACTCCGCTTTCTGAAGACGACATTTTCCGGCGGATTTCCCATCCGAAAGCCTCCGGAACTCGCTATCCTGTCCCATTTCCCACCCAAAAAGCCAAGGGCGGTGTGGATTCGAAGTCGCGCGACGAGGTCCAAAGCGCTCTGTTTCGTGCCCGGGCGGTCGAGCCGCGCAGTTCGCAGGCGGGATTCATGTTTTTCGATGTCTCCGATCTTTCAAGCCCGCTTTCGGGAGCGAACTTCTACCTGACCGGCGTGCGCGATTCTTCCGGACACGACCTCATGTATTTCGAAGTTTCGTTGGATAAATACCTGGAAGCGTCCAAACCCCACTAACCAAGCCAGCGGACAACTTATAATCAGAAATCATGAAGCAAGTCGTTCATGCCGCCTGTCCCCATGATTGCCCTGACGCGTGCGGGGTACTGATCACGGTGGACGACGGCAAGGCGGTAAAAATCCAGGGCGATCCCGCGCATCCGGTCACTCGCGGATTCTTGTGTGCGAAAGTCGCCAAGTACTTGGACCGGGTCTATTCGCCGGACAGGGTGCTGTATCCACTGCGGCGAGTTGGGGCCAAGGGAGTCGCGGGCGAAGGCCCCATTCGACTTCGCTCAGGGCAGGTCCGCGCCACACGACCCTTCGAGCGCATCACGTGGGACGAAGCCCTCGACGAAATTGCTTCGCGATTCACGAGCATCACAGCCGAATTTGGCAGTGAATCGATCCTTCCTTATTCGTACGGCGGGACGCTTGGCAAGCTCGGCTACGCCTCCATGGACCGACGTTTTTTTCATCGCCTTGGGGCGTCGCAGTTGGCCCGCAACATTTGTTCTGAGGCAGGCGCTGCGGGCGTCAGGTCAGTCTATGGCGCGAACATGGGTACCGAACCTGAGCAGTTCCGGCACTCGAAGTACATCATTGCGTGGGCGGCGAATATTCACGGCAACAACGTGCATTTATGGCCATTCATTGAGGAAGCGCGCCGCAATGGCGCAAAGCTGGTCGTTATAGATCCCTACCGCACGCGTACTGCGGCCTGCGCCGATTGGCACATTCCCGTAAATCCCGGCACTGACGTTGCTCTCGCCCTGGGCATGATGCACGTGATCATCAACGAAAATCTTTACGATGCCGATTATGTCTCGCGGCACACGGTTGGGTTCGACGAACTTCGTCAAAAAGTTCAAGAGTATCCGCCTGAGAAAGTCGCTGGCTGGACAGGCATGTCTGTCGCCGACGTTCAAAAGCTGGCGCGAGAGTACGCAACTGTTCGTCCTTCCGTGATCCGTATGAACTATGGCGTCCAGCGGTCGCAAAACGGCGGAACAGCTTCACGGACAATTGCCATGCTGCCCTGTATTACTGGTTCATGGAAAGAGGTTGGCGGCGGCTTTCAACTCTCAACCAGCGCAGCTTTTGGGCTGAATGAAGAAGCCCTGAAGCTGCCTGAACTTATGCAGAGTTCGCTGGGCCGGCCTGCCCGTACCATCAATATGGTCGAACTGGGTAAAGCGCTGAACGAAGTGAACGATCCGACCGTGAAAGCGCTGTTTGTGTACAACTCGAATCCGGCTGCGGTTTGTCCCAACCACAATGACGTGATTCGCGGGTTGCGTCGATCCGATCTATTTACGGTCGTGCATGAGCAGTTCATGACCGACACGACCGACTACGCCGACATTGTCCTGCCCGCAACTACGTTTTTCGAACACAAGGATCTGCAGTCGGCATATGGGCACTATTACTTACAGGTTTCAAACCCGGCAATTGAGCCATTGGGCGAATGCCGGTCGAATGTGGATATGTTTCGAGCGCTGGCGCACAGCATGGGATTCGAAGATGAGTGCTTCAACGATTCTGTCGAAGACATGATGGACCAGGCGCTGGATTCGCCGAATCCGTGGCTGACGGGAATCACCCGCGAACGGCTGGAGAATGAAGGGCACGTTCGATTGAATTTTAATGGAAGTGGTGTTCATCCCACCCTAGTCGCAAAGGACGCGACTAGAATGGGGCACCCAGGGACATCCTCTGAGCCGTTCCTGCCTTTCGCGAACGGCAATTTCCGGACGTCGAGCGGCAAGGCCTTGCTTTACAACGAAAGCCTCAAGGCGTCCGGGCTCGATCCAGTTGCGTCGTTCGTTCCGCCGGAAGAGTCACGTCACACGGCCAATGCCAAAGCATTCCCGCTGGAACTTCTCGCGCGAAAGGCTGACAACTTCCTGAATTCGACATTCTCGAACCTTCCCGGATTGCAAGCTCTAGAAGTGTTCGGTCTCCTCGAGATGAGTTCAGCCGACGCGACCGCGCGCGGTATTCGGGACGGAGATACCGTCCGAGTGTTCAACCGGCGTGGCGAAATCCAATTGAAGGCGCAGGTTGACGGCAAAGTTTCCGCCGGAGTGGTTGCGGCGAAACTGAATTGGGCAAAACTTACACCCGGAAATCGGAACATTAACGTGCTCACCTCGGAAAAACTCACCGACATGGGCAACTCTGCCACGTTTTATTCCGTCTTGGTTGAAGTAGAGCTTTTTAGGCCGGCCTAGGTACAGAGAAAATTGAGGGCAACTCGGGCACGCCTTTGGACGCTCTTCGCAGCTCTACCGTATAATTGCGGTTTTCCATTAACTCAAGCCATCTGAGGTAGTGACGATTCTCTTCGTTGATCAGGATAGCCCTGCAATTCCGCGGGGCAGCGTGTACGGGTGTCCGGCAAAATTACTCGCCGAGTCGGCATCTCTCTCATTCCGAAAGGGTTGGGCTCGATGCCTTGCGGCTACGCTCGTGGCGGTCGTCGTTTTTCAAAACGGCCTACTCGCCCAACAGCAACCTGACGTTATCACCGCAATCGAAATTCACGGTAACCGCAGCATTCCCGCCGACACCATTCGCGCCCACATTTTTACCCGGCCTGGCGACATTTTCGACCAAAATGCTATCGAACGCGACTTCAACTCGCTTTGGAACACAAATTACTTCGAAGATATCCGGTTCGAGCGCGAGGCAACGGCCAAAGGTTGGATCCTGCACGTGTATGTCAAGGAACGACCACGGGTCAAAGACATCAGCTATCTGGGGATCAATGCCATATCGAAAAGTGACATCCTGGAACGATTCAAGACGGACAAGGTCGGACTGTCTCCCGAGTCACAGTACGACCCGACCAAGATCAAGCACGCGGAGGTGGTCGTCAAGCAATTACTGGCGGAGCATGGCCACCAATTCGCGACCATCCGCACGGAAATCCGGCCTATTCCTCCTGCCTCAGTGGGCGTGACCTTCGTGGTCAGGGAAGGCCCAAAGGTCAAGGTGGGACACATTCGGTTCGAAGGCAACCGACACGTGAGCAGCCGAGAGTTGCGGCACGCCATGCACTTCCTGAGGCCAATTGGAGTCCCGCACTCGATCTTCCTGGAAAATCTCTTCGCCAAAACCTACGACGCCACCAAGCTCGAAGACGACATGGAGCTGGTCCGCGAAGCGGAGCAGAATCGCGGGTATTTCAAAGCAGTGGTTGGAGATCCGAAGACGCAGATTCGGGATACCGGTCGCACGGGGTTCCACATTCCGCTGCTTCAGCATGGGCCGGGCAAGGAAATTGACATTACCGTTCCTATCGAAGAGGGTGAGCAGTACCGGCTTGCCGGAATTACTTTCAGCGGGAACAAGACACTGAACAACAGCAAGGCCCTGCGCGGTGTTTTTCAGCTGAAGGATGGCGATGTGTTCTCCCGTCAGAAGTTTGCGAAGGGGCTGGAAAACCTCAAGACTGCTTACGGAACTCAAGGCTTTATCAACTACACGCCCGTGCCGACCCCCACCTTTGACGAAGCCAAGAAGACCGTCTCGTGGAACATCGAAATTGACGAGGGTAAGCAGTTCTACGTCCGCAGAATTGAATTCCAGGGCAACACGACCACTCGCGACAAGGTCATCCGGCGTGAGCTTAACCTTGAAGAAGGTCAGCAGTACAACGAGCAGTTGTGGAAAGTGAGCTTACAGCGGCTCAACCAGCTCGGATTCTTTGAGCAACTGAAACCGGATGATCCCAACGTCACCGACCGCCATTTGGATGAGAAGGCGGGCTTGGTGGATTTGACCCTCAAGGTCCACGAGAGGGGCAAGAATCAGATCGGGCTTTCCGGCGGCGTAAGCGGCTTGGCCGGCTCGTTCATCGGATTGAGCTACAGCACCAACAATTTCCTTGGGCTGGGCGAGACTCTCACAGTACAAGCCAACCTCGGCAGTCTTCAGCGCGACATCATGTTTGGCTTTACCGAGCCATACTTCTTTGACCGGCCCATTACCGCGGGATTTTCGGTTTATGGTCGCAAGCTGATCTACGATCAAGCGCGGCAGAGCGCGCTCATCACTGGCCAGATTCTGAATGTATCTGCCGCCCAGTTGCAGAGCCTGCAGAACTACACCACAAAAAGCTGGGGCTTCACCCTGTCAGCCTCTTATCCTTTGCACCGGTCGTTCAAGCGGGTGGGAGTTACCTACTCTTATGACGTCTCGTCTCTAATTGCACTGACCACTGCGTCCAAAAATCTATTCAATTATCTGGCGTTCAGCGGAATCAGCGGCCCAAGCGCGCTGAACGGGATTATCACCAGCAAAGTGCTGGTGCAATATTCCAAGAACAGCCTCGACGCCGCCCTCTATCCCCACTCTGGGACGGAATATTTCATCGGTGGCGAAGTCTCGGGCCTCGGCGGAACCGTGCGGACGGTGCGTCCCATTGTAGAGTGGAAGCACCATATCCCGGTGCAGAACCGTCGCAACACGATCGGATTGCACTTCCAGGGCTCGTTCTTGAGCGGATTTGGCGGCCTTGTAGCGCCTCCGTTTCAGCGCTTCTACATGGGAGGCGAGCAGGACATTCGAGGCTTCGACGTACGATCAGTCTCGCCGGTTGCGTTCCTTCCTTCCAGTTCGTCGATCTCCCTGCGAAATCCCGATGGTTCCTTCGTTCCCAAGGACCCGAGTAATCCGGCGAAAGGGAACTATACGGTCCCAATTCCGGTTGAGCAGATCACGTTCCCGGGTGGCGACTTAAGCCTGGTTTCGAATGCGGAATATCGCATAACGATTGCGGGGCCGGTGGCGATCGCTCCTTTCTTTGATTTTGGCTTCGATCCCATCCTGCGCAGCTCGCAATTGCGGATTAATAACGGACAGTTTACGGCCATTAACAACCAAGAGTTCGGTTGCCCAGGGCTGGATCCTTTCAATAACGTGTGCGTGGGTACCCAAAAATTCCAGTTCAGCCAGCAGCTCTCGCCGCTGGGAAAATCAAACTGGCAGCCGCGCGGCTCAACCGGTCTGGAATTGCAAGTTTTTCTGCCCGTGGTGAACGCGCCGTTCCGAATCTACTGGGCGTACAACCCGATTCGGCTGGACGAGACAGCGCAATAGCCGATTCCCGTCACCAGAGACATGTTCCCCGCCGGCGCGGCCGGAGACTACACATTCAAGCTCGCGAAGAATACATTTTCTCCGCAGTATCTGTTGCGTGAACCGCGAAAGACATTTCGCTTCAGCGTGGGAACGACGTTTTGAGGATCAGCTATTAGCTCTTAGCCTTTAGCTATTCGCTAAACCGTCGTGCTTGCGGGCGCTGAACCCTGGGAACTTGTGCTGTATCAGACGCTGAGAACGTCGAGGGAGAAAAAGCCCTTGGTTCAAGCTAAAAGCTGAGAGCTAGCAGCTAAAAGCTCTTTTCAGGTTTGACGCTAGCAAGGCGCTATTTCTATAATGATTCTATCCACACCAGAATGGCTGGTCTTGCGCGGTAGTGGTCCCCCGCAATCGGATGCGAGTAGATCAGCCTGCCCAATGGATGCTCACACGGAAAGGGTGTGGCGCTGATATCTCGGCATCTGAGCGAATCCAGATTTCTGAAATCAGATTTAAGAGAATTGAGAGCAGTAACCCAAGGAGTTGTTTAATCACATGAAACCTACGCTTATGCGTTCTTTAACCGCCATGGCAGTGCTCGCGTCAGCAGTTGCCCTGGCCCAGACTGATCCTGCTGCCTCGTCGGCCGCCTTGCCTGCGGCTCCCAGTGCTGCCACTTCCTCTGCACCTGCACCTGTAGCCACGCCGGGGGGAAGCACCAAGATCGGGACCATCAACATTGAAGCTGCTATTTTTGCCAGCAACGAAGGCCAGCGTGATGGCGATGCCGTGGCCGAGAAGCTAAAGCCAAAGCAGAATGAGCTCAAGGCGATGAACGATGAGATTGAAGGCCTGAAGAAACAGCTCAACACGCAAGGAGCAAGTCTCAGCGACGATGCGAAGGCTGAATTGACGAAAAAGATTGAGCAGAAGCAGAAAACGCTGGAACGCAACAATACGGATTTGCAGGAAGAAGTGCGTGGCCAGGAAAACGAGATCGCACAGCGCGTCCTGCGCAAAATGGGGCCACTCATCGTGAAATATGCCGGCGACAACGCTTTTGGGCTGATCATTGATACTTCAACCAACAATCAGTGGCCGAATGGTCCGGTGCTTTGGCAGAATCCCGCGATTGATATCACCAAACCAATCGTGGATGCTTACAACGTTCAGTCTGGCGTTGCGCCGCCCGCGAAGCCAAGCATACCATCGGGCACGAGCAGGCCAGGCGGTACGGGATTGAACAAACCTGCTACGCCGGCAGCTCCAACCACCAAGCCGCCCGCTACCCAGCCAAAGCAGTAGCCTGGACACCGTTCGAGAAGAATTTGTTCCTAAGGCCGCGAGAAATCGCGGTCTTTTTATTTTTGCTTCATCCTTGCCGGATTTTAGTACCGTGGTGTCTTTATCTCGCAGCAGAAACTTCTGCCGCGAGGCGCGCCATGTTTTCTGGATTGGATACGGTTGATCTACCACACGGTCGGCGATGGACCGCTCTGACTTCGTTTATCTTGCAAGGAATTCTCGTTAGCGCAGCGCTGGTGTTGCCGCTGCTTCACCCTGCGAACTTGCCTGAGGCGTTCATGAGGCACCGCATATTTGTGCCGATCTCAGCCGGCGAAACACCGACGAGACCTAACCAGGATGTCGCGCAGCATGGCGGAGGCGTGCACCTCAACCCGATCATTGTTCACAACCCCTTCACGTTTCCATCTGGGCGCAATCAAGCCACGCAGGAGACGGACACGACTCCCCCAGAGGCGCCAGTCGGCATGGGGCAACCGGGTGGCTCTGGGATCAACAGCATCTTCACGAATGGGGACGCACAGCCCGTGTTGAATCCACCTCCGACGACAAAGCCCCGTCCTATTTCTGTCGTCATGGAGGGCAACTTAATCCACCGAGTCGAGCCGCTGTATCCAGTCATTGCAAAGCAGATCAGGTTACAGGGAGTCGTCGAGCTGCGGGCGCTGGTCAGCTCTGACGGAACGATTCATCAAGTGCAAGTCGTCAGCGGGCCTGCGATCCTGGCACACGCTGCGATAGAAGCTGTGAATCAATGGAAGTATCGTCCCTACTACCTGAACGGCACGCCAATAGCAGTGGAGACGCAGATCACTGTAAAGTTCACTTTGAATCACTAAGACTTGCGGTGCGGAATCATGGCAAGGAAGCTGGAATCCATCTCAAATCACGTAGGGGCGCGGGTGCCCTCACCCGCCCGGGCGCGCTTGCGTGTGGGTCCTTGTTTCGCGGCAGCGGAAATCCCGGCGTAGCACAGCGGTAACCTGAGATCTCGACCTCCGCGAACTATAATCTAGCACGTGGCAACCATCGAGATTGCGAAGCGCGCCGCGACGCGCCCCACATGGGCGGAAGTGTCTCTGTCCACACTGCGCGAGAACTATCGCACGGTCACAAAATACGTTGGCAGCGGAGTGACCGTATGCGCGGTGGTGAAGGCCTACGCCTACGGCCACGGTGCGGTGGAATGCTCGAAGGCGCTCGAGGAAGAAGGCGCCACCTGGGTGGGAGTGACATCGCTCGACGAGGCCATTCCCCTCCGGGAAGAAGGCATTGCCACTCGCATTCTTCTAATGACCGGCTTCTGGCGTGGCGAGCAAGAAGAAATTGTCAGGCTCGATCTGACGCCGACGGTCTGGGAGATCGGGCAAATCGAATTGCTGGAACGTGCTGCCGCCCGGCTGGGCGTACTGCAACAAGCAGTGCACCTGAAAATTGATAGCGGCATGGGACGGCTGGGCTGTACGCCGGAAGAATTGCCAGGGATCTGTGCCGCCTTGAGGTCATCGCGGCACTTGAAGGTGGAAGGCTTTGCTACGCACCTGGCCTCATCTGAGGTTCTCGACGCGCCATCCGTCAGCGAACAGCTCAAAGCTTTTGCCGACGCGCGACGCGCGCTGCGCGAGTATGGCTTCGATCCCGCGCTGGTCCACAGCGCCAACACTTCCGCAGTCATCTCTCACCATGAGAGCTGGAACACGATGGTGCGTCCTGGTCTCGCGCTCTACGGTTACCACTTGCCCTTTGAGCGTGCCGGTCGTGTGGTAAGCGGCAGTGGGCTCAGGCTTTCGGTGAAACCAGTTCTCACCTGGAAGACACGGATCCTTTCTCTGCGTGACATGCGCGCCGGACAGGCGCTCGGGTATGGCGGGACCTATGTGACCAAGGCACCTTCCCGGGTTGCGATTCTTCCGGTCGGGTATGCCGATGGCCTTAATCGCGGCCTTTCTGCCGGAGGCCGCGTGATTGTGCGTGAGCATTATGCCCCGATCGTAGGACGAATCTCGATGGATCTTACGACTGTGGATGTGACCGGAATTCCCGGAGTAGAAGTAGCAGATGAGGTGGTGCTGCTCGGCTCTCACGACGGCCTCAGCGTGGACGCGCGGGAGCACGCCGAGCTTGCCAATACCGTTCCCTACGAAATCCTTTGCGCTATCTCAAAACGAGTGCCGAGAAGGTATTGCACCTAGTATCTCGCGACCCTAAATGTGCCTTTCACATCGCGCGCTCCTTTTGCGCCTCCATGTACTTGCGTAGGACGGCGTTTATCGTGGTTTGGTAGCCGCGACCATGCTTGCGAAAAAAGGTCAGCACATCGGGATCAACGCGCAGGGTAATCTGTTTTTTGGGTCCGGGCCAGATGATTGCACGCGCGAAGAAGTCAGGGCCAAGCTCGGGCATTTCAGAAAAATCTATGTCGGAATCCTTCATTGCATCACCGCGCTTCCAGTCTGTCCTGGATCGCCTTTTCGTATTCTTTGGACTCACGGCGACTTGCCTTTCTCAGTGAGATGATGCGAATGACGTCCGGGCCACGCTTCGCGAAGGCTACGTACACGATGCGGCCTCGAATCATACCGAGACCCACCCAGCGATTTTCTCCGTAATCCTCGCGAGTATCGGGGTCAACACGAGCACGCCGCGAAAAATCTCTTCTGCATCAGCGAGGTCTAACCCATGTTTCCGGATGTTGACGAGGTTCTTGCTCTCATCCCACTCGAATTTTATTGTAACTCCAATTGTAGCTACTGGCAATTGTGCGAGGGACGTCTCGTCACTCGCTTGTTCCTTGCGTCGCGCGATATTCCTCCTCGACATGGAAATGGCCCAAAAGCCATTTTAGCTTTTGAGCCATGCGCATTCCCTTTAGAGGGCGCGTCGAGAATCTCACGTGCATTTCTACGCTGCTCGATTGGGAAAGTCAATCACCATTCCCTGCGCAATCAAGACTAAACAATGGCGCACGGTCGCCTCACGCCATCGTGCTGATTATTCGACGCTGCGTTTGTTATGCTCAAATGCATGCGCGCTCTCTATGCCCGCTGGATGTACGACTGGGAAACGCGGCTAACACAGGTGGACAACAACCGCGTGGTGCGACCTCTGGAATGGGGGATCGACTGGACACAGGAGTGGCCCTGTCGAAACGGATTCATGCCGGCGCAAACGGACGAGCAATGCGAACGCTACCTTCGCGAGTACAGTCTGCGGGCCGTCGCCGCCAGCGACGAATTCTTCTCCTATGAAAGCCCACGTGACTTCCGGCTAGAACGACGTGAAGTTCAGGTCTTTAGCACGCGGGAGATTCCCGATCCCCGGCTGGAAGCGAAGGTGAGCGGAACGCATGCCGATTTCCTGCGGTTTACGTCTCCGGTGCGCACGCCTTATCCGGAAAACAATCTAGCGAATGCGCGCTGGTTTCCCGCAAAAGGTAAGAGTGCGGTTGTGCTGCTGCCACAGTGGAACTCCGACGCTCTCAGTCACAATTCGCTCTGTCGAATTCTGAACCGGCTCGGAATATCGGCTCTGCGGCTGAGCATGCCGCATCACGATATTCGCCGTCCCCCCGAGATTCGCCGTGCCGACTATGCCGTTTCTGCCAACATCGGCCGCACCATCGATGCTGCGCGCCAAGGCGTTCTCGATCTGCGCTGTTGTCTCGATTGGTTGCAGCAGCAGGGTTACGAGAAGCTGGGTATCGTTGGCACCAGTCTCGGATCGTGTTACGGGTTCCTTGCAGCCGCCCACGATGCGCGTATCGAGGTCGCCGCATTCAACCATGCTTCGACTTACTTTGCCGACGTAGTCTGGCATGGGCAGTCCACGCGGCATATTCGCCAGGGAGTCGAGCCGCATCTCGATCTCGACCGCCTGCGCGGACTGTTTACTGCGGTCAGTCCGATGTCATATTTCTCGCAATTCGCACGATTCAAACGAAAATCCCTGATTATCTATGCGAAATATGACCTGACCTTCTTGCCGGAATTTTCGCGCCAAGTGGTGGAGCAGTTTAAGCGTTATGGACTGGAGCACAAAGCGGTCGCGCTGCCATGCGGACACTATTCCATAGGCGAGAGCCCGTACAAGTACATGGATGGCTGGCACTTGGCGTCGTTTTTGAGGAAGGCGCTGGTTCCCTAACCTCTACTTTGCCGTTACTAGCGAATGTGTGATGGCGTGGACCGACAGCGCAATCCGGTTCTGGACGCCGACTTTACGCATCAGCTTGGCCACGTGGGCTTTGACAGTGCGTTCTTCAATGCCTAACGCTGATCCAATTTCTTTGTTGGAACGGCCGGCGACCAGCATTTCCAGAACCTCTTTTTCGCGATCAGTGAAGGTGACGCGGCCATTCGGGAAGATTCGGCCAGGAGAAGAGCTCACCCGCTCGATGAACATAGAGAGCACGCGGCGAGGCGCCCAAACCGATCCCTGATGCACAATGCGAAGTGCCTGCACGAATTCACTTGCGGAAGCTGCTTCGTCCACGTAACCCTTGGAACCCGAGGCAATAGCCTTCAGAATGGTTTCTTCGTCCATGCCGGCGCCGGTCACGATAATGCGCAGGTCGGGACGCGAAGCTTTTAGGCTGGCCATGACGTCGAACAGATTTTGACCGTTACGGTTGCCGAGGAGAACGAGGTCAATATCCTGCATAACTGCGATATCCGGCAGGCTGGCCGAAACCAGCTCGAAATCCGGCTCGGAATCAAACAGGGCGCGAAAGCCGACAAAACGCAGCGGATCGCTCTCGACCACCGCAATTCGAATCTGAGGCTTCTTTGTAGGTGCCGCTTTCATGGCGGTTGCAGCTTTCATAGATATGCCTGTCCTCGGACGTAGCGATGTAGGTAGGATATCTGCATTACAGGGCGATGCAAGGTTTCGTAACGCCTTGCGAATTACGGGAGTAACATAGTTCGCATCCAAATTTGGGCAGCGTGGGAATTCAACTCATGACCTTCAAAGGCAGGACAGTAAAGAGGTTCATTTCCGTCGCAATTTCAGTCGCGATTCTGGCGGCAATGGTGTCGGCGCAGGCAGCGTATCAGCCGAAGTTCAAGGGCGACCCGGCGCGGTCTGATTCGGAGGCCGCAGCATTGGGCTACATGCGGACATTCCTTCGCGCTCAGAAAATCTACAAGAAGAAGAACGGCCACTATGCGACCACGCTGATGGAGTTATCGAAAACCGGGTCCTTCACCCGGCGCATGGCGGGATCAACGGACCGTGGCGACTACACCGTGAAATTCCGCGCCCACAAAGAGAAAGACACGTTCGAGGTCAGCATGCTGCCAAAGCAGCAGGATTCAACCCACCGTTCGTTCTTCTCCGACGAGCAAGGGAAAATACGCGCCGATGAAACCAAGGAAGCCGATCAGAGTTCGGAAGCGCTTAGAGCGGATTGAATCATTGAGAAATGTCCCCTTCCATTCGGTCAAAAGCCTTTAACCGCAGAGATCGCAAAGAAAAAGCCGCCAAGGTCGCAGAGAAAGGCATGGTGGTTTCAATGATTCAATTTTGCGATCAGCTCGCCGGTCCCGGCGTGATGTCAACTACTTTGCCGCTGTGATAGCTGATCTTGATGGGCTTGCCGCCGTTCGGATAGTCGAGGGTTCTGTCGGTTGAATCCCCACCGCTTTCGAGAAGCCCAATCCCAAGAGCAAAGTTAGCTTGCAATTCACTCATGCCCGACTTCACTTGATGCTGGTCAACTGCTTGCCATATTTCTGCGGGCCAATGCTTGTAGAGTTGGTGCGGGTCTTCAATGAACAACATTTCATTGGCCCAGAATTTGAAGTCTCCGCCTTTCCCAGTACCAATGGGAGTTGCGTAGGACTTGCCGTCCTGCTCGAACACCGCTAGGATTTGCCGCTCACCGGGATTCTTAGGTGATGAGCCGGTTACTATATCCTTGACCTCAAGTTTCTGGATCGGCAGCAGCTTGCCCGCCTCGTGCGCAAGGTCGGCATGGCGAGTGGCGGGATCATAGGGAAAGTAGCCGTAGGCATAACCAACTTTCACCCACACCGGCTGCTTCGTAATTTCAGTCTTGGCCGATTTCAAGTCGTACAGGTACATCTTCTTGGAAGTGACATAGAGGTCGGGATCAAGTGTGACGGTCTGTTGCTTTTCTGGCACCGCCGATTCCTCGTGCCGCTCGTAAAGGATCCATGCCAGACGGATGGCGGCGGCAAGCATGCCGAGAACCAGGATGACTTGGATTCTTTGTTTCATGGAGAGCTCTCAGCTTTCAGCTATCGGCTGCCAGCAAGAGCTTGATTTTACCTGATAGGTGAACCATGCCACCCGCTGTCCAAGTTCCGCGGGCGTTCAGCCGTCGCTCCGGGACACAAGCCGGTGTATAAGCAGGTCCCTCTGGGACAAGAGAAGTCCGGCTATGACCTTGATTGCCGTCTCTGAGCCTTGCGACGCGAGGGATCTGTGTCTTTGACTTCGATCAAGCCTCCCCGGCCTTGATTGAGGCGACGAAGTACTCGCCTACTGTAAACTTGGACTAGAGGAAATCATGCCAGCCACGACTCAAGACGAAGTTCTAACGGCGCTCAAGGATTGTTACGATCCGGAGATCCCCGTCAACATTGTTGATCTCGGCCTGATTTACGGGATCAAGATTGATCCCGCGGAAAATGATCAGCAGGACATCACGGTCGACATGACGCTGACGGCGCAGGGCTGTCCAGAGCACGTCATGATTGGGGAGCAGGTGAAAGGGCGCGTGCAGCAAATTCCCGGAGTGCGCACTGTAAATGTTAACGTCGTATGGGAGCCGGCTTGGACGCCGGAACGGTTGAGCCCGGAAGCCCGCAAAAAGCTCGGAATTGAGTAATCCTCAGCTTCCTAGGAGCGCATCGAATAAATCCGGTTGGCGGCGCGCGTTCGCTTGCGCAAGGTGTTCACCTACCCGCGACGCGATTTCCAACACAGTCACGCCGCGATCCACATAATAGGGTAGTTCCGCCCGGATTGCGCGAAAGTTTTCGGGATAGTGTGATGCCAATGCGGCCAGGCTCACTCCGGCAAAAATCAATCCGCCACCGCGTTTGCCTTTGACGAAGCAGATCGCGCTCAAAGCTGCCGATCCGGCGATCAGCGCCCGCTTCCAATTTTCCATCTCTTGCCGCTCATATCTTCTGACCATGATGTCTCGACTATACTGCCGAGTACCTCCGGAGGGCTAGGATGCGAACTTTGAAAGCCGCGATTTGCTTTTTTACAGCTTTTCTTTTTCTTGCCGTTACTTGCGGGGTGGCTTCAAGTCAATCGAAACCGAGGGCACGGGATTTAGGGGTGCCGCTCGACGGAACTCCGGGGCCCCTCAACGCGATCACGGATGTGAAAGGGGTGGAAGTTGGCCATACCACGTTGATTTCCGGCGACGGCGCTTTGAAAGTAGGAGTTGGGCCAGTTCGTACCGGGGTTACGGCAATCCTGCCCCGCGGAAGAGATTCCAAAGATCCAGTGTTTGCAGGTTATTTCAGCTTAAATGGCAACGGTGAGATGACGGGCACGCACTGGGTGGACGATTCCGGCTTTTTGGATGGGCCGGTCATGATCACGAATACGCACAGCGTTGGAGTCGTACGCGATGCCGTGATTGCATGGCGGGTGAAGCGCGCGCCAGCTGATCAGGAGGGATATTTCTGGTCGCTGCCGGTGGTCGCAGAGACATGGGATGGTGATTTGAACGACGCCGATGGCTTTCACGTGAAACCCGAGCATGTTTTTCAGGCCCTCGACTCTGCCTCCGGCGGCGCCGTCGTGGAAGGCAACGTTGGCGGCGGCACGGGGATGGTCTGCAATGAATTTAAAGGCGGCATTGGGACTTCGTCACGCAAGCTGGAGGCGAAATTCGGCGGCTACACGGTGGGCGTGCTCGTGCAGTGCAATTATGGCTGGCGCAATCAGTTGCGGATTGCCGGCGTTCCTGTAGGCCGCGAAATCACTGAGAACACGACGCGCAATGACGATATCGGATCAATCATCGTGGTTGTCGCGACGGATGCTCCATTGCTTCCGATGCAGCTGAGGCGTATGGCGAAACGTGTGCCGCTCGGGTTGGGAAGGCTCGGCAGCTTCTCCGGCGATGGATCGGGAGACTTGTTCATAGCGTTCTCCACCGCGAATGCCGGCGCGGCAGATGCCAAAGGAGTGCGCCAGTTAGAGATGCTTCCGAACGAGAGCATGAATCCTCTTTTTTTGGCTACGGTGCAAGCAACTGAAGAAGCGGTAGTAAATGCGATGGTGGCGGCCGAGACGATGACCGGCATAAACAATAACAAAGTGATTGGTTTGCCGCATGACAAGTTGCGGGAGGTGCTGAAGAAATACAACCGCTTAACCAAATAATTGGTGGCCAGACGAGGTTACCGATGTTACCCGCATGGTGACATCAAACCTGTTCCAAGTGCGCTAGACTTACGCCACTGGTTGATCGTCAGACTTCCCCCTGATGTCACCTGCGCCCGCAAGCAGAGGACAAAGTATTGATTATGCGGCCCAAACCAGCTCCGGCTCTCTCGGAAGCCGAGCACCGCCTGCGCAGCGTCATTTCCAAAGCCCCGGTGGTGCTGTTCGCAACCGACGCAAATGGCATTGTGACTCTGTGTGAGGGCAAAGCGCTGCAAAAATTGGGCAAGGTCCCCGGGCAGTCGGTCGGGCAGTCGCTGTTCCAAATGTACGCCAAATATCCGGCGCTAATCGCGAGTGTACGCCGCGCTTTATCGGGAGAAGACTTCTCCAGCTCCGAGGAGCTTTCAGAACTTGGCTTGTTTTTCGAGACTCACTGGACACCGATCCATGACGAATATGGGAGGCCCGCTGGCACAATCGCCGTCGCAGTTGATGTAAGTGAACGCACTCGCAACGAACGCGCCCGCGAAGACGCGGAAATACTTTATCGCAGCCTAGTCGAGCAGTTGTCAGCGGTGACTTACATCGCGGAACTTGGTGTGGAAGGTGAGTGGCTCTTTGTCAGCCCACAGATCGAATCGCTGCTGGGGTATTCGGCAGCGGAATGGCGAGCGAATGCGGCGAACTGGATTGAAAACGTCCACCCCGAAGACCGGCACATCGCACTGGCTGCCGAAGACGCTACCCAAGCGGGCGATCCCTTTCGCGCGGAATACCGAATGCTCCGCCGCGATGGCAAGGTGATATGGATCAATGACAGTGGCTCGCTCGTGCCCGGTCCCAACGGCCGTCAGTTGTTGCATGGAGTGCTCCTGGACGTCACTGAGCAAAAACAGCTGCAGGCGCATTTGTCGCACAGCCAACGCATGGAAGCCGTGGGGCAATTGGCGTCGGGCGTTGCGCACGATTTTAATAATCTCCTGACTATTATCAAGGGCTATAGCAGCCTGATGATTGACCGCAATCCTGGTGGACCGGACTCGCATGCAGCGCGGGAGATCCAGCAGGCGGCAGAGCGGGCGGCAGCGCTCACCCATCAGCTTCTCGCGTTCAGCCGCAAGCAGACACTGCAGCCGCGCGTTCTGGACTTAAACAACATTGTGCATGGATTAGAGATGATGTTGCGTCGTGTACTGACCGAGAACGTCGAGCTTTGCATCCAAACAGCTGCGGACCTGGGCTTCGTGAAAACCGACCCGGTGCAGATGGAGCAAGTCCTGATCAACCTCGTGGTCAATGCAAGAGACGCGATGCCGAAGGGTGGGAAGCTCACGATCGCCACGGCCCCGCGGGAGGTGTTGAACGATTGCGGCGAAGGCGAATCGCTGATGCGCGCAGGGTCGTATGTAACGCTTTCGATCTCAGATACGGGTATTGGGATGGATACGGAGACTCGGGCACGGATTTTCGAGCCATTTTTCACCACGAAAGAGGTTGGCAAGGGAACTGGCCTCGGTCTCGCGACCGTATATGGCATCATCAAACAGAGCAATGGGCAGATCGAGGTTGAGAGCGAACCCGGGAAAGGCGCCACGTTCCGTGTATCTCTGCCCCGGGTCGAAAACGAAGGAGTAGCTCCACGGAAGACGACGATGACCGAATCCCATAAGCGCGGAACCGGGACTATTCTGTTGGCCGAGGACGAGCCGCTGTTGCGGGAACTCGGCCAGACGATCTTGACTCAAGCCGGATACGAGATTCTGACCGCCCCCAATGCTGAAGCGCTCAAATCGTTTGTCGCGGAGCACACGGGCAAAATTGATCTGCTGCTGACTGATGTCGTAATGCCCGGAATGAGCGGGCCGGAACTGGTGCATCTGGTGCGAGCGCGCTGGCCGAATATTCGTGTGCTGTATATGTCCGGGTATGCGGATGACGAGATTGAAGACTTGGATCGCGATGCTGGGTTCCTGCAAAAGCCATTCACACCGGCAGAGCTGACCGCGAAGATCGCCGAAATGATAGGAGGCTAGCTAGAACTGGCCTTAGCCTTAGGCTTCGAGTTTGCAAGGCAGGAGCCATCAGCAACCTGTCATCTCGAGCGAAGCGGCGCGTCGGGTTGTTGGACGCGCTGCGAAGTCGAGAGACCTTGTGTTTAGTTAGGCACAACACTTATCCGAACGCCCGAAGCTCTGCTGTGCTAAATTCCATCCTGATGTCTGCTGACACTCCTCCAATGCCAGAGCCTCTTTACTGTCCGAAATGCGCCGTTGAAGTCGCCGATCCGCTTACATGCGGCGACTGTGGCGCTGTGATATGCCGGAAATGCGGGACAGTGCTCGAAGCGGCGGATGAATTGGGCATGGGATAAATCTTGTTTTCCTGTTTTCCATGTTATTGTGTGTCGAAATATGGCCGTTACTGCACCCCTTCCGCTCCCTGAGCAAAAGCAGGCGTGGTATTGGAAAATCGCCGGTGTTGCGCTCCACACATTTCTTGTTTATGTCATTGCAGTGCGCCTTGGCCCCGACCTCGCAAAAGTGCGGTGCCTGTTGGTTTTGCCTTCGCTAGCGCTTTATAACTCAATTCCGCCCCGTGACTGGCATTTGCAGCACTTGGAGTTACTAACCGTCGTGCCGGGCCTCCTGGGCGGATACATCAACTAGCCGCGGTACATTCCAGTGCTCGTGGCCGGACAAATAAGAGGCCGGTCAAGGCGTGACACAGGAGCGTTTTGGCCCTGGATTGTGCCCACATGCATATTGCTGATTGAGATTGTGCAACACCGTCTGCCTTCATCGGTTCTTTACGCGAGCCCACGCCCACAATTTAGTTACTTCTTTGAAATTCAGCGGCACATTCCTACTTTGAATGAGGTAACTCGCGGCATCACTGGCGATCCGAGGCGCCTACTTTCGCAGATAACCGTAACAGCGCCGTTTTATTCAGGTATTGCATATACAGCCGGCGCCCTGTTGCAGAGGTACAAACCATTTATAAGCTCTTTCGGCTTGCGTCGCGCCGAAATGCCGGTCGAATTAGATGAAAGCGACGACGACACGTCTACACCGGAACGACCGTCTTCCTCGGCGGATTGAAAAACGGCAATTTCACCACCGTCCCCGCCGCTTTCTGCCGGACAGCTTCGATCGTGACTTCCATCTGCAACTTTGTTCCCGGTTTTGAGTGAACTGATTCCACGCTGGCCAGCGCAATCATCTTCTTCAGAACCGGAGACCAGGTGGTCGAGGTCGCCTTTCCCACCTGGCGATTGCCCGAATAAACCGGTACATGCGCGCGCGAAGCCTGACTCGGTGCGGCGGGCGTGAGCCCCAGGCTTTCATACAAGGCTTCGATTTCCAGCCAGTCGAGTTCAAGACCGACAAACTGCCGCTCCACTCCTTGGCTGTCATCTTTCACCAGAGCTGATCGCCCGATGAAGTTTTCTTTTTGCAGATGCACCATCTTCCCGAAGCCAAGCTCATACGGCGAATATTTCTGCGATGGAATCAGCGCTTTGCGCGAGCTGGTGTAGTCCACATCGAGCAGCAGCAATCCGGCTTCGACGCGTGCAACATCCAGCGCCAACATTCCGGTCGGATGCAAATCAAACCGCCGACCAGCAGCACTCAGCGCGTCCCAAACTTTGACCGCATTTTCCCAATCAACCCAGATTTCGTAGCCCACATCTCCCGTATAACCGGTGCGCGAGATGTCCACTGGCACGCCAGCGATTTTGCCGCTGGTCATGCGGAAATATTTCAGATTCGCAATTTCCGCCTCGGCTACAGTCTTCAGCAGCCGCGCTGAAGTCGGCCCCTGGAGCGCCAGCGCCGCGGTTTGTTCGGAGATGTCTTCGATCTGGACATCCATGTTCAACCCGTTCTGATGGAACCAGCGCAGGTTAGGCTCGGCGGCGGTCCAGCGATAGCGGTTTTCGTCGAGGCGCGTGATGGTGCCGTCGTCAACCACTTTGCCCTGCTCGTCGCACCAGCAGCAATAAATCACCTGTCCCTTGGCCACTTTGTTAATGTCGCGCGTGATGATGCGGTTCACCAGCTTGGTAGCGTCGCGCCCGGTGATCAGGTACTTGTACAGCGGCGTGATGTCAATCAATGCCGCTGCATTGCGGATAGCGTTGTACTCGTGCTCATGGTGCACCTCATACACGCTGACCGTGTAATATCCCGACCACTCGCGATAATTGAGGCTCTGGCAGAGCGGGAAGGTGCGTTCGTGAAAGGCGGTTCCGATGGGCATGATTTCCTCTTTAATTCCAAACTTCGGATTATACCCACTCTGACTATGATGAGATCCGACCGCAGAACACCTGCCTACCGCGATGTCACGCCGAACGCGCATGCTACTTACCCAGGAATGTGCCAATCCCGAACTCGTTCGCAGGAGGCAGACGAGAGAGGGGCCTTGCGATGCGTGTGGATCACCACGGACGTAAATTAGGATGAATTCAGCGATTTGCACTGTGCAAGCAACGGGGGCCATCCTGAACGCTTCCGAGGAACTTCACACATCGTAAGGTCCCTCTCCTGCCCTCTTTCGGCGGGCAGGTTCGGGATGACACGTCATGATTATTGAAGTAATTCCCAATATACGACCATTCAGGGAACAATCGACCAGCGCCGCGATATTCAGCAACGCTAATACGTTCGTTCCGTTACAATGTCCCTTCATGTCCCGTCTTCTCCAATGGATTGTCCTACCCAGCGGACTCTGATCCGCGTCTGCGCAAAGACCTGTTCGCGAGTATGATTCCTGTTTCAATAAAGCTGTGAGCAACGAGCGGTGAGCAATGCGCAACCTGACGATCACAGCTCATAGCTCATCACTCGAAGCTAAACAATGGCCAACAGTTACGACGCAATCGTTATCGGCGGAGGACACAACGGCCTCACCCATGCCGCATACCTTGCGCGCGCGGGCAAGAAAGTGCTGGTGCTTGAGCGCAGGCATGTGCTGGGCGGGGCGGCGGTCACGGAAGAAGTTTTTCCTGGTTTTAAATTTTCCGTTTGCTCTTACGTTGTCTCCCTGCTGCGCCCGGAAATTATTCGCGACCTCGATCTTCCCCGCCACGGCCTGGAAATTCTTCCGCTTGATGGCACGTTCACGCCCATGCCCAGCGGCGATTACCTGTGGCGGGTGAACGATCATGGCAAGACGCATCGCGAGATCGCCCGCCACTCGCGCCTCGACGCCGAGGCTTACGACGAGTTCGGCAAGGCCATGCAGCCGATGTGCCACTTCGTGAAGCCGATCATGAACATGGTCCCGCCCGACCCGACTGGATTCAACCCCAAAGATCTTTCGAAACTGCTGTTTCTGGCGCGGCGTTTTCAAAAGCTCGCGAGCGAAGACCGTTACAACCTGGTGCAGCTCATGACCATGAGCGCGGCGGATTTTCTCGACCAGTGGTTCGAGACGGACGTGCTCAAGGCCACCATGTCGGCATCCGGAATTATCGGCACGTTCCTCGGCGTGCGCTCGCCTGGTACAGCGTACGTTCTATTGCACCACTACATGGGAGAGATTGACGGCGCATTCCGCGCCTGGGGATTCGCCCGCGGCGGCACCGGCGGAATTTCGAACGCGATCGCTGAAGCAGCAGTCGAAGCAGGGGTTGAGATTCGCAAGCAAGCAACCGTAGCGAAGATCATTGTAAAAAATGACCGCGCCGTCGGAGTGGCCCTGCAGAACGGCGATGAGGTTTATGGAAAAGTGATTTCGTCGAGCGTAGACCCGCGGCTTACGTTCATCAACTTCCTGGAGAACGGCGAGCTGCCGGGCGAGTTTCTCGACGAAGTGCGGCGGTACAAATTTCGCGGATCATCCGGAAAAGTGAATCTCGCACTCGATGCCTTGCCTGATTTCAAGTGTATGCCCGGCCCGGGCGCGCATCTTCGGGGTGCGATTTCCATTTCTCCAGCGGTCGAATACATGGAAAAAGCTTACGACGATGCTAAGTACGGAACGTTTTCGCGCCGCCCATATATAGACATGGTCATTCCATCGCTCACCGACCCCAGCGTCGCACCTCCGGGAAAGCACGTGATGTCGTGCTTCGTGCAGTACGCACCTTACAAGCTGAAGCCGGGGCTGAACTGGGATGATCTCAAAGAGGATTTCGGAAACACGGTAATCGATACGATCTCCGAATACGCTCCGAATTTGAAGAACATTATCCTGCACAAACAAGTTGTCACGCCGCTTGATCTCGAACGTGAATGGGGCTTAAGCGAAGGCAATATCTTCCAAGGCGAGCTTTCGCTGGAGCAGCTTTTCTTTCTGCGTCCGGCTCCAGGATGGGCGCGCTTCCGGACTCCAATCAAGAACCTGTATATGTGCGGATCGGCCACGCACCCTGGTGGCGGAATTATGGGCGCCCCGGGGAGACTATCGGCGTTGGAGGTGCTGAAGGATGGGATTTGATTCGAAGCACATCTTACGTGGGGACAGCCGCCCTCGGCTGTCCGCTCGGCCGAGCCGAGCAGGTCTTCGATTGCCGAACAAATGTCGAGCTCTGCTCGACCGGACAGCCGAGGGTGGCTGTCCCCACATTTTGAAGAGCCGTGCTAGGTCAACCAGAGCAGCACATGTCTAGCGCTCGCGACATTGTCATCATCGGCGGCGGGCACAACGGCCTGGTCGCGGCTTTCTCTCTGGCCAAGGCCGGATTCAGGCCGCTCGTGCTCGAACGCCGGAACCAAGTCGGTGGCGCGGCCATCACCGAAGAATTTCACCCAGGATTCCGGTCGTCGGTCCTCGCGCATTCCGCCGGTCCGCTTCGGCCAGAAATCATTCGCGATATGCAGCTGGAACAACATGGTCTGAAGTTGATCGCGCCCGAAGTTGCCGTCACAGCGCTCTCGCCGGAAGGACGCGCACTGATCTTGTATCGAGGCATTGAAAGATCAGCTCAGGAAATTGCCAAGTTCTCAGAAGCAGATGCCGCCAAGTATCGCGAATTTCAGCCGGCGCTGGAAAAGGCGTCGCGGGTCATCGGCAAATCGCTAAGCCAGACTCCTCCGGAAATCGAGCGCCCAACCACCGCCGACTTATTCGGTTTGCTGCAGTTGGGCCGATCTCTTCGCGGCTTGGGGAAGTCCAATACCTACAACCTGCTGCGTTGGGCGCCGATGGCGGTCGCCGATTTGGTTTCCGAATTCTTTGAAACTGACCTCCTGCGTGCCACCATCGCCGCGCGCGGACTTTTCGGAACTTTCCTCGGGCCGTGGTCGTCGGGAACAAGCCTCGCTCTGCTACTTCGTGCCGCATCGGATTCGAATCCGGCGGGAAGCAATTTCTTCGCAGTCGGCGGAATCGGTGCAATTACTCACGCCATGGCCAAAGCTGTCCAGCAGGCCGGGGCCGAGATTCGCACCGGCGCTGAAGTAATCGAAATTCAAATTAAAAATAATTCCGCTCAAGGAGTCGTGCTATCGAGTGGAGAAGAGATTCTGGCGCGAGCAGTGGTTTCGAATGCCGATCCGAAGCGAACTTTTCTTAAGCTCACCGACCCATCGCTACTTTCGCCCACTTTCACTAAGCGCTTGCAGAATTATCGAATGAACGGGACTGTGGCCAAAGTAAACTTGGCTTTATCAGCGCTGCCAACATTCACGGGACTGAACGGAAATCCCGACGCGCTAACTGGCCGAATCCACATTGGGCCTGGGATCGATTATTTGGAGCGCGCTTTCGATGAATCGAAGTATGGCAACTTCTCTCGGGCACCATATCTGGAAATCACATTTCCTACATTGACTGATCCGTCGCTTGCACCCGAAGGCAAGCACGTGATGTCTATCTACATGCAGTACGCGCCTTACAAGCTGAAGAACGGAACGTGGCAGGATGAAGCCCAGAGAACTTCCCTTGGCGACACTGTGGTCAAGACGTTGACGCAATACGCACCTGACCTGCCGGATAAAATTCTGAGCCATCACATCATTACCCCGCTCGACTTGGAAGAAACCTACGGACTGACCGGCGGACACATTTTCCATGGCGAGCTCGCACTTGATCAGGTCTTTACCATGCGACCCATGCTTGATTGGGCGCGGTATCGCACACCGATTCAGGGTCTCTATCTTTGCGGATCAGGTACACACCCGGGAACAGGGCTGACGGGAGGCTCGGGAGCGAATGCGGCGCGGGAAATTGTCAAGGACCTGAAGGCGCGGCGATGAGCGTAGATACACCGCATACTAAGTTCTTGCTCCTGTTCGCGATTGTGAGATTTGATTTTCCAGTGAATTCAGAATATCCAGCAAACAGTGTTTCGGTTGTAAAAGTATTTTCCTCGCAAGAAGCTGCTGATCAAGAGGCTTCAAGACCGAATCACGTTAATGAAAACAAGAGCTGCAGGTATGACATCTACGTCACTCGGTTCATAGCATGAAGAAGTCGGCGGTCCTTCTCCTCAGCTGCCCTGATCGCAAAGGTATTGTTGCTGCTGTCGCGGGATTTGTTGCGCAACACGGCGGCAACATTCTTCATGCCGATGAACACGGCGATCACGATTCCAACACCTTCTTGATGCGGGTGGAGTTTGATCCTGCTGAACTGGATCTTCCGTTGAGCGATTTGGTCCATCACTTCTCGCGGATCGCGAGTGAATTCGACATGCAGTGGCGGCTGGTATTGTCGGATGTTCGCCAGCGAATGGCAATTCTGGTTTCCAAGTACGATCATTGCCTGGTGGATTTGCTTTATCGCCATCAGAGTGGGGAACTGGCGTGCGATATTCCGTGCGTAATTTCGAATCATTCGGATAGCCAGTCCATTGCGGAGTTCTACCGCATTCCTTTTTATCTGGTGCCGGTTGAGAAGAAAGAAAAGCAGGCGGCGGAACGGCAGATTCGGGGATTGCTGGAGCGGCAAGCGGTGGATTTCATTGTTCTCGCACGTTACATGCAGATTCTTTCTCCGGAGTTCGTGAGTGCGTATCCGCAACGGATCATCAACATTCATCATTCATTCCTGCCGGCGTTCGTGGGATCGAGACCTTATCATCAGGCTTTCGAACGCGGCGTGAAGCTGATCGGCGCAACCAGCCATTACGTCACCGAGGTTCTCGACGATGGACCCATCATCGAACAGGACGTAGCGCGAGTGTCGCATCGCGATTCCGTCGAAGATCTGATCCAGAAAGGCCGCGATCTGGAGAAAGTCGTGCTGTCGCGAGCAGTCAGATGGCACATCGAGAACCGGATTCTGTTGTATGGGAATAAGACAGTCGTTTTTGAATAGGCGACACTTGCTCGGCATGGGGTGAGCGCGCCCGAAGCGGCATTATTGTGGCGGCCAATCAGGCACCACGCGTGGATGCTGAACCTCTTTCACGATTGTCGGCTGTGCCGATCCGCGCCTGTACGGTTTCGTCGGACACACAGTGAAATCGGCGAACAACGCGAGCTGTCGATCTCCGCTTTCACAATTGAAGTATCGACATACCAAATCAGCAGATTGCTTGTCGGCTGGAAAAAAGATGTGATGGGTTCCGATATGCCAGATTGCAAAGAAGCCGTCCCCTCTGTACCAGACCGCCCGACCCCGAATTTTGAGACATTATTGAGCGGAAGCCAGGGGCGCCATAGCCACAACGACTGCAACATAAAGAAGCTTAATCCACATAGCGGCTAGATGAGCTTAGCACGGGAAGTCGGCGACTACCGCCGCCTTACTAAGGTAACTACCCCGTAATCCCCGCCCTCTGGCAGTATTAATCTGGAACCGGGTTTCATCGAGGGAAAACTATTGGCTGAAGATCCCAAATGGGAGCTTGCCATCCTTGCTACAGTGCAGGGCTTTTACGAGAAGCTCTTGCAGGAGGCAGTGGAGGGCGAGGTCCCCGTGCCTGCGGGTCTGGAGACGGTCTCTCTGCAAGGAGACAGCGACGTGGGAGAGGTTCTGGCTTCCATGCGCCGCTGGCTGCGTCTGCTAGACATGGCCATTTCTCCGGCCATGCTGCGCCGCGCCTTTGTCGAGCAGACCGATCCCGAAATCGCCGAGGCCATGTTGCGCTATTTCGTGCGCAAGAGAGAGCATAACGATTCGGATCGGGACAAAACCGATATTGTTGCTACGTTTCTATATCGGCATCCGCGCGTACCAGGCCAGTGGGAACAGCGCGGATACGGTCTCGACGGATCACTCCCGCTTTCACCATTCGAAATCGCTTTGATCGAAATTCTCGCCGACTCCGACCTGCCTCCGCTTCCGGAAGATCATATTCAGATTCTCCGCCGCTTCGATCCGCTCGAGGAACAGGTGCTCCGTTTTCGCGACCTGAATGCGTTGCTGGAGTCGGGCATTATCCAAACCGTACGGCAACTCAAGCAGACATTGGAAGATTCGTTCTTCCATCCCGGAGTGCTGGCGACGATTGCGCCCTACAATGCGACGTTCGGTTCGAAATTCGATGAGCTGTTCCGTTCGGCCTCCAAAGAGATCAAAGATTTTTCCGCAGAACTGGAAGACCAGGGCGGAACCATTCTCGGCAGCGTCGATGGCGTGGATGTGACCGTGGATCACGTCAAAGCGATGGATGAGGACAATCTGCTGAAGCTCGACTACGGGCACGCGCTCGACAAGTTCCGCCGGGTCTCAAAACTGAAGCAGACGCTGGAGCAAAAACCGCCGATGAAACGCGGAGCGAAGCAGGAACGACCGGCAGCTTCCGCGAAACCGGCTGTGAAAACCACGAGCACCGTCACGCTAAAGCCGCCGTTCAACCTGAAAGCCATGCGCAAAGCGGTCACACCGCAGCAGGTGGCTTCGGAAGAAACCAAGCTGCTCAAGGTGGAAGAATCCGTGCGCATCTTCGTGCGCGTTGCGGATCCAAAGTTTCGCCAAGTTGTGCCGATGCGTTTTTTCAATCTAACCCTTACTCCTGCCGAGGCCGAGGCTTACTGCGCCGACTATCTCGAAGAAAAAAGCCTGCGCGCCGGCGTGGCGCGCGTGCTGCTGCGGCTGGTTGCCGTGACCGCCCGGCTGATTACGGAACTAGAAGAACTCAAGCGCGCGAACAACTCTCCGTCATTATGGAAGCTGCATGCCGATTCGCTGGTCACGCTGCTGGAGATTGCCGGGAACGCGACTGAAAATTCCGAGCGGATCTCGAATCTGGCGTCTCAGCGCGGTCATCGCCAGCAGGTAGAAGAAATCCAGACGTCCCTCAAGAAACTGCGCGACTACGGCGGTATCGCCGAACGAACGTTAACGGGATCGCCGGAAGCAAAGAGCGCCGCGGCAGGGGCGGATTAGGATCAATTCAAACAAGTTAGAATCCAACTGATTGCAACCGAACCGGTGAATGATCCGAACGACTCAAGTAAATCGGGTCTTCGAAGTCACATATCCACTACTTAGACTTCTCGCAACGAAGACGGCAAATACCTGTCGTCGCTCGATTAGTCGTTCGTTGGGGAACCCGATACAACGCCTCCCGCATCCGAATTGTGAGTCCCATTTATTTCAGGAGGTTCATTATGTACGTTGTTCTTGGAGCAAGCGGCAACACGGGGCACACAGTTGCCAGGAATCTTCTTGCCCAGCAGAAGAAAGTTCGCGTCGTCGGCAGAAACGCGGCGCATCTGCAGCCTTTCGCAGCGCAAGGTGCGGAGGCATTTATCGGCGATGTCCCCGACGCTTCTGCCCTCACCAAGGCCTTGCAGCAAGCAGATTCCGCCTACGTCATGATTCCACCCAACATCACCACCAACGATCCCCAGAGTTATCAGGAACACGTCACCGACAGCATCGCGACCGCTGTGAAAAACTCGGGAGTCAAAAATGTGGTTGCACTCAGCAGCATCGGAGCCGATAAGCCCAGCGGGACCGGGGCCGTACTCAGTCTTCACAACTTCGAACAAAAACTCGGCCAGATCAACACCGCGAACGTACTTTTTCTGCGGGCCGCCTATTTCATGGAAAACACGCTCGCACAAGCCAACATCATTCGCATGATGGGATCCAGCGCAGGACCGCTTCGTCCCGATCTCAAAGTTCCTATGATCGCCACTCGCGATATCGGAGCTGCCGCGGCCGACGCGCTCTTGAAGCCGGACTTCCACGGCAAACAGACACGCGAGCTGCTCGGACACCGCGATCTCAACTACACGGAAGTCGCCGCCATTATTGGGAAGGCAATCGGTAAACCCGATCTCAAATACGTCCAACCACCCAGAGAACAGATGCAGGCGGGAATGGTTCAATCGGGGATGTCGAACGAGTTCGCCGCCCTACTGCTCGAAATGGCAGACGCACTGAACTCCGGATACATGCACGCGCTAGAATCTCGCACACCCAACAACACAACCCCAACATCGTATGAAACCTTCGTTGCTGAGAAATTCGTTCCCGCATATCAACAACAAGCAGCAGCCTGAGCGGTGAAGGGCAGACTTTCTGTCCGTCGCCCATTGACACTCAATACTGAATTGCTAAAACACTTGACTGGGTGCCCCGTCTTTCGCGCCTTTGCGAAGAACCACAAATGCATGCGCGAGAGGATGAATGAAAAGGCCCCCACTTCTCGAAAACCACGAGAAGTGGGGCACCCCAGGTTTTCTTAGAATCCAGAGAAAATCAACTGAGCTTGAGACGTGGGCCAACCGCCATCCGGCCATTCGATCCAGACGACAAGTCCTCGGTTTCGCACGCGACCCAGACCCAGCGCTAATTAACTGTTCTTTCGCGGAACCAAGCGAGCACACTTCGCGTATGACTTACTGGCCGGTCGCCGTCTAGCCCAGCCTGTCCAATTCCGAGGAGGTCATCCGGGTGAAATCGCAAGTGCGAAATCTTTCCTGTTTGCTTTTGTTGCTTTCTGTCGCGCCCAATATTTCGTCCGCTCAAGTGGCGTCATACCCGCCCGTCACGATTCCTGGATCCGAAGTGCGAACAATCAAATCCACTTCCACAGGCCGCACCTACGATCTATACATTCACAAACCAGCCGACTTCGACAAGAATAGAGACAAGAAATATCCTGTGCTGTATCTGCTCGACGGCCAGTGGGATTTCAAGTTACTTGATTCCATAGTCGGCGGACTCGTGTACGACAAATGGATGCCGGACATCGTCTTTGTTGGAATCACTTATTCGGGCGACCACCCTGACTATGAAGCGCTCCGTGCCATGGACTACACGCCGACTCCAGGCAACCCCAAAGGTTCGGGCGACGGTCCGAAGTTCCTGAATTTTTTAAAAACGGAGCTGATTCCCTTCCTGGAGGCAAACTACCGCGGCGATCCGGCGCGCCGCATTCTCGGCGGGCACTCTCTCGGCGGACTCTTTACGCTTTACGCGATGTTTTCCGATCCCTCACTGTTTTGGGGATATCTTGCGGGCAGTCCTGCCATTCCGTGGGATAACAACTTCATACTGCGGCAAGAAGAGGAGTACGCCAAGAGCCATAAGGATCTCCCAGTAAGACTTTACCTGGCAGCCGGTGGCGCGGAGCCCCTTTTGACGCCAGGAATAACTTTTGTGCGAACCTTCGTTGCCCGTAATTACACCGGCTTGCATTGGGATGGGCGCGTGATCGAAGGTGAACGCCACGCCGGTGTCAAACCCGAGTTCTACAATCGCGGGCTGCATTTCCTCTTCAGCAATGAGTGAGGATCGACCGCCAAAAGTGACGACTTACTCTCCCCAACCCGTGTGGCGCGGGGGCCCTCGCCCGCGAACGGTGCTTCTGCCTCGAATCCCATTTTGGAAACAGATTTGTCGAGCAGGCTGGAAGAACTCGGAGCGAAGCGCGAGGCGACCAGTCCCGTCGAGGGTCAACCGGGAGAGCCTTCCATCCTTATTACTAGTCCGGCTGCGAAACCGGTGCGGCGTGCGCTGGCCGAGCATCTGTCGCGCGAAACCCACACGCACGCGCCCAAGCAAGCGAACTGTGATTGTGGGGACGAGTTGCGCAAGCTGGGCGAAGATGTATCCGAACTGCTGGAGTACGTGCCAGATCATTTTAAAGTGATTCGCCAC
>QHZR01000381.1 GCA_003224755.1 Acidobacteriota bacterium
TTTCCTCCGCCTGACAATGGCACGATTGAGGACAGTGATGCTCCGAATTCGTTGACGAACGTTTCAGGTACTCCAGCCCTAAGCGAGAAATCAAAAGGGAAATCTAGGCGCTGCCTGATGCTTCTGCCGTCGTGATTCCTGCCGGGAAATCCCCACACGACCGGCGCAAATCCAACGCGATGGAAATAAAAGTGGAGAGAAAACCCACTCTCATGCTTCCAAGTGATTTTGGTGTGATTGGAAGCGGCCTTCTGGGCTTCGAATAGTGCCGTGAAGAAATTTTTACCTTTGTCATCGCATCGCGATAAGAAGTCGAGGGAATCCGATGTTGAGTCTGCCGCCCTACTGAATGACCAATTGGACGTGCCCCCTCCCACCTTTTGGACAGGAGTGTCCCGACGAGGCGATGGACTAATCGGGGCTTCGGATGCGGCCGGTGAAAGATTAGCTTCAGAAGCAAACGTATACCCGACCTCCGCTGCAATTTCGCGAAACGTCTTCTCGCTTATCTCTCGACATTCGATGTCCCGGCTTTCACAGGTGAGTCGCCTTTCGGACGGTATCGAATTCGCGACGACCATCAGTTCCACGGGCTTGTCCGGGAGTCTCTGTTTCATCATTCCGAAGTAGTCGAGCAACTGGTCAATTGCGCCCCGTGGTAGTTTGCCCCGTTTCACTTCGATAATCAGCAACCGTCCGTGTCGGTCTTCAAACACCAGATCGGCGCGACCTACGTTGGATGACGTTTCCCATGCGAATTGCTTCAGCGGTTCGTTGAGAAATCGCTCTGGATACCGCCAGAGCAATTCCTGCATCTCGCGTTCGACCATCGTTCGAAGTACCTCCACGCCAGAGTTCGACAATTCTAGCCGAAACACAGGGTCAGCCAAGGAAACGGCGGGTGAAAAAACGAAAGCGCCCAGACTCGGGTTAGAGTCACGGCGCTCGTCGAACAGCCCTCCCCCAGAACTGCTCATCCACAAGCTACAATCTCCGGACTCTTCCGGGAATGGCACGGCTGTGCCACTCGGATAGGTTAAGGTTAAATGCGAGGTGGAATTATGATCGATACAGACGTGCGCGAGTATGCGGCGCAGGCAGCTTCCACGGACACTTTCGGGCGCGTTCTGTGCAGCGCCCGCAACCATCACTTCGTTGTGGACGGGCCAGTGCAGAACGGCTGCCCCGGCGAGGCCATTAATCCCGCCGAACTGTTCCTCTCGGGCGTCGCGGCATGCGCGGTCGAACTGGTGCACGTGCTGGCCAAGTCACAGGCGGTTCCCCTGCACGGCATCGCGGCGGATATTCGCGGCACCATCGACCGCTCCCGCCCGGTACGCCCGGATGTTTCCCTGTTCAACTCCGTGCACCTGAATTTCCGCATGAAAGGCGTCACCGAACAGCAAGGGCGGCAACTGGTCGAGGCTTTCAAGGGCAGGTGACCACTCTACGGCACGGTCGCAGTTGCGACCCCGGATGTGCAGATCGAACTCGTCATTGAAAATTAAACTTCAAGGTCGTGCAAGCACGGGGCTTGGAGGTGGTTGCTGAGAGGAATTTTTTTCGGGCGGCTCTCTCAACAACCTTCGGCACATGGAAGGGCATCTCACGTCAGCGCGAAGCTCGCGAACGTTGAGTAAATCAGGCGCAGTGACGAAGTTCAGAATAGAGATTGGAAACCGAAAAACGGCCCCGATTGCTCGGAGCCGTTCTAGTTTCCGGTTCATCCAACGATGGCCCGGTCATGCCGCCTTTGGCATGGCAGTCCGCAGGCAGGCCTTCGCCTCACCGATGACCTTCTCGTAGTCGTCGGCAACGACCCGTTGCACATTGATGCGTGCCCCTTTGATCCCCGCTTCGTGCGCCAATCTCTTGAACTCAACCTGAACGTCTTCGGCTTGCTTCGGCGTCAACAGGGTGACGGGGAGAGTGGAGGATTTGCCTGTGGGGGTCTCAATTTTCACCGAGTACGGATGTAGAGGCTGTTGCGTTTTCGGAGTCATGCGACACCTCCTTTAAAGCACAATTTTAGCGTGGATCACTGCACCAGTTGTGATGCAGAAGTCTGTTGGGGTCTGCACGTGCGATTTGGCAGATGCATGCTCTGGGGCGGCAGCCGCAAAAATCAGCGGTAAATCAAAGAACATTCAGCCGCTAGGCGAAGCAAACCTCCGTGACAGGGATCGGCGGCTTCCCGGAAATCGGCGGGCCGGCGGTTCATGATCGCCGTTTTTCTCCTGAGAGTGTAAGCAACGAGAGCGGCAGCGTAGCGGCAATGCCGACGAGAACCACAAGGCTGAATCAAACGTTCTGTGCAAATAGAGAGCCGTGCGTTTCATGCGATTACGTTTGAGTGGGCACCGCGTTACTGCCGATTGTTTGGTTTCAATCAAATCCCCATTGCTTGGCGTTAAAATGTACGCTATGTCTGGACATCTAGAGTGGATAAGTCTCTACAGGGCAGCCCTGCGGGAAACTGATCCTGACAAGCTACAGACTCGGATTGAAGAAGCAGAGCAAGCCATGAGGCTGGCGCTAAGGAGCGCGGTCGAATACGAGGATTCCGATCAGAGGCACACCATCGGCGAAGCTCTGCGCCATCTCGAAACCGTTCAGCAGAGTTCAAAAGATGCCGGACAATCCGGTGCTACACCCAGCGAACGACAAAGGTGAGCGGAATTTTTATCGCTGCGGCCGCATGCGTCGCGGCCAAGTCACTCTAAACGAAAACAAGCCCATTGTGTTTTCACCCATGCTCCGAAAAAGCCTTGAGGCCCCTCGGGAAATTGCGTTTCAATTCTGGCGATTTTAAGTTCGGACTCTGTTTTGAGTTCTCTCAGAGGAGGATCGTGTGTCTCGACAGCAACGGCAGACCGTTCAAAAGACCTTCGCTTCCGGCGCGAATTGTTGTGACACTTTCGTCCGATGCCATACAGTGTTTCCTGTATTTACGGGGCTTCTCTTATAAGCTAGTTTGAAACGTTTCAATAGCCTAGAACGAACAACCTTTTGTCCTCCTCCTTCCAGTCCGAGATCAGGCCCTTTATCCTCTGCATAGAGGATAATGGCGTGCATTTGCGCCTGCGCAAAGCCGTCCTTGAGGAGGCTGGCTACGCGGTTCTCAGCGCAACCGACGAAGCAGAGGCATTGGAAGTGCTTCGTGAGGCTCCGGTCTGCCTTGTCCTCTCAGACCACATGCTGCGGGGAACGACTGGCACAGAACTTGCGAAGCAGATGAAAAAGATCAAGCGCGATGTGCCCATCATCGTGTACTCAGGCATGGTGCCGGAAACGATGCGGCACGTGGATGGCTTCATCAACAAAGATGAGCCAGTCTCTAATTTCCTATCCTTGATTCATCGGTTCGTGAAAAGATACTGGGAATAGGAAATTCGCGTTGCGCCTCGGGTTTTCCGTTATTGCCGCAGCTTCAGGAAGCGACTACACCTTCAGAGTTTTTCTGCGGCGGACCGCGACAGACTCTTTACTCTGGTGGGGACTCGTGATGCATCGCTTCCGAAAGTCCTCGACCGCAGCATCCAACTGCTGACCGAGACGGGGTGCCATCGTTCCCTGACACCACTTGAGAAACTCTGTGGCCTTCCTTGCCGCAGCAAGCAACTCGTTCACTTTTGTGAGAGGAACAGCCCGCCATCCCCCTTCCGGCTCTGCGTCGTGTTTTTGATAATCCCGTAGTTTTCGGTGGATGGTGGTTTTTCCGATCCCTAAAGCGGCGGCGGCTCCATGCACCCCGAGTCGCTTCACCGCAACCAGAATGGCCTCCTGCTCAACTTCTTTCAAAGGGCGAATCTCAGCGCGTTCTAATTCGCGCTTGTCATTCTCCTTGGTGACGTGGTCTGAAGCCCGGCCACTCTCCGCAGAATTACCGCCGCTGGTTGGCTGCATGCCCACTGGTCTTGTTCTCGATCCCATTGTTTCTGCGATCAGCAAGCGCCAGCCCTGAACCGCGACTAAAGGAATTTCAGCGCCACCGATTCAGGCAAGCTCTCCTCCAGCCTCTTTGAGAGCCACTGCTGTAGCTCCGTCTTCTGTTCCGAGGAGAGCGCGGCAAATCGTAATCCGGCGCGACCCTTCTCATCGCACCAGCAGATTTCACTCTGAGCCGCAAATTGGCTCCCCTGACCCGGAATC
>QHZR01000004.1 GCA_003224755.1 Acidobacteriota bacterium
CTTGCCATCCAAAGTGAACCTACCTCCGGCAATGCGATTCCCATAGCGCCCAATAATCGCGCCGAAAAATGGTGGGTTTGGCTTCGGCCCGCCGGCGTACCCATCAATCCAGTCGAAGCCGAGCACCACATCCGCAGACTTGCCGTCTTTGTCCGGTACTTTCAGGGATTGAACAATCCCGCCATAAGTAACGATGCGCGCCTCAATGGCGCCACTTTTCAACGTGTAGATGTCAACGGCAGTTCCATCCGGCATCTTTCCAAATGATTGTTTAGTGACTTGGCCTTGCAAATCCGCAGCCGTAGACATAAGCGCAAGCACGAGAGCGATAAGCCTCATTCGCGCAACCCTCCATCCGAAATTGTGTCGTCAGGCCCGAGGTGGCACGGGCCAACCACGATGTGTGAGGAACGGTCGCATTATCTCTGATCACGGCGAATTTGTAAACGTTTACCTATTTCCTCGCCCGAACAACTAATTCGATTTAGATCGGGTGATTTCCCCAGGCGTGTCGGAAGCCGCATAGCGACCCTCTGAACCGAAGCCAGCGCCGGCCCCATTCGCAGGTGAACATACATAAATTTCAGGCGAAATACTCGTCTCGCGCTCGTAACGCAGAGCCACTTCACGGCGGAACGTCTCGGTGTGGCTTGCCGCGACAAGATTCACCGTGCAGCCCCCAAAACCGCCGCCGGTCATCCTTCCGCCATAAAAACCTGGCAATCCCTCCGCCGCCGCCACCATGACGTCCAACTCGCGACAGCTGACCTCATAGAGATCGCGCAGGCTGCGGTGGGAGTCGCGCATGAGCATACCGACGGCGGACAGATCTCCGGCGCAAAAGGATCGTGCGGCCTCTTTCACGCGTTGGTTCTCCTCGACCACATGCCGACACCGGTTGTAGATCACGAGAGGAAGGGCGGCGGCGTGGGCGGTCAGTTGGTCAAGCGAAATATCCCTTAGCGCCTTAATTCCGGGATAGAACGCCGACAGCATCCTCACACCTTGTTCGCATTGTTCGCGCCGCTGGTTGTACTCCCCGCCAGAAAGCTCGTGCTTGACCATCGTGTTGCAAACCACCAGTTTGACTTCCGCCGGAATTGGCACCAGTTCAAAATCAAGCGACCGGCAGTCGAGCAACAATGCATGTCCCTCTTTTCCCAGACAGGAAACGAATTGGTCCATGATGCCGACGCGTGCACCTACGAATTCGTTCTCCGCCTTTTGGCAAAGCCTTGGGACTTCGCGAAGAGGAATTTTCTCTTGACTCAGGCTGAGCAGCGCCAGCGCAGTGGCGACCTCTATTGCGGCAGAGGAGCTCAATCCCGCGCCAATGGGTACTTCTCCATGCACCAGCAGGTTCGCTCCACTGCACCGGCAGCCGGCCTGTTCCAGCGCCCAAGCTACACCAACCATGTAATCACACCACGAATCGAGGCGCCGAACCGGCAGGTGGTTCAAATCGAACTCAAAGACATCGGCAAATTCCGTCGAACGCAGCGCGAGTTTGCGGTCGGAACGTGGCGAGACGGCGGCATGGGTGTAAAAACCGATGGCGCTCGGCAGCACAAATCCATCGTTGTAGTCGGTGTGCTCGCCGATCAAATTCACTCGTCCAGGCGCACTGAAGATTTGCGATGCTGCATGGAAGTTCTTTTCAAAAGCCTCGGCGAGGTCGGAAACGTTCATGAAAGGAAGTATTGTACAGTGGTCAAGTACCAGGATCAGGTCTCAAACACGCCGTCATGCTGACTTCGACCCTAGTCCTGTCCTGACGATCTTATATCCAGGTCCACAATTGGAACTCAGCCAAAAGTCGCAT
Organism: Acidobacteriota bacterium; assembly: GCA_003224755.1. Classification (GTDB taxonomy): domain Bacteria; phylum Acidobacteriota; class Terriglobia; order Terriglobales; family Acidobacteriaceae; genus Gp1-AA145. The sequence goes on from QHZR01000004.1 coordinate 1,823, forward strand.
CGGCGCTTCAATCCGCTTACGAACGAATGGGTGCTAGTTTCACCGCATCGTACGCAACGCCCCTGGCAGGGCGCGCTAGAGGCAGTTCCTGCTCCTGACCGGCCGCAATACGATCCGACTTGCTATCTCTGCCCCGGAAATCAGCGCGCAGGCGGAGTTCGCAATCCGCAGTACGAGTCGACTTTCGTCTTCGACAATGATTTTGCGGCGCTGCAAAGTGATTCGCCGGTCGAGCGAGTTGACCTCCAAAACAAAGGTCTCTTAGTCGCGGAAGGCGAGCCTGGCATTTGCCGAGTGATGTGCTTTTCTCCACGGCACGATTTGACCCTTTCCAGCATGGTCTTACCTGAAATCGAAGGGGTGATTAGGGCATGGACCGCCCAGTTCGTGGAACTTGCGGCAACGCCAAACATTCATCACGTCCAGATCTTTGAAAACCGCGGCGAAATGATGGGCGCTAGCAATCCGCATCCACACTGCCAAATCTGGGCGACCCATTCGATTCCGCGGGCGCCATCGCGCGAACTCGCTTCGCAGCGGGAGTACTTTGCGACACACCGCGCGTGTTTGCTGTGCCACTACATAAACATCGAGGAAGAGGAACAGTCGCGGATTGTCTGGGCAAACGATGGCTTCATCACGATTGTTCCCTTCTGGGCCGTGTGGCCCTTCGAAGTGTTGCTTTGCAGCCGAAGGCATCTGGGAAGCTTGGCTGAATTGCGGGAAACCGAGGTCGCGCAGCTGGCACAAGCGTTAAAGCAAATTGTTTCCATCTATGATCGCGTCTTCGGCGTTCCGTTCCCCTATTCGATGGGCTTCCATCAAACTCCGAGCGATGGATCTCAGCATCCGGAGTGGCATTTCCATGCGCATTTCTATCCGCCGCTGTTACGTTCGGCAACCGTGCGAAAATTCATGGTTGGATTCGAAATGCTGGGGAATCCACAACGCGACATAACTCCGGAGCTGGCGGCAGAAAAACTGCGTTCGCTAGCCGACGGCATTAAATGAATTTCCAGGAAGCAAATTATTGGCTGACGACTGTTTCCATGCCGTCAGCTACTCCCGGCGATCTGCCCACGCGCGCAGATGTCGCCATCGTCGGTGCTGGATTCACTGGCCTTTCCGCAGCGCGAACGTTGGCGAAGCGTGGCATAACCGTCACCGTCCTCGAAGCCAACACGGTCGGTTCGGGAGCTAGCTCCCGTAATGGCGGCATGGTGCTGACCGGCATGAAACTCGATATCAGCACTCTTGCAAGCCGTTACGGAATTGAAACCGCCAAGCGCATGTACGCTGCTTCACTGGCTTCGATTGATCTGGTGGAACAGATTGTTCGCGAAGAGAATATCAATTGCGATTTTTCCCGCTGTGGCCACCTGGAAGTCGCGTGCAAGCAATCGCATTTTGACTCTTATGCTCGTTCGGCGGAAGTCATTGCGAAGGAATTCAATCATCAACTTCGGATCGTGCCACGCAGGGACCTTCCCGCCGAGATCGGCTCCGTAATTTATTTCGGTGGCATGATTGATGAGACCAGTGCGGGGCTGACTCCGACGCGTTATGTCGCGGGATTGGCTCAAGCAGCATTGCGGGCGGGAGCGACTATCTACGAGAATGCGCGCGCACTGAAGATCAATCGTGGCCCGGGCGGTGATTTTCAGATCGAAACTACCCGCGGAAACATACTTGCGGGCGATGTCTTCATTGCGACTAGCGGATACACTTCCAGCACCACGCCAGCCTTACAGAAGAAAATAATTCCAATCGGTTCCTTCATAATCACGACTGAGCGTCTGGCCGATTCGTTAGCGTGCGAACTCAGCCCGCGCAATCGCATGATCTACGACTCGAAGCATTACCTTCATTATTATCGCCTGACCCCCGACAATCGCATGCTCTTCGGCGGCCGTGCCGCATTTTTTCCTGAGACAAAAAGCACTGTGCAACGGAGCGCCGAAATTCTGCGTCGCGGCATGATCAAAGTCTTTCCGCAATTGAAAGACACGAAGATCGAATTTGCCTGGGGAGGCACGCTCGACTTCTGTTTCGACACGATGCCTCACGCGGGGCAGAACGACGGGATGTACTACGCGCTTGGATATGCGGGTCACGGGGTGGCGATGGCGACCTACTTGGGAACGAAAATCGCGGAGAAGATCGGCGGCGGCAGTGACGAAATTCCTTTCGCAGGCATTCCCTTCCCCGGCGCGCCGCTGAGACTCTACAACGGCAAGCCGTGGTTCCTGCCATTTGCTGGCGCGTACTACAAGGTCCTGGACTGGATCAGTTGACTTTCTTTTTTCCGCCGAAACAGCAGGTACGCGAGCGGCCCGAGCAAAAGCGCCACGGGTCCCCATCGTGATGAAAATCTGTCACCCTCAGCGTTCGAAAACATCGGAACAATCAAAGCGACCGCGCTGATGATAAGCGGAGCAATCACCAAATAGGCCAAGCCTGCCCCTTTGCAAGGTATGCGGAACGCTCGCGGCAGATCTGGGTGCGTCTTTCGCAATCGCCAGGCGGAGAGGATGGTCAGGACGGAAGTGGCGACCCTGAGCCAGATATAAACCGGGATCAGTTCGGTGACTCTGAGTCCTGCGAGCAGGCAGTAGATCAAACCCGAAAGCAGGATCGAAATCCATGGCGTCCCAAATTTGGGATGAATGCGGGCCAGCTGTGGAGATAGATATCCGTCTTGCGCCATTGCCGACGGCATGCGCGTGGTCGTCAACATCGCACTATTAAGAATTGAAAGATTCATCACTCCGGCGGCCGCCGTTATCACGAAGCCGAGTGCAGGACCTCCGATTAGGGTTGCGGCTTGCGAGAAGTAACCCGTCCCCCACTTCTGCCAGTCGCCGAGTGCAGCCAGCGCGCACGCCGTTGGCAACAGGTAGGTTGCCATTGAGAGGGGAACCACCCAGGCCAAAGCCCGCGGATAACTTCGCTGCGGATCTTCCACCTCTTCTGCGACTGATGAAACCTGCTCGTATCCAGCGTAAAGCCACAACCCGAGCGCGAAGCCAACGCCGAACACGGGAAACAACGGCGTGTGCGGAGGGATAACCGGTGAAAACGGATTGTGGTGCCACATTCTGACGCTCATCAAGCACATCACCAGCACAACCGCAAGAATCGCGAGTTCCATCACGGTCACGACACGGCCCACCAGCCGGATGCCCCGAACATTGATGTATGAAATGACCGCAATCACTAGGACTGCGACTGCAAAGTGCTTCCATCCCGTGAGCGCGGGAAAATAAAAGGAAAGGTAATCCGTAAACAAGACCGCGTACAGCGCACCCAACAGAAACGAAGCGCACCAGTTCCACCATCCGGCAAGGAATCCCCAGAAATCACCGAATGCCGCACGCGTCCAGCGGTAGAAGCCGCCCTCTACAGGCATGGCCGTGGTAAGTTCCGCCGCGACCAATGAAATTGGAATGCACCAGAAGAAGGGAATGACAAGCTGATAAATCAGCGCCATGCCCGGACCCGAGGTTCTCACCATGTCCTCAAGGCCGAACGGCCCAGCCGTGGTGTACGAGTACATCACGAACACGAAGGAAAAGAGGCCGACTTTTTTGAGAGCGCGTGCGCTTCGATTGGTTTTGCCGGACAGAATATCGGCATTGGCGGAAGTCAAAAGAGCCCCTGTGGTTCCCGGAGAAGCGTTCGCCAAGAAGGGTACACGATGGAGAGCTTGTGGGTATTGAGAATCCGGGTAGCTAAACTTTTTCCAGCACCATGGCGATTCCCTGCCCCACACCTATGCACATGGTACAAAGCGCATATCGGCCACCGGTGCGCTGCAACTGATTGACGGCAGCCATCACTAGTCGCGCTCCACTCGCGCCCAACGGATGTCCGATGGCTATTGCTCCGCCGTTTGGATTCACAAGGCCTGAGTCGTCTGCAAGGCCTAGGTCGCGAAGCACAGCTAGAGCTTGGGCGGCAAAGGCTTCGTTCAGTTCGATCACGTCCATCTGCGAAAGCTCCAGTCGGGCCTTGGCGAGTACCTTGTGCACCGCAGGAACAGGTCCGATCCCCATCACTCGCGGCAAGACCCCACTTGCGGCAGAGGCCACTACACGTGCTTTCAGCACGAGTCCGAATTTCGCAGCTGTTGCTTGCGACGCCAGCAACAAAGCACATGCGCCATCGTTCACACCCGAGGCATTTCCGGCAGTCACAGTTCCTGTGGGTCGCACGATGGGCCTGAGCTTCCCAAGACCCTCGACCGTGGTTTCGGGACGCGGTTGCTCGTCACAAGAAATGGTCTGACCAGCGCCTTTCTTACCCTGAACGGTCACCGGCAGAATTTCTTCCCTCAAAACGCCACTCTGAACTGCCAGCGCCGTGCGCTGCTGGCTCCGAAAAGCGAAGGCATCCTGGTCTTCGCGTGAGATGTGCCACTCCTCGGCGACGTTCTCTGCAGTTTCGGGCATCGAGTCAGTCCCATACTGCGCTTTCATCATGGGATTGACGAAGCGCCAGCCGATCGTGGTGTCTTCGATTTTTGCAGAGCGCGAAAAGGCCGATTCAGCCTTAGCAACAACAAACGGAGCACGCGACATGCTCTCTACGCCGCCGGCGATCACCAGTGAAGCCTCTCCGCATTTGATCGCGCGCGATGCCTGCGCCACGGCCTCCAAGCTTGATCCGCACAGCCGGTTCACCGTCACGCCAGGAACGTCCTTCGGCAATCCGGCCAGCAGCAATGCCATTCGCGCTACGTTGCGATTGTCCTCGCCCGCCTGATTCGTACAGCCGTACACCACATCATCCAGCGCAGACCAATCTACTCGGGGATTGCGCTGCATCAGCGCCGTAATCGGAAGAGCAGCCAGATCGTCGGTGCGAATGGAGGACAAGGCTCCAGCGTATTTCCCAAAAGGAGTGCGGATTCCGTCACAGACGAAAGCATCCATCAGAACTTCCTCGTTCGTTCCCGGTATCGCTCCGAGATTGTATCAATGCGCCTGAAAGTGAGTTGCCTCGGAGTCCTGCGGCCGGAAGTGCAGGCAGCAAAAATTTCAGCTTGACCTATAGTCTACTACTTTGATAGACATAGTTTTGTACGGAGCTCTCCCCGATGAAGCTTCTTATGACGTGGATATTTGCAAGCTTGTTTTCGTTCAGTTTTTGGACCGCGGTTGTGATTGCGGTCGGCCGGCTTTTGAAATGAGGCCGGCACGATTTGCTCCTCGGCAGCCGTGGCTCGCCCCTGGCTCCGGTGCCGTTTTTTAATCCGAATATGGCTCCCGCCTAAGGACGAGTAGCCAAGTGGAAAGGCGTCGGCCTGCAAAGCCGATTATCGTCGGGTTCGATCCCCACCTCGTCCTCCAAATTTCTCATGCCACGCAGATTCCAAGACGCCCAACCATCTCACTGTCGCGTTGCCATTATTGGCGGCGGATTCACAGGCTCGATTCTTGCCGCCCAACTGTTGGCTGGGACCCTTCCCTTTCAGTGACCCTGATCGAGTCCGCCAGCGTTACCGGGCGCGGGGTGGCCTACGCAACATCGTGTTCGTGGCACCTCCTCAATGTGCCGGCAGCCAATATGAGCGCATTCCCGGAGGACCCGGAGCATTTCGTCCGATGGGCGCAGCTCGACTACGACTCTGGGACTGGCTTGAAGCCCGGGGGCACGAAGTGATCGTAGTGCAGTAGGGGTCGGCGCCACGACACCGCGCATGGCATTGACAATGTTTTCAATATCTCTTTCGAGCAAGATCTGTATCCTGGCTGCGCACGCCAGATCGCCGTTTCGGGCAGCATCCTCCAGTTCGCACGCGTTGTGCGAAGCTCGGAAGCCAGCTCTCCCTTCAACGTATGCGCGATGCGTTCCGTTGCATCGTTGTCTCCGCGTGCCAAGGCCTCGCGCATGCTGGCCACTTGCTTGCGGGCCTCTTGCAGAAAGATCTCAATGATCTCGTGAAACAGACCTTCGTCACCGCCCAATCGTTCGAGCGTCTGAGCTGCATTCCATGATCCGTGAGTAGCCGGCATAAGGCCTCGCGCCAGACCGAAACTCCACCCAGCAATCAAGCCGCGAGAGATCCGTCAGCCAATGCAAAATTCATCGGCCAAAACGTGACGCGCCTTCAGCCGAGTCCCAGGCATCGAGCCGTATTGGCTCAGCCGAACGGGATTAGTGACCAGGATGGCAGCCCTAGCACGAGCACACGCCCGCCCTTCTCGCTCTCAGGACGTGGAGTTTTTAAGCTAGGAGAAGTTGCTGAAGAGAACTTGAGCTTTGCTAGGGAGGTTAAACGAAACTAAGGAAGAATGGATGTATTTCATGCTGCGTGCTCTCGGCCTACAGAAGATCCCACATCGTTTCGGCGGATTCTAGCTTGGCATAGTGCAGTGCGCTGACCAGATCGGCGCTTATATTGCCGTTCTGATCGCATCCACCCAGGCAAAACGAACCCTGCGTCCTATTACACCGTCGCGATCAAGAAAGACTGCGCGTGGCTCTTCCATTCTCCTCTTTGCTGCTCTTCGTGCCAAAAGTATCCACAGGACGAGTGACCGGCCACGCAATCGGCGCACGGGCATCCCCCGCTTCCTGCCGCTGAATGTATGCGAGCCTGGCGTCACGCGAAACCATGTCGAAGACCACTTTGCTTCCTTCAAATTCAAAACGGAAATTCAATTCGCGCAATCCCGCACGCCGCATGGCCTCGCGCAGCCGGGCTTTGTTCTGTTCGCAGTACAGTATTAGAAATCCGCCGCCACCGGCCCCTGAAATCTTGCCGCCAATCGCGCCGTTTCGTCTCGCCAGTTGATACCAAGCATCAATCTGCGGAGTGCTCACTCCGCTGGAGAGCCGCTTCTTCACTTGCCAGTGCACATCCATCAACTGTCCGAACCGGTGCAGATTGCCGCTAACAATGGCGTCGCAAATTTCGATACCGATGTCTTTAATCTGGCTCAGATTCGCAAGCACGCCATCGCCTCTTTTCTCGACAGCATCGTTCTGCTGTTCCAGAATCGTCGCGGAATTGCGCACTGCACCGGTGTAGAACAAAAGAATGTTATGTTCCAACGTCTCGAGTAGCTCCCGAGGCAAGCACAACCGAGTGGCGCGCACCTTCCCATTCTTCGATATCTCGAGTTTAGTAAGCCCGCCAAACGCTGCCATGTACTGGTCCTACTTGCCGATAGGTTTATGCAAGCGCTCGAGTTCGATATGACATGCCTCTTCCGCCAGGATTTCAGGCGCACTCGGTGATTGCGTCAAGGCGTGAACGGCATTGAGCAGCCCCACGACATAGCAACTGGAAGAACCCAACCCAGTACCGGACGGAATGTCCGCGACTGAAACAATTTCAATCCCACTCGAGATCCCGCAAAATCGCAGAGCTTCGCGGGCCAGCATGTGCTGCACTTCGTCCACGTGCCGCACGAGTTCGGTCTGGCTGTATTGAATACGAACTGTGTCATCCAGAATGGGAGTGTTTACGTTCAAATACATGTGCTTGTCGATTCCAACTGCCAGGACAAAGCCGCCATGTTCGCGGTAGAAGGACGGAAGATCGGTCCCGCCGCCGCCGAGGGTCAAACGAAAAGGAGTCTTGGTGATGATCATGTTGTGCTTTCGATGAGCTCGGCCGTCACAGCGGAGGAAACGAAGACGACCAAACGCCTGGAAGTTGATAGAAATTTTCTTAAGGCAGTTTAGGAAAAAACTTGGTTTCTGATATCGCGGCTATGCCGCTTGTGCAAAGTTATTTAGCGTCAGACGCTTAAAGTCCCTGATTACCTGTTCGGCGCCGGCGTCCAGCAGTTGTGCGGCCAGCCCATTGCTCGATACCCCCACACAACGCAAGCCCGCCGATTTGGCGGCCAGGATTCCCGCGGGGGCGTCATCAAAGGCAAGCGCATGGTGAGGTGCGATAGCCAGGCGCTCACAGGCTAGCCGGTATACCGTAGGGTCGGGTTTACCCCAGCTAACGTCGCTGGCGGTCACAACAACTTCGAAAAACTCGGCCATGCCCAGGCGCTCGATAGTTGAGAATGTGCGAATCTCACTGGCTGAGGTCGCAACCGCGCTGGCAATTCGTTGACAATTTAGGTTGCGGAGAAATTCAAGCACACCAGGAATCAGCTTGATTCGATATTCCAGGGCACGGAAAATTTCATCTTTCCGCCTACCATACCGTTCAAGTTCTCGCTCGGGCAAGGGTCCCAGGAAATGACGCAGAATTTCACTCCGCGTGCGTCCCCCCAAAACAAAGGAGAGCTCATCGTCAACCACTTCTTTCCCGGCAGATCGCAGGAATTCTCTCCAAGCGGCCAGGTGCGCAGGATGACTGTCAATGAGCACACCATCCATGTCGAAAACGACTGCGTAAATGCCCTCAGTTTCAGTGGTCAAGCAAAACCTCTCTTGGCTGAAGGTCTCCCTGCAAACCTGGCCACGTTCTCTGCGCCGTTTCGTAGTTCTCGCGAGTACCGATGTCGAGGACGTAGTCAGAAATCGGATAGGCTCGCATCCGGCCGATTAATCGAGGAAGGACATCAAAGGCAATATCCGCCCCGGGTTTTTCGGGGATGGCGTTGAGTAGTTTCTGGGTCCCAATCATTATTCCGGCGAAGGCTAAGTTACTGCTCGGAGCAGCGGGTTTTTCGACAAAGTCAACGATGATGTCGCTCGCATCCACGGTGACGATTCCACAGCGTTGAGGATCGGGCACCGAATAGACGCCCAACGTGGCAGCGTGGCACGGCGAATGGAAATGGAGCATCGAATTGAGATCTGCACAAGTAAGCACGTCGGCGTAAAAAACCCAAAACTTGTCGTCTCTGGTCACCCATTCACGATTCGCGAGTAGAGTTCCCGCACTACCAAATAGCTCATGCTCTTCCACCACGGTAACGTGAATTCCGTTCTTGCCCCGGCGCACGAAATTCATGACTGCACTAGCGTGGGCGTGGGTGTTAACGAGAACCTCAGCGATGCCCAGTCGGCGGCATAACGATAGCCAGATCTCCAGGATCGGAACTCCCCGGATCGGCAACAGGCACTTGGGGGTCGAATCGGTGTACGGCCGCAGCCGTGTACCGTGTCCAGCCGCAAGTAAAAAGGCTTTCATTTTTAGTCAGCAGAGGTCGGGACAAAGGTCCAACGGGAGGCGGTGCGACTGTCATTGTCGATGAAGGGGTCATTCACCAGCACGTGCGCGCCCTGAAAATCAAAGCTGAACGTCATTTCCTTCAGTCCTTTTCCAGCCAGCGCTTGGCGCACGCGCTCCTGCTTGGGCGATTCGCAATAAAGCAACAAGAAACCTCCGCCACCCGCGCCCGTGATCTTTCCACCTACCGCTCCGCTCTGGATGGCAAGATCGTAAATTGCATCAATGTGCGAATTTGAAATCTTGGACGATATCCGTTTCTTGGCCAGCCAAGATTCGTGCAGCATGGCGCCAAAGGCCTCAAGCTTGCCTGCCTTCAATTGGTCGCGCATCCGATATGCGAGATCCTTAATTTCGTGCAACGCATCGAGAGGCTTTTGGCTTTGCTCCGCGGTAGCTTTTTCCTGTTCAGCCAGGATGTTCCAGGATTGATGTGCCGCACCAGTAAAAAACAACAGCAAATTGTTTTGTAGCTCCGTCATAGTTGCAGGGTGAGGATCGAGGGGTTGTACATGCGAGGTGCCATCGGGTAGGAACTCAATGAAATTAAGACCTCCGAAGGCGGCCGCGCATTCATCTTGTTTGCCAACATGGCGTTGCAGAACGTTGCGCGCAATATCAAATGCCCGTTGCGCCAAGTCATACTTAGAGAGCGGCATCTGCAAATAATTGGTGAGCGTCTTTAGCACGTTCACGCAAACACTGGCTGAAGATCCAAGCCCTGTACCTGGAGGTATCTCGGATGCAAGAAACAAGTCCACGTAGATTTCGCGATCAAGCTCCTTAAGCACCGCCACTGGGATCTCTAATCCGCTGCCTTGAATGTCCATGGCGGAAAGGCCGCGCCAGCTTTCACAAACCCGGAGATCAGAAGAAATGATTTGGATACTCCGATCTGAGCGGCTGCCCAGAATTGTGTAAAAGTACTTATTGATGGCGACGTTCAGTACCGCACCGCCGAATCGTTCATAGTAGGAGGGCAGGTCCGTGCCCCCCCCGCCGAAGCTAATCCGCACTGGGCTGCGAACTATGAGCATTAGGAGTCAAATCCTCGGGGATATAAGGCGGGATGAACCGGGGGATGTCCGCTGAATAAGCTTTGGAGACAGAAAATAATCGCAAAGCCAACGTCCCGATCGTCTGCAGAAGAAGGGAGATGTCCCAGAGCAGATAAGGCCGCATTACGTACTGGAGATCGAAGCGAGTTCTTTCTTCCGCAGAGCTATTCTCACGAAGGCCGTGCACCTGGGCGAGGCCCGTCATGCCGGGTTGCACTCTCAACCGTCGCTGGTGCCAATCGGAATAGTTCGTCGCCACAACCGGAGATTCAGGCCGCGGACCTACCAGACTCATCTGGCCGCGGAGCACATTCCATAACTGTGGTACCTCGGTGATGCTCAAGTGCTCCAAAAAGCGCTCCATCTTTGAACCTGAGCGCACCGGACGCTCCACATTCAGGCGTAGCATCGAAAAACTGACTCCATACTGTCCGCTGCGCACCTCCCAGCGAAATCCTGCTCCTTTCTTTAGAAATAGGGCGGTGGCAAACGGCAAGACAATGATAAAGCTGGGAACTAGAAGTGCAGCCGCAAACGTGAAATCGAGCAGTCGCTTCAAAGCAACGTACCGCGGGCGCAATTGCGGTTCTCTCAGCTGCAACAAAGGAACCCCGTCGAGACTGACAAATTTCGGCTTAGACGCATAAAGTGCATAAGATTGAGGAACGACACTTGTGACAATACCCATGTCCCGCGTGCGAGCAATAAGCGTGCGCATTTCTGGAGTAAGCGGATGTTCCAAAGCGACAATGACCTCATTGACTTCGGAAGCTCGGAGGAGATCGAAAATATCGAGCGTGGAAAGCTGCGATGATGCCCTGGTGGCGATATTGGCTGGAATGTCTTCCCCGCCTTGGTTTGGAAATAACAGTCCGACGACTTTGCACAGCGTTTCTGGATGTTGCTGGATTTTGGCACTGACTTCCTGTGCGATACGGCCACCGCCCAGAATTAACACCCGCCACAATGCACCTTCGCGATGTAGCAATCGCAGCAGCATCCGCGCACCGCAACGTAAGCCAATAAAACCTGATCCTAGCAACAGGACGAAGTAGGTGAGGGCGAGCCTGGACACATAATTCCGGCTGAAATAGCCGAGCACTGTGACGAAAGCTACCGTGCAGGTAATCCCGAGCAGCAACTGGGACAGCATTGCCGAGAGCCTCCAGCCTCCCCGAAACCCGTCCAGTTCCATGACCGTGGAGAGCGCAGCCCAGCATAAGCAGGTGCCAATCAGGAAGGGCACCAGCGCGCGGATTGCGACTCGCTCGCCCGGCGACCAGGTGAGTCCAAACCGCAGCAGATCGGCGGCGAAGAAGGCCACAACGATCCACACAATGTCGGCGAGCAAAATCCACAATTCGAGCTTGCGTGTGTTCATTCGCCTGCCACCCGTCCGAGCAGCCGCGGTCCAACCCGGGAGTCCGAACTCGGGTACATGATCCTATCGCGAATACAAGTGAATAGCGCATGCGCGATAGAGAGATGCAGGTCCTCTATGATCTGCATGTTGTCGGATGGTACGACCACGCAAGCATCGCAGAGCGCCAGCATGCGTCCCCCACGAAATCCAGTGAGACCGGCGGTGACCAGTCCGGCTTGTCTTGCGGCGTTTAGAGCCTTCAGCACGTTGGCCGAGTTGCCGCTCGCGCTGATGGCAAAAGCAACGTCCTCAGGTCTGGCAAAGTTGGCCAACTGCTCGGAAAAAATATTTTCGTAGTGCGAATCGTTGGCCCAGGCTGTCATCAGGGCAACGTTGTCGGTAAGCGCCATCACCTTGAACCGTTTAGGAGAACAATTTACGGTGCCTTTACCCAGATCGCATGCCAGGTGCGATGCTAGCGCGGCACTCCCTCCGTTTCCAAAAACAAAAACCGTATGCTGTTTCTGATAAGCCCGGAACAGGATCTCGGAAATGTTATCTACTTGCTCAAATGGAAGACTTCGTATGCTCCGAGAGAGGAGATCAAAGTACGATTGGCAATTGCGTGCTTCGTTCACGATTAAGGGAGGGGGAGTTGGCTGGCGGGGTGCCACGCGTTTTTACGACTTGAGTCGCCAAGCGGGCAGCTGTGCTGCCCAACCATGCCGGCCTTCGCCTATCGATGCCATAATTCCCAACAGCGCTCGATCCTAAGACCTTCTTCTTGCCTAAACCTTTTACTCCAGACTCGCTCGTTGAGCGAAGTGGCGAAGTTTTGTTTCATAGCTTCGGCACGGCAAAATCGGAAACTCTCTCACTTGGCTCCGCTTCCGGCAACCAAGTGGCGCGCGGGTGCTGTAGCTTCCAGATCCACGCACTCTCGATGATGGTATTGAGCTGCGAGTGCGATGGCTCCCAGCCCAGTTCCCGTTTGAGTTTTGCCGGATTGGCACAAAGTACAGCCGGGTCTCCAGCGCGGCGAGGCGCAAAGCGAAGCGGTATTCTCTTGCCCGTGACATCCTCAACCGCGCTGATCACCTCGCGCACGGAATAGCCCTGGCCACAGCCGATGTTGTATGCAGTCATTCCCCACGTTTTCATCGCATCCAAGGCCAGCAGATGCGCCGCGGCAATGTCAGAGACGTGAACATAATCGCGCACGCAAGTTCCGTCCGGGGTACTGTAGTCGTCGCCGTACAAGGTAAAGAAATCGCGTTCACCGGCTGCGGTCTGAAGCAAGAGGGGAATGATATGGGTTTCGGGCTGGTGCCGTTCACCCGCAGCCTCGGTGGCGCCTGCGGCGTTGAAGTAGCGCAGGGCAACCACGCTCCAGTGGTAGGCCGAGGCATACCATTCGAGTGCTCTTTCGAGCATTAGCTTGGTTTCACCATAA
>QHZR01000382.1 GCA_003224755.1 Acidobacteriota bacterium
CCCGGACAAAGTCTCCCAGGCGAATCTGGCCGGTAGCGACCAGGTTAGCCATCGGAAAGACAAGATGCCGTTCAATGGCACGCTTCAAGTGGCGGGCCCCATAGCGGTGATCGGTTCCTTCGCTCAGCAGGAAGTTCTTCACTTTTGGGGTGCACGAGAACACAAACTGGTTCGCGGCTGAGGCCATTAAGACGCGCTGCTGCACCATGCCGAGTTCGATTTCCAAAATCTGCTCCAGGTGCTCCGATCGCAGCGTCTTGAAGACCACGACTTTGTCGATGCGGTTCATGAACTCGGGCGTGAACTTACGACGGGCGGCTTCGACGGCGGTGCGGTTAATCTTGTCGTCGAAGCCGTCATCTACCACGTTGGGTTTCGGGGCAAATCCGAATCCACCCTCGACCAGGTTGCTCATCTCGCCTGCCCCCAGGTTTGAGGTCATAATAATGATGCATTGCGAGAGGTCCACGCGACGGTTATCGCCGAGTGTGAGCGTAGCCTTGTCGAGGATGCCTAACAACAGCTGCCAGAGAGCGTCAGACGCCTTCTCAATTTCGTCAAACAGCAAAATAGAGAGCTTGAGCTTATCCGTGTGCCATTGGTTGAGCGCTTCCTGCGTCAGAAGCGGGTGCGTCTCGCGGTGGCCGAGATATCCCGGAGGCGATCCAATCAATTTGGCAATCTCGTGCGAGTGTTGAAACTCGGCGCAATCAATCTTGATGCAGGCACGCGCGTCGCCGAACAAGGATTCCGCCAAAGCTTCGACCACGCGGGTCTTGCCTGATCCGGTCGGCCCCAGGAACAGCAGATTTCCAACCGGGCGTCCCGGGGGATTCAACCCGGCCAGGAACATCTGATAGATTTCTACGACCTTTTCTACGGCCGCGTCCTGGCCAACTATCTTGCGGCGGAGTCCTGTTTCAAAGTCGCGAGCATCGCTGCTCCGGCGAGTGGGATCTAGAACAGTGCTGGCTATCGTCTTCATGATGGGGGCGCCTGGCTCCTTTTCGGGCTTGCACGGCGTGGCCGCTATTCTCAACGGAATGACAATTTTTGTCATGCCAAAAATTGCTTCCACTACCACTACAGCAAGCGCCTAGCCAACCCGACCAAACTTCCAAGCCTTCCTTATACAAGCGATTAGATGCTGCTCTTGCGTCAAGGGAGTCACCTACATTCTCAAGTGAAATCGTGTAATGGGAAATGTTTTGCGCAGCGAGGAGAAAAGCTGCCGTTGGGAATTGGTTTTCGACCTTCAGGCTTACCTGCACAGGCCGTTCGGACTCCTTGACCGGCAACCGAGTAGGCTTCCGGAGGTGAGGAATCATAGCAAGCTGCTGTTTTTCCAATAGCCAGCAGCCAACGTAACTGGCGACCAGAATTGCGCATCATTAGCATCGGAAAAAACGATCCACAGGAGAAAGTCTTGCGCAGGCAGGGGATGAATCTGTTTCTGGTCTTAGGAGCCGGGGCCATTGGGCTCGGTGCGCTACATTTACGCACCGTCAAGGCGGCGGCAGAACCTCAGTCAGCGCAACTGATTGCCGCAAAAGCGACAATTCCCAGCGCTCCAGCAGCGTCACCTAAACTTCCTGCTCCGGGAACGGCGCTGTACGAGACGCACCGCGGAGATACAGTTATTTCTGTAGCCCGCCGCTATCTTTCGCAAAGTTCTTATCTCACTTCGTCGGAGCTGGCGCAGGCACTCCGGGCTGCAAATTCGGACATTCACGGGACCTTCTTGAAAGCCGGACAGGAACTTACAATTCCCGGTATTCTGGACGCGCCAATCGTGGAAAAGTCCGTCGCGGTTCCAAAAGACTTTGAAGTGCGTGCCATCTATCTGACCGGATTGATGGCCGGAAGCGACCACGGGATCAAGATTGTCCAGCGCTGGCACGATGCTGGCGGAAATGCGGTGGTCTTTGATATTAAGGACAGTGATGGCACCGTTAACATTCCTTTTGAACATCCGCTGATCGGCGCGCATAAAACCTACATTCGTGATCTCCCGAAGTACACGCATTTCCTGCACTCGCAGGGCATGCATGCAATTGCACGGATCGCGATGTTTCGCGATGAACGGCTGGTGGTCTCGCATTCCGAACTGGCTGTGAAGTCGAAGAAGACGGGCCAGCCGTGGCGGGAAAACGGCAAACTGGTCTGGACCGATCCCTCCCGCGTTGAAGTCCAGGAGTACGACATTGCTTTGGCACATGCCGCAGCCGAGGCCGGGGCAGATGAAATCCAATTCGATTACGTCCGCTTCCCGGCCGAGGGCGATCAGAAAGACGCAAGCTTCGTCTTTCAGAAATCGCATCCCGAGTGGCAGCGGTCCGACGTGATTGCCGATTTCCTCCGCCGCGCTTACACCAGCCTTCATCCCAAAGGCGTGTTGCTGTCGCTCGACGTGTTCGGCGTGATGGCCTGGCAGCGCCCAGTTGATTTGGCCCACACCGGGCAGGACATCGTGCGCATGGCCAAGTATTGCGACGTGCTCTCGCCGATGATTTATCCCTCACACTTCTTTGGTATGGATGGCATCGACAGACCCGGTGACGCTCCCGAACACTTCATCGGCGAATCCATGGACCGATTTGAATTGATTACAAAATCCAGCGGCGCCGTGATTCGTCCGTGGCTGCAGGCATTCGCCTGGCGCACGAAGGCGTACTCCCCGAAATACATCGAAATCCAGGTGCTGACCGCGAAGAACAAAGGCGGCGTCGGCTTCCTTTTCTGGAATGCGAATAACGACTATTCGAAGCCATATGCGGCGATGCCGGAGATGAAAGCGGCCAAGGGACAGTACTTCCGGGGAGATGAAGTTCCGCCGGTTCTAAAAGCAGAGGCATCTTTCCTGCCCAAGTAGAAGCATTGCACCGCAAAGCTCGCAGAGTACGCAGAGAAATCCAGGCACACTGGTTAAAAGGGATTTCCGACCAATACGCCAAAATATTTCTGTCCGGCATTCAAGTCCTCTGTCCAGATTCGTTCGCACCCGGCACGTTCCGCGGCGGCAACAATCATTCCGTCGTAGAAGTGAATGCCATAGGCTGCCCGCGCTTCTACCGCGCGCCGCACAATTCCCTCGTCAGGCAGGATAACTTTGATCGGCGCGAACGTGTCCAGCAGCGCGACCACATCTGCCGGACTTACCGCTCGTGAGACTTTGTGTAACAAAGTCGCAGCAAATTCCGCTAGAACTTGGCTAGAAATTACGACCTCGCCAGCGAAAGCTTTTCTGACGAGTCCTTGCGCGATCGCTTGTTTTTGAGGATCGGCAATATCGTAGGCGTAAACGAGGATATTTGTGTCCAGAAAATCAGGGGCGGACATAGAGGTCTTCGCGCTTCCAGGCTCTCTTGCCTATCCTGAACTGGAATTGTTTGAAGCTGCGCTCCAGGGCTTCTCTCTCTCGCCGCTTGCGACCGGAAGCCGCATTTTCGGCAGCGAGCCTTTCCAGGTAGTCGCGTACTAGAGCAGTCAAAGTCGTGTCTCGATCGACCGCAACTTTCCTGATTTCCTTGACCAGTTTGTCATCGAGCGAGAGAGTGATATTCATATACCCATAATAAGGGAAACCCTTAATTCGGGCAAGTATTCTGGTCAGCAAGGCCCTGCTCACACGTCGTGCTTACTTATTACGGCTTCCCAGTCCAGTTCAGCATCAAGCTTATTGGGGCGGCTTCACCTTCAGGTTGAGCGGCTATCAGA
>QHZR01000005.1:0-13735 GCA_003224755.1 Acidobacteriota bacterium
GGGGTCGCAAAACAGGAGAAGCTCAAGCATTTCTCTGTGCCGCAACTCTTTACTCCGGCAGTCAACCTCCAGCTAGGAACGCGCTATTTCCGCGCCATGGTGGACCAGTTCGGCGGTTTCGAGTACGCGCTTGCGGCATATAACGCCGGGGATGATCGCGTCCGCGACTGGCAGGCCGCGGGAAAATATCGTGACATTCAAGAATTCGTGGAGTCCATTCCATTCACCGAAACCCGCGAGTACGTACAGGCCATCATGCGTAATGCGAATGTGTACCGGCAGCTGTATGGAACACCTTGAAGCATTAACCACAAAGGACATTAAGCTACGCGAAGGAAACCCGACCACTTAGGGTTCTGCGATTTCCTTTGTGTACCTTTGTGTCCCTTGTGGTCCAGGCTCTTTTCTATCCTGATTTCTCACGGGTCAGCCATCAGAAAAACTTTAAACGGTGTCATTCCGAGGACCTTTAGGTCAGAGGAATCTGCATTTGCGTTCAACTGCAGATTTCTCACCGCTAAAGCGATTCGGAATGACAAGTTATTGGGATGTTTTTTCTGGCAGCTGACAGCTGTTCTATGCCGACTTCTCCGCAGCCGGCGTTTTCGCGAAAAGTATCTCAAATACGAGCAGCCCTGCCCCCACCACAATCGCGCTATCGGCGACGTTGAAGGCCGGCCACTGATATGAACCGATATACACCAGCAAAAAATCCACAACGCGGCCGCTAAGCAACCGGTCCCACAAATTCCCCAGGGCACCGCCAAGGATCAATGACAGCCCCACCGCTGTTGCGGTCATGGTGTGGCTGCTGCGCCAGAGCAGGGCAGAGACGATGACCAACGCTACGATCGAAAACAAGACCAGCAACGCGATCTTCCATTCCGATGGCGAGTCGTTGAATAATCCGAACGCTGCGCCGCGGTTCTCGACGTGCGTGATGTAGAAGACGCGCTTAATCACGGTAATACTGTCGTGCAGGGAAATCTCTTTCGCAACCAGGCGCTTTGTGAATCTATCGAGCAACAAGACGGCCAGTGCAATGAGTAAGTGAAGTCTGCGCATGATTCGATGGCCAGTCATTGAGCTCTAATTGTTGGATGTTTCAGGATCGTTTCCGGCCTCAAGTTGCCGCAGTACCGGAGCACATCGCTCGCAGACAGTCGGGTACTTCGGGTCTTCGCCAACGTGCGTGGAGTAGTTCCAGCAGCGCTCACACTTCTCGCCGTCGGCGCGACTGACTTCGACCTGAAGGCTTCCGGTTCCATTTCCCGAGCCTTTCTCTAACGTGACCTGCGAGACAATGAACACATACCGTAGATCGTCTTTGTGGCGTTCGAGGACGCCATAAAGCGGATCGGAAGCGGTCAGCTTCACTCGCGCTTCCAAACTCTTGCCGATCTGGTTCTGGGCGCGGGCTTCTTCGAGCGGCTTCAAAACCTGGTCTCGAATTGACAGCAAGGTCGTCCAGTCCGATTTTTGCTGTGGATCTTCCTTCGGGACGGAAGCGCTGCCCAGAATATCCTCGGCTGTTGGAAACTTAGCCATGTGCACGCTGGCGCCGCGCGTTTCTATCTTCGGCAGATTCTGCCATACTTCGTCACAAGTAAAGCTCATGATCGGCGCAAGCAATCGAACCAATGCTTCGCCAATTCGCCAAAGTGCAGTTTGGGCAGCTCGTCTGCCAGGCGAATCGGGCGCGAAAGTGTATAGCCGGTCTTTTATCACGTCTACGTAAAAGGCGCTCAGCTCCACGATTACAAAGTGGTTCACCCGCTGATAGATCTTGTGGAACGCAAATTCCTCATACCAGCGGATCACGTCGGCAGACAATGCACAGGCTTGCTGCAAGATGTACTGATCAACGGCTTGCAGCTTTTCGAACGGCACCGCATGGCGTGCAGGATCGAAGTCATAGAGATTGCTGAGCACATACCGAAATAGTTTGTTGCGAATGTCTCTGTACGTTTCCGCGGTTCGCTGCATCAGGTTCTCTGACCCGACTACGTCCTCGCGAAAATCTACCGAGGCCACCCACAAACGCACGATCTCGCCGCCTAGCCGATTTGCGATGTCCACGGGATCAACATCAGTGCCGCGCGATTTCGACATCGCCCTACCCTGCTCATCGAGCGTCCAGCCGGGCGTAACCACTCCCTTGTAAGGGGCGCTGCCGTGAGCGCCAAGCGAACAAAGCAAGGAGGACATGAACCATCCGCGGTACTGATCGCCACCTTCCAGATAAAGATCCGAAGGCCAGGGATAATTCTGCTCGCTTGCGGTCTCAACCAGGTAGCTGCAGCCGGACTCAAACCAAACGTCGAGAATGTCGTTCTCCTTGGCGAAAACCGTCCCCCCGCAACCTGCGCATTGTGCTCCGACCGCGAGCGCGTCAGTTGCGCCGGTGTACCAGGAATCGGCACCCGATTTTGCAAACACCTCGACTACTCGGCGATTAACAGCGGGATCGTTCAGCGGTTTACCGCAGCCGTTGCAGGCAAATACCGCAATGGGCACGCCCCACACTCGCTGCCGAGAAATGCACCAATCCGGCCGAGTCTCGACCATGTTAGAGATGCGCTCTTCGCCCCACGCAGGATCCCATTTGACCTGCTTAATCTCTTCGAGAGCGCGAGTTCGGAAGCTCATCTCAGCAGTGGGTGCCCCGTGCAAGCTCTGCTTGGGCGGGGATTTCGTTTCCATCGAAATAAACCACTGCTCGGTCGCACGAAAGATCACCGGATTGTGGCAGCGCCAGCAGTGCGGGTACTGGTGCTCAACCTTCTCCGAGTGCAGCAGAGCTCCGCGAGTCTTCAGCAGTTCAATGATCGGCTCGTTTGCTTTGAGAACCTTCAAGCCGTCATATTCTGGTAAACCGTTGTGGATTATCCCAGCGGCATCCACATCGCAGGTTGGGTCAAGCTGGTATCGCACACCGGTCGCGAAGTCTTCCGCGCCGTGCGACGGAGCCGTGTGAACCACTCCGGTTCCGGTGTCCATGGTGAGGTAGTCGGCGACCACGCCAAGGATCTTGCGACGCTCCCACGGTAGAAATGGATGATAAAACCACGTGTGCTCCATCGCCTTACCCGGAAAATGGGCGATAGCCGTGGCATCGGGGAAACCGCATTTTTCGGCTACGGACTTCGCCAGCTTCTCGGCAACAATGTAAATCGCATCCTGCGCTTCGAGCGCCACATATTCTTCGCTGGGATGAAACGCTACCGCCATCGAGGCCGGCAATGTCCATGGAGTCGTGGTCCAGATGATCGTGTAAACCGGCTTGTTCTTTGTGATTCGAACGTCGGCCAGCGGATTCGTTTCCGGCGGGTGCCCCGTCCAAGCTCCGCTTGGGCGGGGAATTTCAATCGTCCTCGGATCTGACTGCATCCGGTACCGCACGAATACGGTCGGGCTGGTGTGCGTCTCGTATTCGACTTCGGCTTCCGCCAGAGCCGTCCGGTCGTGCATGCACCAATACACCGGGCGTAGACCCTTATAAACGAATCCATCTTCAAAAAATTTGTAAAAAGTTGCGAGCACCACCGACTCGTACTCAGGAGTCATAGTGGAGTAAGGCTTGTCAAAACGTCCCAAAACCCCGATTCGCTTGAACTGCACCCGCTGCAGATCGAGATATTTTTGTGCGTACTTGCGGCACTCCAGGCGCACGTCTAGTGGCTTCATCTGCAACTTTTTTCCACCGAGCTGGTGGTCCACTTTGATTTCGATGGGCAGGCCGTGGCAGTCCCAGCCGGGAATGTAGGGCGCGTCGAATCCGGCCATGTTTTTCGACTTGACCACGAAATCTTTGAGGCACTTATTCAGCGCGTGGCCTAAGTGGATCGGCCCATTCGCGTAGGGAGGACCATCGTGAAGCACATAGGCTGGCGCGCCCGCCTTCAACTCCCGAATGCGGTCATAGAGCCGCATATCCTCCCACCGTGCCAGGATTTTCGGCTCATTCTGGGGCAGATTGGCCTTCATGGGGAAGGCAGTTTTGGGCAGATTGATGGTGGATTTCAGATCCAGCGGCACTCGCTTGCGTTCTCCAAATACTTGATTTTTTTCATTATACCTTTGGCTTCAGACATCGGGCTTCAGACATCGGGCTTCAGGCATCAAGATTCAGACATTAGCTTCAGGTCGTCAGGCTTCGGGCCTCAGGCTTCGGGCCTCAGACTTCGGGCCTCAGGCTTCAGGACCTCGAGGGAGACCTGACGATTACGTTAGACTTTCAAGCGAGGGTCCGGACCGCCTCGGTGCACCGTCTGCCTGAAGACTGAAGCCGGACGCCTGAAGCCGGAGCAGAAACGACCTGTCAAACTGTTCATTCCGGCGTGTACAATTTTTGCAAGGTTACGTTTCCTGAGTGCAGGCATCTAATTAGAATAGGTTGGCTGATGCGTTGGCCCATCTAACCTGCTAGCGGTTAAGAGTTTGCCAAATCAGAGTCGGAGACCGTGCAACTTGGCAGGCAAGCTGCTCATCAGGTAGTAGACCAGGAAACTGGCGACCAGCCACAAACTCGGGTAACATATGGCAACTTTGGAATTCAAACCGCCGCAATCCGCCGAACGAGAACCCGAACTGAATCTGCTGATGCCGAAAGGCCCCGAGCAGTCGCTGTGGGGATCCCTGCGCCAAAATTTCAAGGACACGTTTTTCCCTGAGCAGCTGCCCCCACTTGTCCTGACTTCAAAGCCGGTACCAGTCAGGGACATCTGGGGTTTCTACGGCTATAAAAAGACTAGCGCCACCCTTTCGACTATCGCGCACATTGTTGGGCTTATCGCAATCCTCGCCATCAGTTACTACTTCGGAAAACCCGTAGTGCAGGAAGCCAAGAGGCAGGTAGTCGAGCTGGTTGCGCCCTCTGAAGTTCCGGTCATGAAGCCCTCGCCGAAGCCAGTTGCCGGCGGTGGCGGTGGCGGCGACCGAGATAAGTTCAAGGCGCCGAAGGGGCAACTTCCCAAACAATCCATGGAGCAGATTACGCCTCCAGCGATTGTTGTACGGAACGATCATCCAAAGCTTCCAGTGGCACCGACCGTTGTTGTACCGCCACAGGTCAAGCTGGCCTACAACGCGGCACCTAATCTTGGCAATCCCTCAGCTCCCATGCCTTCCGGCCCGCCTTCAAATGGCACTGGATCGGGCGGAGGCATCGGTTCAGGAAGCGGCGGCGGGGTTGGCGTAGGTGCTGGCCCGGGTGTCGGCGAAGGCCGTGGCGGAGGAATCGGGGGAGGAGTATTCAGAGTCGGCGGTGGTGTAAGCGCCCCGCGAGTGATTTTTCAGCCCGACCCGGAATATTCAGAAGAAGCCCGCAAAGCCAAATATCAGGGCGTTTGCGTACTGAGTCTCATCGTTGGCCCCGACGGTAAGCCTCGCGACCTCAAGGTTTCCCGTAGCCTCGGGCTTGGCCTCGATGAAAAAGCCATTCAGGCTGTGAACCAATGTAAGTTTGAACCCGCGCTCAAAGACGGCAAACCGGTAGCGGTTGCCATCAACGTAGAAGTACAGTTCAGACTCTACTGAGGCTCGCCCCCTAAAAGCCTTGTCATTCCGAACCCGTTCGCCGCAGGCGGACGGGAGTGGAAGCTTACGAGGCGCTCAAGCCACCACGGACGCGTGAAGGCCTACCTCACTCCTTCAAATCCACATGTGCGATGTCTAAAATTTCTTGTCCGAGAAACAATCGTCCAAGCCGTCGAAACTTGTCGGTCGAATCAGTCACGAAAAATTTGACCTGATCCTTCTTCGCACGAGTCGCCATAGCCAGCGTCGAACTTAACAACTCCCGAACGGCCATGGCCGTGGACTCCGCCGAATCCACCAGAGTCACTCCCGCCGGCGCGGCTCGTTGAAGCACCGGCTTCAGCAGCGGGTAGTGTGTGCACCCGAGCAGCAGCACGTCTGCCGACCGGAAGCCGTCGCTGAATGCCTCGTTCAGATAAATTCGGGCGATCTCCTCCGTGACTGGATGGTTCACCCATCCTTCTTCGACAAGGGGAACCAGGAGTGGGCAAGCCTTCTCGTGTGCCTCAACTTCGCGCGCAGCCAATGCGTGCCGATACGCATGGCTGCAGGTCGTCGCCTCAGTCCCGATTACCACGACTTTGCCAGAGCGCGATGAGACGGCAGCCCGCTCAGCCCCCGGCTCGATTACTCCCACGACTGCCACCGATGCCGTGTTCTTGATCTGATCGAAAGCCAGAGCTGTGGCTGTATTGCACGCGATGACCAGCAGCTCAGCGCCTTGCTGCTCGAGATATCGCGTTGCCTCGCAGGCGTACCTGGCCACCGTTTCGACCGATTTGGAGCCATAGGGCAGGCGGGCGGTGTCGCCGAAGTAGAGGTATTCGGCATTGGGGATAACCTCAAGTAACGCTTTAAGTACGGTGAGCCCGCCAAAGCCGGAGTCGAAGACACCTATGACAGGTGATCCCATTCGAGTTATTCGGCCCGTCCGCGGCGAGCTCCCGTGGTAGCCAGTTCGGTACCTCCGCCACAACACCCACCCGGCGGTATCAGCGCCCCATGCGGGCACGTCTTCGGATGGCCCAGGAATGTGCAGATCTTGTCTGTGGCTTCGGGCGAGAGGATGTGCTCGAATTTACACGCCTGTTGCTCAATCTCCGATTCGCTTTCGAGCGCAAGGCTGTCCGTAAACAGGCGCTCGGCCAGACGATGTCGGCGAATGATGTCGGCGGCCCGCTGGCGCCCGCGTTCGGTCAATTCCACCACCATGCTGCCATCACCAATAGAGACGCCAGTCGGTTTCAGAGCGTCATGACAGGGATTCACAAACAGCTTGTGACTATGGGCTACAGGCGGATGCGGCGCCGTCTCTAACAGTCCCATCTCGCGCATTTTTTCGACCGCCAAGCTGACCGGAAGCGCTCCGTGAACTTCCATGTGGTCTATTTCTGCGATCTCGCCATGTTCCGCCAGCACCCAAAGTTCTTCAAGAACTTCATCGAATTGCTCTTCGTCAGCGAGGGCAAAGACCTCCTGGGCCGCGATCTTGCCGTGATGCAGCTCGATTCGCTGGTCTCCAAGTCTGGCCACGATCGGATCATGGGTTACCATCACAATCGTTCGGCCCTGCTTGTGGAGATCTCGCAGCAGCCGCAATACGATCTCTTCGTTTGCAGCATCAAGATTGCCGGTGGGTTCATCCGCCAGAATGATTTTGGGATCGTTAATGAGTGCCCTGGCGATGCAAACCCGTTGTTGTTCGCCGCCCGAGAGTTGTGCCGGAAGATGATCTGCTCGCTCTCTTAGTCCCACGCGCGCCAATGCTTCGAGCGCTTCCTGCTCGTCGGTCATGCTGTGAAAATATTGCGCGAGCATGACGTTCTCGACCGCTGTGAGGTACGGAATCAGATGAAACTGCTGGAAAATGAAACCAATCTTTTCCGCGCGCACACGCGTGAGTTCATTTGTATTGAAGCCGGCCACGTTCCGGCCATCAAGAATGATTTCGCCGGAGGTAGGGCTGTCCAGGCAGCCGACAAGGTTGACCAGCGTGGATTTGCCCGATCCGGAAGGGCCCATCACTGCAATCCACTCGCCCGGTTCTACCCGCAGGGAGAAGTCATCGAGCGCGCGAATGACTCCCCCGGCGGCGCCCGCCTTGGCCGGATACAGCTTGCTGACTTGGTTGAGCCGGATCATCTACTCTCCCCTCAAAATCATAGCGGGCTGAATCCGGCGCAGCAATCGCAAAGGCAGCACCGTGGATGACAGAGTTACCACCAGGCAGCCGGCAAGTATCGCGGGAAATAGCTCAAAGCGTGGTGCGACGGGCGCGTGAAAATTCGCACGGCCGATCCAGGCCGCGATCCCGATTCCTCCACTGAAACCCAAGACTGCGCCTGCGGATGCAAGTACCGCAGCTTCTCCTGCTACAAATAGAGCGATGAGCCGATCGGAGGCGCCCAACGCTTTCATGATTGCGAAATCCCGGCGTCGGTCGAACACCCATCCGGTCAGCGTTGCCAGAACGCACAGTGCGGCTGTGCACACGATGAAGGTCGAAGAGGCCAGCAGCGTTGATCGAGTCTTGCCCAGGACGTTAGCTTCCCCCTCTGCAACCTGTCGCACTGCGCGCACGTCCAAATCAGGAAACGACTCATGCAAACGCTGCATGAGGGAATTTAGTTCTTGGGGAGAGCCATTGCCGGCAATTTCCATCACTGAAGGTTGGAGGCCCGTCCACGCGCGAAAATCTTTCATCGAAACATAAATGCGGCTGTCCTCGCCCGCCCCCGTGTGCACGGTTCCGGCCGGCGAGAGTTGAATTTTTCGGCCTTGATAATGCAAGCTGAATGGCTTCTGCTCAGGTGAAATCAGGCGCGCAGCGCGCACTCCGAGTAAAGCTTCTTCGGAGGTTTGTGGCCACGAAGAAACTGCCCACCAGGGATTCAGCTTGCGCGCCGCTTCGAGGTCAGTTCCGGCTACGACGACTGCTTGGTCCTCGCCTGTCCGCGCGACGGCATAGGCGAACGGCACTGCGAGTCCCTGTCCATTGACTGCCGCCTGTATGCTGCGCACCGCATCGTCGCTCAAGGTCGTGCCCTCGGGTGCTTCAACCACGATGTTTGCGCCGAAGTTGCGGAATTCGCGTTGCAGTTTACCTTGCACGTCCCAAAACAGATTGAGCATTGCCGTGGCCGCGGCGGCAGCAACCACTGTGGCCAGGAGTGCCGCGAGCGCGCTTCGCTTTCGCAGCATGGCAGCCCGCGCCAACATGCGGAAGAACATTGTCCGACCCTGAGCCTTCCGCGATCTCATGCCTCGCCTCGCAGTGCACGTACGGGATCACTCTTCACCGCGCGGCGAATTGCTGTGGCGCTACCCGCGAATGTGACCGCGATCGCGAGGCCAATCACCACGGGCAGTAGTACGGGCTGGACTGCCATCCCGGAGCCGAAAATTGTCCGTCCGAGTCGTTGCGCCAGCACGGAACCGAAGGCAAATCCTGCGAGTCCTCCAATGCAGGCCAGCAGCACGGATTCGGTCACAAAGATGGCCGACAGCGGAAAGTGTCCGGCGCCGAGGGCCTTCATCAGCCCTACTTCTTCGCGACGTTCGAACATCGCAGTAGCCATCGCGGCCGCAACGGCGAGCCCCGATGTAAACAGCGCCGCCAGCGTAATCAGCAGCATTAAACCTTTAATCCGCGAGAGCACCGTCCCTTCATTCTGCGCAATCCGTCTTATTTGTTCGGCATGAGAGTGCGGAATGACTTCCTGCAGTTGATAAGCAATGGACTGTGGATAAGGCGAGCAGTACCAGCGATCGCGATCGGCAGCGCTCAGCGAGTCGGGACTCCGCCTGGCAAACGCATCCTCTGGCTTGGTCACGGCGCTGACGAAAATCTTTCCGACCGCTCCCGGTTTTCCGGCCAATTTTTGCGCCAGGAACAGCGGAGCGACGATCTGACCGTCCTCGTCTCCCCCGGTTTCGACAATGCCGGAAACCGGGTGAACTTCGCCATTCATTTCAAGCTGCGATCCGGGCACAACTGCAAGCCGGGCGGCCAATCTCCGTCCAACGAGAATGTTCCCCGAATCGTCGGACGGCCAACTTCCTTGCACTTTCCACCAAGGGAATGTCTGCCGAGCGCCAGTCGTGAACTCCTGATTTCCGAATCGGAGTGATTTGGAGAAATATGTTCCGAGTAGCGTCACTTCGCCTGCATCGGTTTTGACGTTGACCGGAAGCAAGGGCGCAAGTGCGGTTATGTTATTCCGCCAGAAAATCCCTTTGATTTTCGGCAGATCAGCTTCATTTAGATATCCGCCCGCCGGTTTCAGGTTTACGCTGCCAATCTGTACGTCCAGACTGTCCTCTTCCGGCGTGACGACCAGGTTCGCGCCCAGCGTGCGCAGCTCGCGGCTGACCTTGTCGCCAATGTCCATAGCGATCGCGATCATTGCCGTCGAAACGGCCGCACCCAACGCCACCGCAACTGCGACCAGCAGCTTGCGCCGGGGTTGCCGCCGAAACGATTCGTAAACAAGTCGGACAAACATAATTCCGAATAGTCCGTAATCTAGAGGTTATGCCTTTCGTTTTTGCATGTCTCTGCGTCCTTGCGGCTTTTCTTTGCGATCTCTGCGGTTAAAATCTTTAGAGCGCGAAGCGCTCCAGCTATTTCAGGAACAGCTTTGCCCGCGCCGCGAGATCGCCTTCACGAATTACAATCGCATCTCCAGAGGCAGAAGACGCCAGCGGAACAGGATTGCATCCGCCTGGCGTACCCACCGACTGTGAATTGATCGGAGAGGCGCAGTTCTTGCACACCAGGCCGTTTTGCCCCTTGAAAAATCCCACCGAGCCACAGATTTCGCAGGCATCAAATACCGCAACCACTTTGCCGTCAGGCTTCTGATAAAGCAGGAATCGGATCTCAGTTCCATTCTCATGCGCGGCGTAGCGATGCAAGTCGCCGTCCGAGACCTGGGTGAGAGGAATCGCTACCGCGCCGTTCGTGAAACTAACCTCGGTTGCGGGAGAGAGCGCATTCACGCTTTTTGCATAGATAAACTCGGCCGTAACCAGAACAATGAACGCGAATGAACTGGCAAACACCGCTACCATCCAGAAACGTTCGCGGCGCGCGCTCCATTGCGATTTGCGTTTTTCTGCGGCAGAATCTGTTACCACCACCGGCTGTCGTCGCCGGGCCTCAAACAGCACCATCAATGCGGCCAGCGCTACGATGGTGACAAAAAAGAAAAAGTCATTGCGGACAATCGGCCCAACAATCGCCATTTCTCGCTTCGACGAAGCGATGAAGCCGTTCTCCGAAAGCTCATGCAGACCCGATACCAAAAGCTGTGCCGCCACAAAAAACAAAATGACCGTTGTGACCCGAAAGAACTTCTGCAGATTGATTCGGACACTACCTTTTACGAACGTCACTCCAAATAGCACCGCCGCAATCACGCCGAGCAGCGTACCCAGAAAACTCAACAGCGCATTGGAATCGAGAGACACGGCAGACAGAATCAACACCGTCTCAACGCCTTCTCGCAGGACCATCAGGAACACAAAGAGAAACACGCCAATCTGCGATCCACGCCCCGCCAATGAACCGAGCTTCGCTTCGATCTGGCCTTTGAGTTTCTTCCCCGTCCGCATCATGAATACGATCATGGTCACGACGAAGAAGGCCGCGGCCAGCATCACCCAACCTTCGATGAGGTCCTCGTTAAACTGAAAGCGGGAAAGGAGAATCGCTACGCCGATGCTGGCAACGAAGGCAGAGCCCAACGCCACGAACACGGGCTTGCGGAGGTCCGGCCGCTGAATCTTGTTCAGATAGGCAAGCGTGATGCCGATAATGAGGGCGGCTTCGACACCCTCGCGCAACATTACGATGAAGGCCTGGAGCAATGAGGTTCCTTTAGTGTGTTAGTATTGCAACACAGTTGCAACTAGCCATCTAATTACAAGGATATCGGGGCAGAACCCGGGCGTCAAACTTCACAGGAGCTTCAGGAATCGCCGGGCATCTCCCAATCGCGGAAATAGGCGCTCCTCCGCCTGGAACTCAGCCGGATGCACGCAACGCCGGTTTCCCCGCACTCTTACCGGATGCTTCAGGTGAAGCATCTCGTGGTAGACGATGTACTCAACCACAAATAGAGGAATTCGCGGATGATCGAACACGCGACTGACGACAATGGCATTGTGCGCGGGGTCATAGTGGCCGAGGCGATTACGGGCCCGCTCGCTACTCCAACTCATCCGCGGACGCGCCAGCAGCCCATAAAAAAACTTCAAATTGAGCTCCTCAAAAATAGCTTCCAGATCGTAGGTTAAGCCTTGCGGTGAAGCCAGCCGCTTCCTGCCCCTAATCTGCCTGATGAGGTGCGCTTTTCGCGACATATGCTGAGCTGTGACGTACCGGCGATAGCGTGCGGCATATTCGCGATCCACTGGCTTGCGATACATCTTCGCGATAAGGATGTGGGCGATGGCCGTAAGGACGTTATCCGGGGCACCCTCGAGCAAGTCTGAGAGTCGCACCAGCAGCTTGCCCTCGCGCAGACGGATGGTGTTGTTGATATTGGCGAAGCTGTAAAACTCAATCTTCAGATCGGGAACCGGCGACCGGGGCCTGAGTTTCCGGTAGGTCTCCTCGAATACCTGGAAGAGGCTGCTCTGCATGGATGCAATAACCGCAGCCTAGCACGATTCTGCTGCCAGCTTCATTGTCGCGTAGCAAGGCATCTTCAGAGTCATTCCGACTCCGATCCGCGCTTCTTGTCTTTCTTCTTGTGCTTGAAAGTTTCCTCTTGCTCGGCCAGAAGGTCGCGGTGATCTTTCATTCCCGCATCAATGGCTTCGAGCGCGCTGCCCAGCAGGAAGGTAAAATCCTTCGCAGATTCCGGCGCCCCGCCCAAGGATGATTTGAAGGCCCGGAGCTTCGATCCAAACTCCGTATCGGCCTCGATGACCGGCTTGAGCGCCTTACGTAGATCGTCGCCGCGATCAGCGTAGGTATCTAGGTTCGTGCTCAATTCATCGTACACATCCAGGAAATCCTGGAGCGCGTCGCGAGTCAACCTCTCGCGGTCCGCAGTCTTCGCGTCGGCTCGAACCTGCGCCAGCTTCTCAAGGCGGGCGCGAGCGAACTCGATATAGAGTTTCAGGCGTACCTCGGGTTCTTGTGCGGCATCGCGAATTTTGTCTATTTCCGGGTCGGTCAGTGGATCGCGTCGATGTTGCTGCGCAACTCCCGGCAAAGCTGCGATCAAAAGGACCGGAATTGCCATGCTAGACGCTCTCATTTTTTCTCCGGATTCTTGGAGCCAAACATGGCCTTCAGCAGATCCGTACGAAATGCTTCCAGCTTGTCAACCGCGCTCTGTACTCCGGCTTGTTCATCGGCATCTACGTTCTGCTTAAGATCGCGTAGGCGAGCGGACATTCTTCGGATCTTGATTTCGGTGTGCGGAAGCTTCTTGCCGGACTTCAGCACCATTGCATGCGCCTGATCTGCATACTTGACGGTCTGCTGCAGCGCGCTGCGCCCGTCCTCCGGCTTGTTGTCTTTGTAAGAGTCAGTCGCCGCCCTGACTTCGCGGTCCGCAACTTCCAGGTAGAGGTCCGGTTGCTGGCTCGGAGATGCAGCATTTGCCCGGGCAATTAATTGATCGAGAGTTTCCTGCTCGACGCCGAACACAACCAGCCCAGCGACAATTAGGAATAACAGAACTGACCCAACGCATCGCTTCATTTCTTCGGCTCAATCGCGATCAAACGGTGTGTTGCCTGCCACTCCTGGTCAGGGAACCTGCCTGCCGCGGTTTCGAGAAACTGATGATAGTACTTTGCCGCTTGCTTGGAATCGTGTAGGTGATCATACGCGGTGGCGCGAAAAAAATAACTGATCGGCGTTTCTGGCACGTATTTGGCGCGCATGTCCATGGCCTTTATCGTCATTGCGTAATCTTTGTTTTCGCTGGCGGCGATGGCAAGGTCTCCGTAAGCGTCGCCGAGGTTCGGTTGAAGCTGAACCGCCTTTACGAGCTCCTTTTGCGCATCCAGGTACTTCTTTTGCTTCAGCAGGACCCGCCCCAACCCGTGATGCAAGCCGGCATCGTCCGGATGTGAAGATAGGAGTGTGGCGTAAGCTCGCTGTGCCTCGGCCGGCTTTCCCATGTCGGAGTACAAATCCGCCAGGTCACGCTGAGCCTTCCCGTCACTGGGATCG
>QHZR01000005.1:13895-22531 GCA_003224755.1 Acidobacteriota bacterium
GGACGATGGCGAGCGTCTGCTTGTATTCACTCTCCGCCTCGGCGGGCTGGTCCTTTTCCAGCAGGGAACCAGCCAGCAGATGAGGCTCCGGATCTTTTGCATCCAGCCTAGCCGCCTGTTGGTAAGCCACTGCCGCATCATTGGGCTTACTGGCTTCGAGGAGGTGTCCCAGCGCCATCCACGCGCGCTTGTGACCAGCCGCCGCGTTACCGGAGGGCTTCAGCTTAGTCGCCGCACGCAGGAAATCTTCAGCCTCGGCTTGTTTGGTATCCGCCAGAGCAAGACCAAGGTTCAGATTCGACTCAAATACATCGGGCTTCGATGCCACAGATTTTCGATACGCCGCAATCGCTTCATCCTTCCGCCCCAGCCCGCGATATACATAGCCGAGGTCGTACCAAGCGGAGTAGCTGTCAGGATAAGCATCCAGATATTTCTTCAGCTCCGGCTCGGCGCCAGCGTAGTCCTGTTTTTCGATGTCCGCTTCTGCCTCGGTCAGCCACGCCGCAGCCGGATCTTGATCTTCGACTTTGTGGTGACGCACCGTGGTATGGGTTGCTTGAGGCAGGGCAGGGATAGCTGAGGTGAGTGCCATCAACAGAATCGCAAAAGCTTCTAACCGCAGAGACCGCAGAGGATTAGCAGAGATCGCAGAGAAATGCTTGGGGTCGAAGATTTTCTCTGCGAACTCGGCGTCATCCCTGCGATCTCTGCGGTTAAAAGCTTCAATCAGAGCGCGCGAGATTTTATCCGTGCCCATGCGAACGCGATGCCCCATTCTGATTTAGGACGCCCGCCAAGAACTTTCCGGTGTAAGACTCTGCAATTTCGGCGATTCGTTCCGGCGGCCCTTCTCCGACCACGTGTCCCCCGCGCTCCCCACCTTCCGGCCCCAAATCAATCACCCAGTCCGCAGTCTTGATGACCTCAAGATTGTGCTCGATGAGGACAATTGAGCCCCCTGCTTCTATAAGACGCCGCAGCGCGGCCAATAGTTTACTGATGTCGTCGAAGTGCAAGCCCGTCGTAGGCTCGTCAAGGATGTAAAGCCGGCGGCGCCTGCCAGCCCCGTTTGCCGCACGCGAGGACGCCGGCTGCAGGTGCGCTGCCAGCTTGACCCTTTGGGCTTCGCCGCCGGAGAGCGTTGTCGCAGATTGTCCCAGGCGCAGATAGCCGAGGCCGACCTCATCCAGCATGCGCAGTTTATCCGCGACCTTTGGCGCGTTCGCGAAATGGTGCATTGCTTCGCGAACCGTCATATCGAGCGTTTCGTCAATATTCTTCCCGCGATACCGTACTTCGAGCACCTCGGGCTTGAAACGTTTTCCTTTGCACTCTTCGCAAACCAGTTCGACATCCGCCAGAAACTGCATTTCAACCACTACAGTTCCGTCACCCTGGCAGGTCTCGCAACGTCCGCCTGGAACGTTGAAGGAGAAATGTCCCGCGGCAAAGCCCCGTTTATGGGCCTCTGGAGTGCCCGCAAACAAGTCGCGAATACCGTCGAAGGCCTTTATGTAGGTCACCGGATTTGAGCGCGGCGTGCGGCCGATCGGCGACTGGTCAACCAACACGACTTCGTCAATAAATTCCTGACCTCGAATTTCGGTCAAGAAGGCAATGGGGTGCCCCGGGTCTCCCTGATGTTGGGAGACCTGGGGATTTTCCGTCCTTCCGATGGAATTCAATGCTCGATACAAGACATCGTGCAACAAAGTGGACTTGCCCGATCCCGAAACTCCGGTGATCGCCACAAGCATTCCCAACGGTATGGATACATCAATGTTCTTCAGATTATGCGCCCGCGCGCCTCGAAGCGTAATTTGCTGCCGCCCCGGCTTGCGGCGATTTGCGGGAACCTGAATATGGAGTTCATTGGCTAGATATCGGCCCGTCAGTGAGCCACGGGATTGCTGAATCTGTTCATAGTTTCCCGCCGCAATGACCTTACCGCCGTGTTCGCCGGCACCCGGCCCAAGATCGAGAATCCGATCACTGGCTCGCATCACATCGGGATCGTGCTCCACCACCAACACTGTATTTCCCAGATCGCGAAGCCCGTGCAGAATATGGATCAACCTATGAGTGTCCCGGCTATGCAATCCAATGGAGGGCTCGTCCAGCACATAAAGCGTCCCTACCAGTTGCGATCCAAGCGAAGTTGCAAGCTGAATGCGCTGTGCCTCGCCGCCAGAGAGCGTTGAAGTCAGCCGGTCGAGCATTAGGTACTCGAGGCCGACATCATTCAGAAATCGCAGACGCGAGCGGATCTCATGAAGCAATCGCTCGGCAATACCTGATTCCTGCTCGCTCAACTTGACCTTATCAAAGAATGTCGCTGCGTCTTCTACCGTCATTGCGCAGACTTCGCAAATGTTCTTGCCCGCAATTCTCACCTGCCGTGCTTCGACCCGCAGCCGGTTTCCATCGCACTCCGAACAGCGCGTATATCCACGATAGCGGCTCAGAAAGACGCGCACATGCAGCTTGTATTTCTTTCGCTCCAGATACTTGAAGAACCCACGCACGCCGGGGAAGTTCTTCTCGCCATCAAGGATTCGCTGCTGCTGCTCGG
Source organism: Acidobacteriota bacterium (assembly GCA_003224755.1). Classification (GTDB taxonomy): domain Bacteria; phylum Acidobacteriota; class Terriglobia; order Terriglobales; family Acidobacteriaceae; genus Gp1-AA145. The sequence goes on from QHZR01000005.1 coordinate 16,471, forward strand.
GTTCGAGATTGGCCCAGGCGACATCCAGCGGAATCTCGCCCTGGCGGGCGAAACGCTTCATCTCCGTGGCCAGCGTTCGATATTTGGGCTTGGTCCAAGGCTCGATTGCGCCTTCGTTCAAACTTTTGGTTGGATCTGGAATCACTAGGCCGAGATCGAAATCGATTGTGTTTCCGAACCCCTGGCATCGCGGACATGCGCCATAGGGATTGTTAAACGAGAACAGCCGCGGCTCCGGCTCCTCGTAACGAATGCCGCAGGTTTTGCACTCGAAGCGCTGTGAAAACCTCATCTGACGAGGGCTTCGTCCATCAACTGGGTGCCCCATCGAAGCTTCGTTTGGGCGGGGATTTTCAGGCGCTTCGAAGATGACTTCGCCGGCTTCCCGAAAACTGATCTCCGTTGCATCAACGATGCGGGCGCGCGAATCTGCCGAGACCGCAATGCGGTCCACCAGCACGAATACCGGTTCCGCAAAGTTGATATCCAGCAGTGATTCCGGCGTCGAGAATTCGAATATTTGCCCACCCTGAATAAGTCGGTTAAAGCCACGTTGGCGCAGCTCGAACAGGCGAGACTTGGTGGACTCGAGCGATGCCTCTTCCGATTGAGACTTCTTTTTATTACCACCCTTCCCCTTAATCCCTGTCATTCCGAACCGCTTTAGCGGTGAGGAACCTGCTTTTCCTGAGCGAACCGCAGATTCCTCAGGGATCAATCCCTTCGGAATAGCATCGCCATTAGCGTTTGCGGTCTGCAGCGGAAACAGCACATTCAACCGTGTGCCTTCGCCCAGCGCCAACACAGCGTCGGCAACTTCATCAACTGTGTCCTTCCTGACCTTATTGCCGCAGCGCAGACAATAAGTCCGGCCCACGCGCGCAAACAGTAACCGCAGGTAGTCGTAGATTTCAGTCGCTGTCCCAACTGTGGACCGCGGATTCCGAGTTGTGTTCTTCTGGCGGATTGCAACCGCTGGAGCAATTCCCTCGATGTGGTCGGCATCGGGTTTCTCAATCCGCTCAAGAAATTGCCGTGCATAGGCCGACAGCGACTCGACATAGCGGCGCTGCCCTTCGGCATAGATGGTGTCGAAGGCCAGCGATGACTTGCCTGAACCCGAAACACCCGTGACCACCGTCAGCGCGTTATGCGGGATTTCAAAGTCAATATTCTTGAGATTGTGGACACGTGCGCCGCGCACCACGATGCTGTCATTTGAAATAGGTATGGACATCGACTGAGGGTAGGTGGCGGCGTCGGGCCAAATCCGCGTCGGCAAGCACACAGAGCGCCCGGCGAGAGCAACCGAATCTTTTTATTATAGGGCAGAGAAATGGCGGCCGTGTACTGGACACTGCAGCCGGTCCAGCGCGAAAAGACACAGTTATAATCATCGCGGCATGGCCCTCACGCCGAAAGCCAAACTCGGGTCTTACGAGATAGTGTCCTCGCTTGGCGCGGGCGGCATGGGCGAAGTGTACCGGGCGCGTGACCACAGTCTGCGCCGCGAAGTTGCCATCAAGGTGCTCCCGAAAGAGTGGACCTCAGACCCGGGTCGCCTGCGCCGTTTTGAGCAGGAGGCCCAATCGGCTGCCGCCCTGAATCATCCCAACATCCTGGCAATTTACGGCTTCAGTACCACCGGAGAGTACGCCCCGTATCTGGTGACCGAACTTCTCGAAGGCCAGACCGTCCGTGAGAGGTTGCAAGTTGGCGAGATCCCAGTGCGCAAGGTGATTGAGATCGCAGAACAAACGGCGTTGGGATTGGCTGCGGCGCATGATCGGGGCATCGTGCACCGAGATCTGAAACCTGAAAATCTTTTTCTTACGCGCGATGGCGTAGTGAAGATTCTTGACTTCGGACTGGCCAAAGTCGTAGCGCCCAAATCCGAGGAGGCCAGACACTCGGTTGCAACGACCACCAGTACGGAACCGGGTCTCGTCATTGGCACCGTAGGCTACATGTCACCGGAACAGGTCCGCGGCCAAGCCATCGATAACCGTTCCGATATTTTCAGTCTGGGCGTAATTCTTTACGAGATGCTTTCCGGAAAGAGGGCATTTCAAGGGAATACGCCTGCCGACACGATGAGTGCCATCCTGAAAGAGAGTCCTCCTGAGCTTTCAGGAAGTGGCCGTATCCTGCCTCCTGCACTGGCCCGCATTGTTCATCGCTGTCTCGAAAAAAATCCCGGAGAACGTTTTCAATCTTCGCGCGACTTGGCCTTCAATCTTGGAATGCTCAGCCGCGATGAGAGCGGCAGTGGCTCAGCTTTGCCAGCATTAGCTAAGCCAGCCCGGGCGCGACTGACTGCGACCCTGGTCGCGGTAGGCGTCCTGGCCGCCGTAGGGATTGGTGTCTTCGCATTACTTCAGCGGCCTCGTCCTGGCAACTCGTCCCCAGCTCATCTGATGCGGCTGACCGACTTCGTCGGAATGGAGGAATTTCCGGCTTTGTCTCTTGATGGGAAATCGGTAACGTTTACAGCCGACGTCGGTGGAAGAAGGCAGGTGTGGGTGCGTTTGCTCGCTGGGGGAACGCCTCTCCAGGTGACGCATGACGAAGCCGACCATCAGTCTCCTCGCTGGTCGTCGGATTCTTCGTCGCTGATTTATTTCTCTCCTTCTGATGAGCCGGATGGGGAAGGCAAGATCTGGCAGATCCCCGCCCTCGGTGGAGCTGCCCGGCCCCTCGTCAGCAGTCTCGGCGGCGCCGATCTCAGCCACGATGGCAAGCACCTGGCGTATTTCCACTCCAATCAGGGCGAGCTTGAATTGACGGTCGCCGATCCTGATGGCTCCAATCCTCGCAAAGTGGCAACGCTTCCCAACGAGTACAACTACTCCGATCTTCGCTTCTCGCCCGATGACCAGAAACTCGGATTCCAGCGAGGCCGGACCTTCGACTACGACATCTTTTACGTGCCAGTCAAGGGAGGTAGCGTACAGCCAGTCACGCAGGACGGAAACCCGCTCGAAGGCTATGCGTGGTTACCCGACAGTTTGGGAGTGGTGTACAGTTCCTCCCGAGGCGACACGGTCCTTTACTTGCGCACCATGAATCTGTGGTCGGTCCAAATCGGGGGCAAGAGTCTGCGCCAGCTCACTTTCGGCGAGACGTCATACATTTCACCCGACGTCGATCGCCGGGGCAATATTGTCGCCACTCGGAGGCAGATCCACTTTGATATTTGGCGTTACCCGGTTGATGGCAGTGCGCAAGATAACGTTCGTCGCGGAGTCCAAATCACTCACCAGACGGGCGCGCTTGAAACGCCCTCGGTTGGCCCCGGAGATCATGAACTTGTGTACCTCAGCGACAGCGGAGGCCACGGGAATCTCTGGGTGTTGAATCTCGAAACCGAACAGAGCCGCCAAGTGACTTTCGAACACGATCCGCAAGTCACGATCGGTGTGCCCGTCTGGTCGCCGGATGGGAAACACATTGCCTACGTGAAGCGCGGACTAAATGCATGGAACGTTGACCTGTGGATGACGAACCCCGACGGAAGTGAAGCGCACAAAATTTCGGATGGCGGAGGCTGGGCATGCTGGTCTTCAGACAGCCAATGGATCTATTTTTCGCCGCCGGGGAAGAATGGATTTCAGATCAGGAAAGCGTCTCCGGACGGCGGTCCCACTCGTCTGGTGCGCGAGCAAGGACAGAAGCCGGCCGTTGATGCAGAAGGCAGGCTGTTCTTCGTGATGAATTTGCCGGCCGTGAATGGCTTGTCTGACATGCAGATCCTCATGGCAAATCCGGAGGATGGTTCCCCACGGCAGTTGGCTCGAATTTCGGGATCTCGGCTTTCGAACTGGCTCTTGATGCAGCCCGTACTTTCTCCTGATGGTAAGTGGCTGGCCGAATTACTCACTGACGGCCCCATCACAAACATCTGGGCACAGCCGACCGCCGCAGGACCGATGCGTCGCATTACCGATTTTGGTCACCAGGCCAGCTTCATAGCCAGAAGGATTTCCTGGTCTTCAGACGGGCACTCGGTCTATGCCGCAGTAGGCAAGGGCGAGGCGGACATTGTGTTGCTCAGCAATCTGAAGTAATGGCACGCAGAAACTCGCGTCTCACGTTCGTCCCTACCACACCCTGCACTGGTTTTCTCTCACCATTGGCTGCCCGGCCTTACAACCCCATGCTTTCTCAAATTCCGGCATATTCTGAACGACTCCGTTGGTGCGGAAGCGTCCCGGCGAATGCGGGTCCACGTTGACCAGCATTCGGGAGAATTCAGGTCGGCGCTTCTCGCACCAAACCCTCGCGAATCCCAGGTAGAAGCGCTGTTCCGGCGTATAGCTGTCAATCTTCTCTGCGGCTTTCCCAGTCTTGTCCCCGGCGATCATGCTCATTAACGCCATCAACGCAATGCGTGCGCCGCCATTGTCGGCGGTGTTTTCCCCAAGCGTGAGCTTGCCGTTCAGCTTCAGATCGTCTATGGCAATAAAGCTTCCGTATTCGTCCGCAACGCAACTAGCCCGCTGCTCAAATTCTTTCCCGTCCTGTTCCGTCCACCAGTCGCGCAGGTTGCCCTGTGGATCGAACTTGCGTCCCTGGTCGTCGAATCCATGAGTCAGCTCATGGCCGATGACCGCACCAATGCTCCCGAAATTGATGTCGTCATCCATTTTCTTGTCGAAGAAAGGTGGCTGCAGAATTCCCGCTGGGAAAACAATCTCGTTGCGTGGCGGACTGTAGTAGGCGTTCACCGTAGGTGGAGTCATGCCCCATTCCTTGCGGTCTAGCGGTTTGCTGATTTTGGCGATCTGGCGGCGTGATTCGAATTCGTTGGCGCGAAGAAAATTGCCCATCAAGTCGCCCCGAACAATGGTCAGCTTGCTGTAATCACGCCACACATCGGGATAGCCAATCTTGTTGCGGATCGCGTCCAGCTTCACTTTCGCTTGCTTCTTGGTGTCTTCGGTCATCCAGGGAAGAGAGCGTATGTCCTGATCGAGGGCCTTCTCCAGCGCGTCAACCATCTTGAGCATCCGCTGCTTGCCCTCAGCTCCGAACGTTTCTTCTACGAAACGCTGGCCCAGTGCTTCGCCCATGGCGCCGTCGGTCGCGTCCACACAGCGCTTCCAGCGCGCCTTGATTTCTGCCTGTCCAGTCAAGCTCTGCCGAAATTTGAAATTCGCATCAACAAACGGCGTGGAGAGCCAGGGTGCTCCTGCATTAAGCAAGTGCCACTGCACGTAAGTCTTCAATGCGTCGAGGGACTCGGATTCAATTACACCGTTCACCTGCTTGAAGAATTCAGGATTGGACACGTTCATCTCCGAAAACTCGGGAGTGTTCACGTCCGCGAAGTAGTGGGCCAGATAGAAGTTTGGCGCCAGCGACAGTGCCGCATCGCGCGTCATCTTGTGGTCGCGGCTCTTGGGATCGCGCCGAACTGTGCGGTCCATGGAAGCCTTGGCAAGTGCGATCTCAATACGTAAGACCGCTTGTGCCGAGCCTGCCGCTTGCTGGGGAGATTGCCCGCTCAACGTAAACAGGGTGGTCGCGTATTCGATCAGGTGCTTGCGCTGTTCGACCATCTTCGCATCTTCATCGTTGATGTAGTACTTGCGGTCGGGCAGAGTCAGTCCGCCCTGGTCTATGTAGGCGATCACCATGTCGGCATTGTGCAGGTCAGGTGAGGAGAAAAAATTGAAAAACGGATTCGGCCCGATCAAGTGCACGCGCGCGATGGCGTCAATCAGGCCACCCTTGTCCTTCACCGCGGCAATCCGGTCGAGTTCCGGCTTGAGCGGATCGAGTCCCTTGGCCTCAACCGCCTTCTCGTCCATGCAGGCGCCATAGTAATCGCCAATCTTCTGATCGCTAGCGCTCCGGCTTGGACCCCCCTTGGCTGCCTTTTCCAAAATGTCGTGCAAAATGGCCTTGTTCCGCTCATCTACTTCAACGAAACTCGCCCATTCCGGCTCGTCCGCCGGAATTTCCGCCTTTTTCATCCAGTTGCCGCACGCATACTGATAGAAATCGGTGCAGGGATCCACGCTCTTATCAATGTCCTCAACGCTGAAGCCTGCTGAAG
>QHZR01000385.1 GCA_003224755.1 Acidobacteriota bacterium
ATATAACCGATGCCGCCCATATCGGCGGCCAGGTTGTAAACCTGATTGATACCACCCCGCGTGGCCTGCAAGCAGCCGTCCCAGCGACGAAGATCGAGAATTTCAAACTCGTCGGCCTTGCTGGACTCATATTCGGGGTACTTAATATCGACACCGCGAACAAAGCAGCCTTCGGCTTTCAACCGGTTCACGAGAGCATGCCCGATGAAACCGCCTGCGCCGGTGACTAACACACGTTCGTTAGCTGCCATATGAGTTGTTCTCCTGGGAATTCTTAATTACTGCAATGTCGGAAACAGTTCTGGATAGTTAGGCAATCACGCGTGTACAGAGCCCTGGGCTGACAAGATCGCTCTTCCTACGACAAGTTGAGTTCTCAGGGACATCGGCTATCTGTTTCCGGATTCGTTCTTTCATAGAGAGTCATAAATCTTATCCTTGCGAATAACAGCGTACGATTTCGGCTAACCGAGAATTTCCGCTGCCAAGTATGCAATTTGGCATGAGCTACAACAACTTCTGATATGCCTTCAGCATCGAGACTCCAACCAGGGCTCTCAGGCCTGGAGTGTTTTCACATCGGTTAAGCATATCTCTCAGAAACACAAACCTGCGTTCCCAAGCGTTTGCCTGCGCCCCGGCCCGTTCGAATTGCGGTGTAGCATAGCTCGTACCCAAGAGCTCCATACCATTGGAGAGAAACAGCCGATCCATCTCGGCCGACGAAAACACTCTCGCAAGAGAATATTTCCTGTGCAGCGGACGAATGTAAGGTAGGAAAGGAATTTTTCTGGCATATACCTTGTCCCCGATCTGTGCACCGTGATTCTCAAAGGGGAACCACACTTGGGGTACGGAGACCACGATTACTCCCCCCTTGCGTGCAGACCCTGACCATCTCGCGCACGCTTGCGGCGAGCTCTGGGACGTGCTCGAGGACTTCAAAGGTAGTTATGAATGGAAAAAACTCATTTGGAAACTCAATCTTCGCCGCGGACATCAACAGTATCTGAAAGTTGGGTTTGCCATTGACATGCGCGCGGAAATCCTCCAGCCGTTCTTCTTCCATATCTATACCGACCACCTCGTCAAAGCTTGGAGCGACAAGTTCGGTAATGAAACCGTTCCCACACCCCACGTCCAAGTATCGCTTGCATTCCAAATTGCGGGGAATCGAGTTGACCCAGCCGAGCGCAAAGCCCGCAAGTTTTTGGGCAGTTCGCGTAGCATGGCGAGGTGCCGTCCCACCCAGAACCGGAGTGTTTTGAATATTCATTCTCGAGGCAATCTACTCATTTGAACCACTGCAGGATATATCTGTCATCTTTTCCCGGGCCATAATGGCCCTGCATTTTCGCAGGGCCCACGCGGAACTGCAAAGCCCGTACCTGCGCTGCTTGGGATTGTCAATTGTTGAAATCAGCGAAATCGATCCAAGACAGTTACACAATGTGAAAGGCGATCAGTGTGCTTGCGAAGTTTACGAGTTGTACGTGAGCTTCGGGAAACAGCGCCTGCAATGTCTTCCTGGTAAGTAGGCTGATATGTTCCACTTCATTCATGTAGCCGGGAGAGAGACGCAGACCAAACGGTTTGAGCCGTTCAGGATAAAATTGGTACAGAGGCAACAAGGCGTGAGGCTCAATGGGAAAATACCGGTTCGGCGTCGTGATGAAGTACCCTCGCAATGCGACCCGCCTGATTTCAGCCGCGAATTGCCGCTGATCATCCCAGTCTCCGACGTGCTCGATTACGGCGTTGGAAAAAACCCAGTCGAATGACTTATCAGGGAAAGGAAGACGTCGGCCGTCTGCTTTGACATTGCGAACTTTGTGTGGGCACGCTGCGTCTTGCTCCGGTGGGTTGAGATTCACGATGGTCACGCTGTCGAATCTTCCATAAAGCGGAATGAACTCGCCGTTCATCCCCGTCCCACCACCCACGTCAAGCAGCCGTCCAGGATGATGCGTGCTTAGCATGCTGAGAAACTGCTCACTCTTGCCGCTCCTAAAACGATGGTGGATCGGCTGGACGGAGCGGCGAATCAGAGCTTTAATCCGCGACATGGCAAGCCCTTCGAGCATCCGATGCCAATGGCTCTCGCGCCTCTTGAATCACCTGCTCATAGATGGCTAAGAGGAGATTGTAATTACGTTCTGCGGTGTACTTGGCGTCGTATTCCGCTCGAGCGTTGCGCCCCATGGTACGCATCTCGTCGGGATGCGCCCATGCCCACTCAACTTTCTTGGCCAAATCGTCCGCATCACCTGCGGTAAAGTGCAAACCCGTACGTCCGTCGTGCACGATCTCTTGCATAGCTCCAAGGCGTGATGCAATGACGGGTGTGCCACAGGCGTACGCCTCAGCAATCGCCATCGGAAAATTTTCGTAGCAGTTGCTGGGATGGATGAGAACCTTTGCGCCTCGTAAAACTGTCAGCGATTCCTCACGGGACAAACGGCCGTCAAGACGGACATGCGAAAGACCTGAGCGACTGATCTCCGACCGCATCTCGTTCAGCAATGGCCCGTCACCAATTACGCGCAATGAGCAGTTCCGATTCACGCGAGTCCACGCCTGAATCAATGTCCGCAAGCCTTTCTCTTCTGATAGTCGCCCAAGAAAAACCGCGCCTTCCCTGGGCCCGCCATCAACTCCGGAATCACGCAGGACGAAATTAGGCTTCACCCTGACCTTCTCCGATGGCAGACCAGCTTCGATGAACTTTGCCCGCGAGAACTCAGAGAGCGCAATGTAGCAGTTGACCAGATTCGTCCAAGTGCCATACCAATGGTGAAACGAGAGCATGGCGGCTACGGCTGCGCTGGCGCTGCGCGATTGCCGGTAACAGGCGTGCCGCACCGCTTGCCAGCGGCTTTTCTCCAGGCAGTCCTCACACACTTTGCCGTCACGAAAGAACGCCGCCGCCGGACAGAAGAGCCGGTAATTATGGAGCGTCTGGACGACGGGAATACCCAAATCCCGGCAAGCGTAATAGGCCGCCGGCGAGATGAGTGGGAATGTGTTGTGGAAATGAACCACGTCGGGTTTACAGCTTTGGAGCAGCCGGTACAATTCATTCCGGGAGCCAGAGGACCAAACAGTGCGAATACCCAAGGCAATATTGGAACCAATGCTTTCAGACGTAATTTCACTATTGTGCCGAAGGTATTCGAACACTTCGTTCCCTGCCCCGATTAGAAGATCCCTTTCCGTATTTAGTACCGTGTCTTCACCACCGGGTTGCTGGTAAGCATTGTGAGCGATCAGCACGCGCATAGGGATTCCTGATCCGGTCCGACCATCATTCCTCTGAGCTAAAATGGACTTATGCCGATGCGGCGATTGGTACATCAAGAGAACCTCTGTTTTCTTGAAGAGCTGGATCTAGGGCCGCGACTTCAGGCATGAGTCAGTACCACCACGATGGTGTCAGCTAGCCACTCGTTGCGACGGAAAATCACCCGGCGCAGAATTGTATTTGTAGTCTTAAACAACATCTTGCCCACCTTCTTTCCGGCGGAGTCTTCATCGTCAATGGGCGCAGTTACCATATCCATCACATGCCAGCGAACGACCTGGTAGCCGTGACGCTGGGCCAGGGTGGTGAGCGTCAGTGGCGAGAACCAGGCCGTGTGGTGTGGATGATTAAATTCGTGTCCAATTATGGCAAAGAGCGGGTTATACCAGCGAAATGGGCTCGGGGTCGAAATCACGAAGACTCCGTTGGGAGCAAGTCGAGATTTCATTGCCGCAAGCATCGATCCAGGGTTGTTTAGATGCTCGATGATGTCGCCAGCGATGATTACCTCAAACTGTCCTGAGCCGTTCAAGTGCTGTGGATTTTCTGCGTCATCGCAGACGACGTTAAAACCCAAGCGCCGCATCTGTTCTACCACCGACTCGTCAAGATCTAGGCCAGTCACTTCGCGGCCAACATCGTAGATTCTCTTGTGCAAGAGCCTTCCCTGCTTCCACACCTCTTCAAACTCGGGTGAGTGGCCGCATCCCAAGTCGAGAACCTTCTTATTCCCGCAGTAATGCTCGACAAGCCATTCCCAATCTACGCTTGTAGCATGCGGGAGTGCGTGATCAAACTTGAAGTCGTTTTTTTTCACGATCTATGCGCTGTGACGACGATTGCAAGTTTTCAGATTTCTCAATTCGGAAGCCTCGATACGACAGCTAGCCAATTTGTACCCGGGCTGGTCTCGCAGCATCTTGCGAAGATAACTGCAATAAGGCCATCACTCGCATTCCCAAACCCAAAATCACCCAGTAGATAGAGGCCAAAAACGGACTCTCCAAAAGCAAGTTCAGACATCCGAAAACCGACGCCGCCAATTGCGCCAGCAACAACACATAAAGGAACAGAGCGCCGGGCTGCTGGTGAAACGACCGGAGACTGCTCCAACCCTTCCATTGAAAGCCAACCAACAGAACCATTGCGGGAAGGAATCCCAGCACTCCCATCTTGTAGAGAATGGTCAGGAACGTATTATGCGGGCGCACATCGTCCGATGTGAGCTCGAAAATAAATGGAACACCGAATCCTTCACCTAGCACGGGGTTGTGAGCGAACCTATTACCAGCCTCCAGCCAGGCGAGCAAACGAAAAGTAGCATTGGGATCGTCGGCATAGTGCAGGGTCCCGGATACGAGCTCGGTTACGGTTGTATCCAACAGCTTCTCGCCTGCTCTTGTCTGCATCATTGCCAACGCCAGGAAGACTGAAACCACAGCAATACCGGCGCTCAACCGTAAAGCGCGTCTGCTGATCTGCAATCTGGCTGAGGGGCCTACCAGAACCATAATCGGTAGTACCGCCCCCAGGGCGACATAAATTGTGCGGGCGTTGGCCAAAAACACTCCCATTGCTAGCATGCCAGAGAGCATCCACCCAAGCGCTGGCCGGATTGAGCGACTCGTGGTCAGAACAAACGTGCCCAGTAGGGCTCCGAGGACGTAGGCCCCGTAAGGCAGGTAGCGGCGCTGCCCCGGCTGCTGCGCCAGCCACGCCAAAGCGTTAATACTGCAGAAAAGCCCTCCGAGCGCGAAAAACATGAAGATCCTTTTGATAGCCTGCCACGACGAAACGACGAGAAAAGTCACCAACAAGAACATCGAGTACGCAACGATGGCAGAGTCGCGGAGCACAAGCATTTTGTCCTGGCCCGAAAGAACGCCTCGGCTCGCACAAATCACCCCGCTCACGAATAGCCAAATCATTGCCAGCCTTGGCGTTCTTCCCAAAGTCCTGAGGCCACTTCGGAGGGAACCTAGTAAAGCCAGGCACAATCCGCCCAAGACGACGTCCGTTACGAATATCGGGGTACCGGGCACACCCATGTATGCGAAATCTTTCGAGTAGGCCACGGTGCACATTACGAACCACAGAAGCACAGATTCCTTCTTAGATATGCCAGCGCTCTTTCGATAGGCCATCATCAGCGGCAGCATGGCTAAGCCAAACACGAATGCTGCATGATAAGACTCGTACGTCATAGCTTCCGAGTTTTCCCAATCCTCCTCGAGCACCAGGGGACGAGTGAATCCATCAGCAATCACTATCGCTGTTCCCACGAGCAAGATCGCGGCCAGGGGCCAATTGAGCCACGAACTCTTAATCCGCAGACCTGGGTTGGGAATGGAAAGCGCCAGCGACCCGCTTGGTTGCGGATGACCGAAATCAGACGAGTGGTTCATTCGAAGTCTTAGCTTGCGCAGAGGTGGCGCGGTGGAAGAACCAAGCCATTATGACCGCCGCTGCGAAACTGGAGAAAAACAACGAGCCCGTGGCCCCGAGCACGCCGCTGCGCAAAGTTAACGGGATACCGAGCACGATCACGCTTAAAGTCGACGCTGCGTAAGACCAGAAAATCCATTCCGGCTTTTCCAGAGCTCGCAGCGCGGAACCAACGATAACCGCTGCCGTCACTGTTATCGGGACTAGCCCGGTCAGAAGCAGCGGCCAAGTCTTGTACTCCTGATACTTTCCGGCATACAGCAACTTGAACAGTACTGAGCGGGCCAGCCAAAGTATGAGCAGATAGACCACGGAGCCTGGAATCAAGAGTGTGGTCAACGTCCTCATCGTGGTTCTCACCCTCGTGATTCCTCCTTGCTGGTGATGACGAACAAGGACCGGTATGAGCACGGCGGCCAACGCACTCAGCGTCTGGAGCACCGGATTAATCAAATTTGTAAGCGCCCGCAAAGCGGCGGCTCCCTCTAAACCAGTCTTCGCCGGGAGAAGCGCGTAATAAATGTTTTGTGGAAACCAGGAAACGACCGCAGATGCTAGCGCCCAACGACCATAGCTCCAATGATCGCCGCATACCTGGTTCATTCTCAAAGTGCCGGAGGCTCGCCTCCACCTAAAACCAAGTCGGTAGAGCAAGAAAGTATTGGATGTCAGCCCCGCCAGTCCCATACCCAGAAAGGCGGTGCTCCCCGAGAGCCTGCCGTCCAAGCGGAGCATGACAATCGTGGCGAGCAGCGTGAAAAAATAGAAGGCACCGCCCCATGCCGCTTCGCCCGGCTTCACTCGAGCATAGAATCCGCCGCGACCTAGCAACGTAACCAGAACGAACGGCGCCGCCAATGAAAGCGCGGCAAAGTTACGTTCGACTCCACTGGGAAGAAAGCCGCTCAACAAGAATGACGACGCGAGCATCAAGCAACTGAAGGCCGCGAGCACAGCGACGTTGCCGCGGGCCAGCAGCCAAAAATATTCTTGGAAGCGCCCGGCATACCTACCCGAACCGAAAACAATCAAAGGCTCATATATGCAAGCGCCGTAGAGCATCAAGAACAGCAGAAAACCAGAGTAGGCTAGTGCAAAAGCGCCGTACTGCTCGGGCGGAAGCCAGCGTGCCAGCAGCACATTCATCAGGAAATGCGCTCCCGCGAACGTGCCCTGTCCGAGAATTGCCAAGCCCCCAGTCGTGGCCGCCGAGAATACTTGCGGGAACCACCGCGTCCCCGCAGTATGCCTCGTGGACTCCAGATCCGCGGGAGGGGCGATTTCGATTGTGTCAGGCATATTTGAATCGGAAAATCGCGCCCATCATTCCGATGGCTCCCGCGCATTTCGGCTTACGGAAGAGGATCGTCCCAATCGAGCGAGCACGGGTGCGAACCACACGTGCGCACGGCCGGTCGCTTCGCGCCACAACCTCTTGCGTGGATCCTGTGGATCTACACGCTCCCAGCGTGCGGATCCAACGATCGCCACCGCCGCTCCAGCCAGGGATAGAACTGTGAGCAGAGCAAT
>QHZR01000386.1 GCA_003224755.1 Acidobacteriota bacterium
TGCCCGGTTACGAACGCAAGTGGCTGCGCGCGGATTTGATCGCAGGTGTTACCCTCGCGGCCTACCTCATGCCCGCTGGGCTGGCCGATGCTTCGCTTGCTAATCTGCCGCCTGAAGCGGGCCTCTATGCGTGCCTCTTCTCCGGGCTTGTTTTCTGGTTGTTTTGCAGCTCGCGGCACACAGCTATCACGGTTACATCGGCTATCTCAGTGCTCGTGGGAGCGTCGCTCGGCGATCTGGCTGGAGGCGACCCCTCCCGGTTTTGGGCTCTGGCATCGTGCACGGCTTTAATTGTCGGCGTGTTAGGTCTCATCGCATGGCTCGCTAAGGCGGGGGTGATCGTAAACTTCATTTCTGAGAGTGTGCTCGTCGGGTTCAAGTGCGGCATCGCTCTGTTTATCGCGAGCACCCAGTTGCCGAAGCTCTTCGGGTTCAAAGGATCACATGGCGATTTTTGGGAACGCTCGGGTTATTTCTTTTCGCACCTGCGAGAAACAAATATGGCGTCACTCTTGCTCGGTCTCGGCGCGCTAGCGGTGTTACTACTCGGCAAACGATTTCTGAAGAACAAACCGGTAGCTCTGTTCGTCGTCATTGCTGGGATTGTCGCGGCTGCGAGCATGGATCTCGGCAGGCTGGGCGTGAAACTACTGGGCCAAGTGCCACAGGGGTTGCCGCCATTCGGACTTCCAGCCGTCCATGTGTCCGACCTCAATGATCTGCTGCCTCTTGCGCTCGGCTGTTTTCTTCTAGGGATGGTGGAGACGGCCGCTCTTGGTCGCATGTTCGCAGTCAAGCACGGCTACCGTTTTGACCCGAACCAGGAACTGCTCGGCATTGCCAGCGCAAACGTCATGGCCGGGCTTGGCTATGGCTTTCCCGTTAGCGGCGGGATGTCACAGTCGCTTGTGAACGAAAGCGGTGGTGCGCGCACGCCCTTGTCGGGATTCATCGCTGCCCTACTGATGCTACTAGTCGTGTTATTTGTGTCTGGCGCATTGCGTTACCTCCCGCAGCCTGTTCTCGCAGCTATTGTGCTCATGGCGGTGACGGGCCTCTTCAGGGTGGCAGCGCTCAGACATCTCTGGCGAGCGGATCGTACTGAGTTCGTGGTGGCTATTGCTGCGCTGCTGGGCGTGCTTGGGTCTGGTCTGTTACGCGGTGTTCTCATCGGCGCGATCATCTCGGTTGTGCAACTTCTGCGCCGTGCCTCGCGGCCGCATGTCGCTTTCCTAGGACGCATCCCCGGAACGCGACGATTCTCCGACATAGCGCGTCATCCGGACAACGAACCCGTCCCTGGCGCGCTCCTCGTCCGGGTCGAATCCAGCCTGCTTTACTTCAACGCGGAGCACGTTCGCGACACGGTAGCGGCCCGACTTCGTGCCGAGGCCACGCCGCCAAAAATTGTAATCCTCGATCTTTCGGCGTCACCCCATATGGACATTCAAGCGTGCGACGTGGTCATGAACATGGCTGATGACATCAAAGGAGCTGGCGCGCGTCTGCAAATTGTCGAGGCTCGTTCCTCCGTGCGCGACCGGCTCCGCGCCGAAGGGATTGAGGAGCATGTTAGCCAAGTCAACCGCTTCACTTCCGTCGCGGACGCGGTCGAAGATTTTCAGAAAGGCTCCGATCCAACAACGAACAAGTAACACGGCGATGATTGCAAAGTTTCTAATGGCCGCCTGCCTGGTTGCGACCACTGTAGTAATTCACGCCGCAGGCCTAGGCGTGGTGTTAAGCCACGTGTTCCGCTCTACCGTGCGACCGGATACACGCTTCTGGCCAATCACATGGTTACTAATTCGCATCGCGTGGTTCCTGATCGTCATTCACCTTTTTGAGATCGCCGTCTGGGGGCTGTTTTTCTGGTGGCAGAACTGTCTGCCCGATGCTAGGTCCTCGTTTTATTTTTCCGGTGTTACCTACGCCACTATCGGTTATGGAGACCTCGTGCTGCCGAAAGAGTGGCAACTGTTCGGCCCCCTTGAGGGATTGACCGGTATTCTGATGTGCGGACTCTCAGCGGCATTTTTCTTCGTTATCGTGAGCAAAAAAATTCTTGAACTGCATGGACGGTAAGGAGCCAAGTCTGACTGCGTGAAAAGGCGATCTGATCCGGCGGGTTCGCCAAATCGAGAGCCACAGGAAAAAAAGAGATGGGTTGAGCCCGTCACTGCCTTGCTTATGGCGCTGGCGACACTCAGCACGGCATGGTGCTCGTATCAATCAGCGGCGTGGACGCGGAAAAGCAATCGCCTGATGAATGAATTTAACGCGCTGGAGCGCCGGGCCGGTCTGCAGACGATGCAAGGAATGCAGCAGGCGACGATTCACACCGCGATGTTCATGCAATTGCTTGCCGCGCAACAGGCGGGTAACGAGAAGCTGGTTAACTTTTACGTCGAACGTTTTCCACCCGATGTGCGCAAGGCTTACGACGCATGGCTGGCGCAGAAGCCTTTTGAAAATCCAAACGCCGATCCGCACCCTTTCGTGCCGAAGCTCTACGAAGTGCGGGGAACGCGTGCTGCGGCCGAGGCGAACGCCAAGGCTGCAAACAGCCTGGATGAAGCGCGCAACGCCGGCACTGTTTCCGGTCAGTACCTCGCGAACACTGTTTTGTTTGCCGCGGTGCTTTTCTTTGCCAGTGCATCGGGAAAGTTCGAGCAGCGCAGGGTGCGTATGGTTGCGTTCGCTTTCGCCGCGGCGGTCTTCGCGTTTGCCCTCGTACGGACGGCCATGCTTCCCTTGTGAGATCGCGCATACGCAACTTCACCGCGAGCCTGAAGTTTTGAAGATGTTGGATGTTCGGCGCTCAGGGTTCGGCGTTTCTCACTGTCGATAAGACCAAAGTCCCATTGCTGATGTTCTTGCTTTTTCAAAGCTGATTGGCCTAAGAAATAACTATGAACAAGTACATCGCCGAATTCATCGGAACTTTCTTCCTTGTCCTGACAATTGGTTGCACCGGAATCGGGGCCGGCGCGGGTGTCATCGCGCCGCTCGCCATTGGCGCGGCGCTCATGGTCATGGTTTACGCCGGCGGCCATATCTCTGGCGCGCATTATAACCCGGCGGTGACACTCGGCGTTTTGATCCGGGGTAAAGTCAATGCAGCCGACGTGGTGCCGTACTTGGTGGCGCAGTTTGTCGCTGCCGCGCTCGCTGCTGTGATCGTGATCAAATTTCTCCGAGCCGGTGCTGCTGTCACTCCAATCACGCCGCATATTGGCCCGGCGCTGCTTGCGGAATTTCTTTTTACATTCGCGCTCGTGTATGTGGTGTTGAACGCGGCAACGGCGGAAGGCACTTCCGGAAATTCATTTTACGGCCTGGCCATCGGCATGACTGTGATGACCGGCGCCTTCGCCGTTGGCGACATTTCGGGCGGCGCATTTAATCCCGCAGTCGCTCTGGGCATTTGCGTTCTTGGTATTTCGAGTTGGACAAATATCTGGATCTATCTGCTGGCCGACTTCGCGGCCGCCGTTGTCGCAGCGGTAGTTTTCCAGATGATCAATCAACCGATGCAAATCACCCCGATCGCAACGGACGAGCCGCCTTACGAAACTCCGCGGTAATTTTTGCCTTTGCTTCCTTCTGTTCGACTCTGCACAACTCAATCAATACAATTCAGAGCCCTATGATCTGATACACACTTAGCTTGGAGAAAACGACTCTATGAAGCTCAAGTTTTACGGCACGCGGGGATCCATCCCCATCTGCGATGCCGGTTTTCAGGAATTCGGCGGCAACACCACCTGCCTGCAAATCACGTTCACCGATACAAACCGCATCGTCATCGTTGACGCGGGCACGGGACTGCGAAATCTGGGCAGAGACCTCCGCGCCATCGGCCACAAGCAGGAACAAATGGTTATCGCGTTCACGCACTTTCACTGGGACCACATCCAAGGCTTTCCGTTCTTTGCCCCGGCTTATGATCCCGGGCAGAAAATCACGCTCCTAACGCTCGGCCGGGACCAGACAATCACCAATTTGCGGGAGATTTTCGAAGTCCAAATGCAGGCGCAATATTTCCCGGTGCAATTGGATCACATGGGGGCCAATTTCGAGTTTCTGCAAATTGCTGATGCCAGCAAACACTTCACCGGCATCAACAATGTGGAAACCGTTGTCACCGCTCAAAGGCATAACCATCCCGGCGGAGCGTATAGTTACCGGATCGAGCGAAATGGGAAAGTGCTCG
Source organism: Acidobacteriota bacterium (assembly GCA_003224755.1). Taxonomy (GTDB): domain Bacteria; phylum Acidobacteriota; class Terriglobia; order Terriglobales; family Acidobacteriaceae; genus Gp1-AA145. The sequence goes on from QHZR01000386.1 coordinate 4,217, forward strand.
TCGTTTGCACAGATGTCGAGCATGGCGAGCAGATCGATGCACGGCTGGTGGAGTTGGCGCGCGGCGCGGACTTGTTGGTCCATGACGCGCAATACACGGCCGAGGAATTGCAGAAACGGCGCGGATGGGGACACAGCAGCTTCGATCAAGCCATGCAACTCGCGGAAATGGCCGGCGTGAAGCGCCTGGCCCTGACACATCACGACCCCGACCACGACGACGAGTTTCTTGAGCGTATCGAAAAATTGTGTCAAGAACGGTTCCCCAACGCGGTGCTTGCGCGCGAAGGAATGGAAATCTCGATCGGGGAGTTAACCTGAGCTGCAAACCGGAGACGTCAGCTCAGTAGCAGCCCGTTAGCCCTCGAGAATCGCGGCATTGCCGCGGCTCCGTACGACCGGTTGATCAGTAATGATGACAGTCGTGCCCGGTTGGATGATGTCGTAGACCTTCTGCGCAAACTCTGGGTTGATGCGGAGGCGCGCCGCGATCTTCTCGGCAGGAACGCTGGGGCCTCTGCTCGTCACGCTCATCCACCGGCGCGCGGCGCGGCCCGGAGCCAGCGAGCTTTCCCGGTCAGTCGTGCCTTCGAGCAGAGAGTAAACACGGTCTCCGAGCGATCCGCTTCCGACAATCTCAACGGCGGCGCGCCCGATGGGATTGCCATTGCGATAGACGTAAAGCGCGCGGTCGGCAGCGCTAACGACAATCGTGATCGGTCCACTTGAGCTGCGCTCCGGCTTCCAGTCGTAGTCATTACGAGCGAGTGGGCGCAACATCTCAGGCGTGAAATCCTTCGGCGCAAGCATCAGACCGGGATTCGACGCGAGATGCGGCACGGGTGTTTTGCCGTCACCCACCACGACGGTGCCGCCCTTCGACGTCTCACTGAAAAGTAACTGCGAGAAATCGAAGGGCAGGCGAATGCAACCATGGCTGGCCGGATAACCGGGCAGATTGCCCGAGTGCATGGCAATGCCGGTCCAAGTTAGCCGCTGCATGTTTGGCATTGGCGCGTTGTTGTATTTCTTCGAGTAGTGCTCCTGCTTTTTCTCGAGGATAGTGAAGACGCCGCCCGGCGTCGCGTGGCCTTTCGAGCCCGTGCTTACGGTTGAACGGCCAATGAGGATGCCGTTGCGATAAACGTGCATGGTCTGCTGTGGGATGCTCACGAGCACCATGAGCGGACCGCTCGGCGAGAGCTGCGGGTTCCACCAATATTCGCCTGGCTTGAGTGGGCCGGTCGGTTTTCCGGTCGGCGTGCCTTTGGTATGAGCCGACGGTTGTTGCACGGCCTGCACAGTGGTGAGCAGAACTACGGCGAGAGCGAAGATTTTCAGGAATTTCATCAGATGATCACAGACGTGAATTGTGATGAAAGCAGAAAGCCTGCGCGCCCTCAATAAGACTTTGGTCCGCCCCCGCCTCGTACCGGGCGTGGGCGCAGGGTGCGCGACGTCGCATTCGCTTTTGCTGT
>QHZR01000387.1 GCA_003224755.1 Acidobacteriota bacterium
CAGATCGACGGAACTGAATGCCGCAGGAGCGGTGTTGGGGCAGTTCCCGGACTGGCGCTATGAAGAAAGTGATGTGCAGATCAGAAGCGGAGACACTCTGCTGCTTTTCACCGACGGACTGGTCGAAGCCTGCAACGCCGACGAGGAATGGTTTGGCGAACATAACGTACTCCGAATCGTCCGAGAGAATCCCAGTTCCAGCGCCCAGGATCTGATGGGCTTGCTGATGCGGGCGGCATCGCAGCATTGCGGCGAAAATTTCCAGGATGACGCCAGCCTCATTGTGCTGAAGGCAATCTAGCTACGTGACTCGCGTCGATAGGCGCAAGCGGCTGCGAGAGGAAACTGAGGGAACTGTCTTGCCGCAGCCATTTGCTTCGGACCCCAACCGGAGGAAATATGACTCTTGTACAGGATCTGCGCTTCGCTCTCCGGGTGCTGCGCAAGTCTCCCAGCTTCACCATCGCTGCGGTTTTGACGCTGGCCATGGCCATCGGCGCAAACGCCGTCGTTTTTAGTGTTCTAAACGGGCTGATCCTGCGCCCGCTGAACGTGCCTCAGGCCGAAAGCCTCTATTTAATCGAGCGAGCCAGCGATAAGGACACGAGCCAATCGTATCCCGACTATCTCGATCTGCGCGACCGCAACCACAGCTTTGACGGTCTGGCAGCTTATAGCATCACTCAGGTAGCGATGAATACGGGCGAGGGTCCATCCCTTATCTGGGGAATAGAGTCGAGCAGCAACTACTTTGACGCATTACGGATTCAGCCGTACCTCGGCCGTTTCTTCAACCTTTCCGATGAGCATGGTCCGAATAGCGATCCTTATATCGTCCTCAGTTATGCATATTGGCACAGCCACTTTCACGATGATCGTGGCGTCGTGGGCCGTACGATTCAGCTGAACAAGCATCCTTTTACCATCCTCGGCGTAGCGCCGCCTGAGTTTCGCGGGACCATCGTGTTCGTCTCTCCCAATTTCTTTGTCCCCATGGTGAACCACGAGCAGGTAGATGGAACGAATGACCTGAACGATCGCGGAAGCCGTTGGGTTTTTATGGTCGTCGGACACTTAAAGGCAGGAGTCAGTCTGGCTGAGGCAACCACCGATCTCAACTCGATAGGGTCATATCTGGAAAAGACTTATCCCAAAGACGAACGCCACGCGGGCTTTTCATTGGCGCGCCCAAACCTTTTGGGCGATCAGTTTGCTCCTGGGGTACGAGCATTCATTGCGGGATTGATGCTGCTGGCCGGACTGATTCTGCTGGCGGCGTGCGCCAACCTGGGCAGCTTGTTCACCGCACGCGCCGCTGACCGTTCCCGTGAAGTTGCTTTGCGGCTGGCGCTCGGCTCGAGCCGCAAACGCATTCTGTGCGGTCTGTTTACCGAAGCCGTGCTGGTTTCGCTCGTCGGAGGCGGCGTCGGACTGTGGGGTAGCGTGGTGTTTTTGCACTGGTTGAGCGAGTGGCAGCCATTTGGGAATTTTCCCGTGCATACGCCAGTGAACCCGGACGCAAGCGTTTATGGACTCGCTTTGCTGTTGAGCTTGGTCAGCGGATTTCTCTTTGGAGGAGTCCCCGTAAGGCAGGTGCTTCGCACTGACCCGTATCAGGTCATCAAGGTCGGATCAAGCGCCGGGATTGGGCGGTGCATTACTGCGCGAGACGCATTGCTGGCGGTTCAAATCGCGATCTGCGCCGTACTGGTTACTTCTTCGTTAGTTGCCTTGCGTGGACTGGTACACGCCATGCACAGCAATTTCGGTTTTGAACCGCACAATTCCATGCTGGTCGGCGCCGATCTGCGCATGGCGGGTTACAGCAGCGATCGAATGCCTGCGATGCAAAAGCGCATGATGGATGCCATCGCGGCAATTCCTGGGGTTCAGTCAGTAGGCATCACCGATGCGCTGCTTTTAAATGCCCAGAACGGCTCGAATGTCTTTAGCGATAGAACGACGGATCTGCGGCCAGCGAATGCCGCCGCTGACGTCTACATGTACCACATATCTCCCGAATACCTTCATGCCGAGGGCACCATGTTGCTCTCCGGCCGCGCTTTCACTTGGCACGACGATAAAGATTCGCCGCGCGTCGCTGTAGTGAACCAGGAGTTTGCGCGTAAGATCTTTGGCTCGGTCGAAAACGCGATCGGTAGCTACTTCAAGATGCCGGATGGAGCTCGCGTACAAGTGGTAGGTGTTGCGCAAAACGGAAAGTACGGGAAACTCACCGAAGAACCCAAACCTGCGATGTTTCTCCCCATCCTGCAATGGCCCTCCACCTCCGCATGGCTGGTGGTGCGCTCGAGCCGCGATCCGCCGCAACTCGGCGCAGCTATAAGAAGTGCATTGCATCAATTAGACGCGGGGCTGCCGGTTGTGATTGAAACGCGCTTGGATGAAATCGGCGGCGCTCTGTTTCCTCCTCAAGTGGCGACGGTGGCGCTGGGTGTGCTAGGCGCGATGGGTGCCATGCTCTCCATCACTGGCATCTTTGGAATGGCTGCGTACTCGGTCAGCAAGCGGATGAAGGAATTCGGAATTCGCATCGCCGTCGGTGCGCAACCTAAGGAACTGCTGCAGGCAGCCTTGGGACGACCATTCAAGTTGCTTGCTATTGGTTCCGCGGCGGGATTGCTCCTGGGATTTCTGGCGAGCCGGGTACTGGCTCTTGTTGTGTATCAGGCAACTCCCCGCGATCCGCTGGTATTGGCTGGCGTCGTCCTGGCTATGGCATTTGTGGGGCTGCTGGCTACGTGGATTCCAGCGCAACGCGCGTTGTCGGTTGATCCTATGGTATTGCTGCGCGAGGAGTGAACTGCTCGCGAGGGTCGAGAGGCTGGTGAGGTGCCCAGGCTCCGGCGACATCGTGGGGCGTCATTGGGATGAAATCCTGGCATGACCTCTCGCAGGCGGAGTTGTCTTATTGTCCGTATCCGGACAGCCCCTTCCCGCGAGCGAACACAAGCCTCTAATCCTTTGTTTCTGGAAATCCGCCATATTGCTGCTTCGCTAAGGGTTATCGCTTTTCGGGATTGGTGAGGTGCTTGCCGCTAAGCGATGCAATGGATATTGCCCGCCCATCTCAGGCACGCCAACGAAGACGCCGCCAGATCGTCTATGTAGCAGGCGGAATTATTCTGATCGCGCTGGTCACAATGGGGCTGGCGCGACTGAAGCCAGCCGCGCCGACCGTCGAGCGCTCCACGGTCTGGATCGACACCGTCAAGCGTGGGTCAGTGCTGCGGCAGGTGCGCGGCCTAGGAACGCTGGTTCCCGTGGAGATTCAGTGGATTCCGGCGGTCACGGAAGGCAGAGTCGACAAGATTCGCGAGCTCCCAGGAACTCAGGTGAAGCCTGACACCGTAATTCTGGAGTTGAGCAATCCGCAGTTGCAGCAGGAGACGCTCGATGCGGAGTGGAAGTTGAAAGCCGCCGAAGCCGACTACAAGAATTTTGAGGTGACGCTTGCCAGCCAGGTGCTGGCCCAGAAATCAGAGGTGGCCAAGGTTCAGGCGGAATACAGCCAGGCAAAAAGGCAGGCTGACACCGATACCGCGTTGCAAAAGCTCGGCGTGATCTCTCAAATGGCGATGCAAAATTCGACAGAGAAGGCGCAGGAGACAGCCACACGAAACGAAATCGAGCACCAGCGCCTAGTGCAGAGCAATGAGGTGCTGCGCGCCCAGTTAGACGCCAAGCAGGCGACCGTGGAACAGTTTCGAGCGCTGGCAGGCTTGAAGGAGGCGCAGCTTGCAAAGTTGCACGTGCGCGCAGGAATCACGGGCGTATTGCAGGAGCAGACGCTGAAAGTTGGGCAATGGGTGACGCCGGGAACTACGCTGGCGAAAGTGGTCCAGCCGCAACATCTCAAGGCTGAGTTGAAGATTGCTGAAA
>QHZR01000006.1 GCA_003224755.1 Acidobacteriota bacterium
CACGATCCCATGCCCATGGCGGTCCCTGATAGACCCACTTCTCGCAAAGGCGACGAGAAGTGGGGCACCTCAGCAAAGTCAAGCATTCGTGCCGTCGTCTTGCGGGTTGGAAGCAGGCCTGACCGGGTGGCACTTCTGGGCTGCATCACCGCGCGCGGCGATTCCGGCTGGTCATCTTGAAGGCTGCACGGTGGCGGTCAGCGCCAGAATTTCACGAGGTGCGCTACTTCAAATCGGCTTCGATTATTGGCGAAATCCGACCATCGGATACGAATCCGGCGGGAACAATCACGAGGCCGGGGCTAGCCAGTGGTACTTCCCGTCAGGAGAGTGGCAGGAAGCGGAATTTACAGATGTTCACCATTGACGGTGTGGGTCGGACACTCTTGTCCGACGCCTTTGGTTTTGCGTCGCTTCCGGATTCCATGCTGTTCTCACTCACGATGGATGATCAGAATTGTGAAATCTGCACGCATTTGTCGGACACGGGTGCCCGACCCACATCAGCCTGTAAAATAGAAGTTCCATGCAGTTCACGGAGCAATTCGAGATCGTCGTAGTCGGAGCTGGACACGCTGGATGCGAGGCCGCAGTCGCCTGCGCGCGCATGGGCCTGAAGACAGCCCTTTACACGTTGAATGTTGATCTCATCGCGCAGATGTCCTGCAATCCGGCTGTCGGTGGAATTGCCAAAGGACATCTGGTGCGCGAAGTGGACGCGCTCGGCGGAATCATGGGCGAGGTCACGGATGCGGTCGGAATCCAGTTTCGGCTGCTCAACACTTCCCGAGGGCCCGCCGTATGGTCCCCGCGCGCTCAGTGCGATAAGCAAGCGTATCGTCTGAAAATGCGCGAGGTGCTGGAAGCGCAGCCCAATCTGAAGATCAAGCAAGCGGAAGTGGCGGAACTGATTTTGGAAGATCCGTCGTTGGCTGTTGGTCGTTGCTCGTTTGCCGAATCGACGACGAATTCGGGAGGGCACGACTTCAGTCGTGCCGCGAAAGGCCCTTCCAGGAATGCGGCTTTAGCCGCAGACATTTTTTCCGAAGACCAACGACCGAAGACCGAGGACGCCTCCGCCCAACGCCGTGTTCTCGGCATCCGTCTTCGCGACGGGCGCACGGTCGGCGCGAAGGCTGTCATCATCACCACTGGAACTTTTCTAAATGGCCTGATTCACTGTGGCGAGCAGCAATATCCAGCCGGACGTTCCGGCGAACCAGCCGCGGTGTTGCTCGGAGAAGCTCTTAAAAAACTCGGCCTGCGCGGCTGCCGTCTCAAGACCGGAACGCCGCCGCGGCTCGACGGTCGCACCATTGACTGGTCAAAGTTTCAGGTTCAACCTGGCGATCCCGATCCCACGCCATTCAGCTTCCGTACGAAACAAGTTGCGCATCACGACAAGCAGGTACCGTGCTACATCGCCTGGACGACGCCGGAAACTCATCGCATCATTCGTGAAAACGTGCACAGGTCGCCGATGTATAGCGGCCAAATTCAGTCCATCGGCCCGCGATATTGCCCTTCGATCGAAGACAAGATCGTCAAGTTTCCGGACAAAACCACGCACCAGTTGTTCCTTGAGCCGGAAGGTTTGAACACGCACGAAATCTACGTCAATGGGATGAGCACGTCCCTGCCGGTAGAGGTCCAGCTCGCGATTTTGAAATCCGTTCCTGGACTGGAAAGCGCCGAGATGCTGCGTCCGGGATACGCCATCGAATATGACGCGATTGATCCCACAGAACTTGAACGCACTCTCGAGACCAAACAGATTGCCGACCTGTTCCTCGCCGGACAAATTAACGGCACGTCGGGATACGAAGAAGCCGCGTGCCAGGGGCTGATGGCCGGAATTAATGCCGGGCTGAAAGTAAAGAACGAGCTACCGTTGATTCTCGACCGCACCGAAGCCTACACGGCGATCCTGATCGACGATCTAATCTCGAAGGGGACCAACGAACCCTACCGGATGTTCACATCGCGTGCCGAGTTCCGCCTGCATCTGCGGATAGATAACGCCGACCGCAGGTTGACTCCGCATGGACGCCGTGTTGGTCTGATTTCCGATGAGGCGTGGGCGGATTTTCAGGCGAAAGAGGACAGGCAGGAGAAGCTTAAGAAGCTATTGGAGAGCACGAAACTGACTCCGACAATGCTGGAAAGCATTCAGTACTCAGCACTCAGCATTCAGTCGGAAGAACCGTCGTTGGCTGTTGGTCGTTGGTCGTCGGCAAAACTTCCCCAAACGAACGAGAGTGACGTCGCGACTTCAGTCCCGGAAGTCAAACAGTCTGACCTTTCCTCAGCTTTGGGCCAGTTGCTTGCCCAGACGCTCAAACGGCCCGAGATCAGGATTGAGCATCTTGTTCCGATGCTGTACGAGATTGCGCCTGATTTCTTCATTAAAGGGATGGGATCCAATTACGGCATTGGATCTACCGAGCTGGGCTCGGCCGGACAGCCGAGGGCGACTGTCCCCACATTCTCGAGTTCCGGTACGGACAACCGTCTTCCTTCCGCTCTTCGCAACGAACTCAAGTCCGTAGAAACGGAAATCAAATACGCGGGTTATCTGCAGCAGCAGGAACGCGCCATCGAGCGCCTGAAGAAAGCCGAGCAGCGCCACATCCCGGAATGGTTCGATTACAAGTCCGTCAGCGGACTATCGCGTGAAATGCAGGAAACCCTGGTGAAGATTCGCCCTCGCACCTTGGGCCACGCGTCGCGGATTCCCGGTGTGACCCCCGCCGCGGTGTCGCTGGTTAACATCTATATCGAAATCCAGGCACGCCGTCGCGAACAGGCGGCAGTGATTTAGTCATGTCCATTTACTACTCTCATTTCGAGACGCCGATTGGGCCACTCCTCCTTACAGCCAACGAGAACGGTTTGCACGAGATTAGGTTTCCGAAGAATGGACAGGCAGCAACTCCCGATCCCGAGTGTAGGAAGAATGATTCGGCCCTACGCGAGCCCTTTCATCAACTTCGCGCCTACTTCGCCGGAGAACTGGAAGACTTTGATCTTCCGCTGGCCCCCGAAGGCACCCCGTTTCAGCAAGAGGTGTGGATCGAGCTCTTGAAAATTCCTTACGGAGAGACGATATCCTACGGCGAACTCGCCCGCCGCATCGGAAACCCGAACGCATCGCGAGCGGTAGGATTGGCCAACGGCTCGAATCCGATCCCCATTATCATCCCTTGCCATCGCGTCATTGGTTCGAATGGGAAGCTTACTGGCTATGGGGGAGGACTGCCGATAAAAGAAAAGTTGCTTGCGTTGGAGAAACGGCAGCTGCGGTTGTTGTGACGCCCGCGGTGTCGCCCCCGACTCGTGCCTGCGTGGCTGATTCGGGTAACATAGTTACATTTCGTTTGCATCGAATAATCCATATGAAGAACGCGTTTCTCTATTGCCTGGCCCTGCTGATGTTGAGCTCCGCAGTGATCGTTGCACAAGACGCCTCTTTGTTGCGTCCGCCGAAGGGCGCCCAAGTGGCGATAGTCGTCTTTCAAGATCTTCAGTGCCCCAAGTGTCGCACCGACGCTCTGCTTGAGGAGCAGGCTGCAAAAACCCACAAAATTCCACTCGTCCTGCACGACTTTCCCTTGCCCATGCACAACTGGTCGTTTAACGCTGCTGTGCTTGCGCGATACTTCGACACGCAAGGAAAGGATCTGGGCAATGATTTTCGTGACTACATCTTCCAGCATCAACCTGAAATAACGCCCGACAACCTGCAACGATTCGCCCAGAAGTTTGCCACTGAGCACAAAGTGGATCTGCCGTTCGTAGTTGATCCGCAGGGAAAGCTAGCCGGCCTGGTGAACGCCGATAAAGCGCTGGGCCAGAAAGTCGGAATTCAGCACACGCCCACGATCTACGTTGTCAGCAGCCGCAATTCGTCGCGGCCGTTCGTTGAAGTCACTGATGATAAGCAGCTATTTCAGTTGATCGAGGCGATGCAGACCGAGTAGGCACTTCCAACAACAGCATTTCGGAGGTTGGTCTCGAAGCCGCCCTCTTTCCTGCTAAGATGTGCGGCAGTGTCCGATCTCCATTCGATTGTTGGGCAAACTATCTCTCACTATCGCGTCCTAGGCAAGCTGGGTGGCGGCGGGATGGGTGTGGTTTACAAGGCCGAAGACACCCGGCTTGGGCGTTTCGTAGCTCTTAAGTTTCTCCCGGATGATGTCGCCGGCAACCAGATGGCGTTTGAACGTTTTCGCCGCGAGGCCCGCGCTGCGTCAGCGCTGAATCATCCGAACATCTGCACCATTCACGAGATTGGAGAAGACTCTGGCCGCCCGTTTATCGTGATGGAGTATCTCGAGGGCAAGACTCTTCGGGAAGCCATTCTCGGCAGACCGCTAGAAACGGAACGGTTACTCGAATTTGGAATTGAGGTGGCCGACGCTCTCGATGCCGCCAATACCAAGGGCATTGTTCATCGCGACATCAAACCGGCGAATCTTTTCATCACCGATCGCGGCCACGCCAAGATTCTCGATTTCGGCCTAGCGAAAATGAGTCCGCTTGCGGCGGAGAAAGCCAGCTCGGCGCCAACAGTTACAGAAGAACATCTGACGAGCCCCGGTAGCACGCTGGGCACGGTGGCTTATATGTCCCCGGAACAGGCGCTCGGCAAGGAACTCGACGCCCGCACCGATCTTTTCTCTTTCGGCGCAGTTCTGTACGAAATGGCAACCGGAACGCTACCATTTCGCGGCGATACGACCGCTGCACTTTTCGATTCGATCCTGAACAAAGCTCCCGCTCCGCCGCTGCGATTGAATCCCGACATTCCTGTTGAACTCGAGCGCATCATTAATACGGCGCTTGAAAAAGATCGTGACGTTCGCTATCAAAGCGCCGCCGAGTTACGCGCCGATCTCAAGCGCCTCAAGCGCGACACGACTTCGGGAAAAATGAGCGTCGCGGTTGCTGCTGCGGCTGAGCGTCCTGAACGGAAATTTCGCTGGCAGTGGCTGGCGGCGGCCGTTGCATCACTGTTGGCGGTCGTGGTGCTCGTTTGGTATCTCCTGCCCGCCGGCGTTCCCAAAGTCACCCGCATCACGCAGATCACCCATGATGGCTTCAGCATGGGCAACATCCTCACCGATGGTGCGCGCGTCTATGTCACGCAGTTCCGGCCCGAGGGTGTGGTGCTGGCCCAGGTTTCGACGAGCGGAGGCGAGACTTCGGTGATTCCGACGCCGGTCAAGAACATGATCATTTACGATATCTCGTCGGACCGCTCCCAAATCTTGGTCGGAACCGCTGAGGAATCCGGCAGCGGACAAACTCCTTTGTGGACAGTGCCCGTGCCTGCCGGTTCTCCTCGACGGCTCGGCGACATTCTCGCCAGAGAGGGATCGTGGTCGCGAGACGGCCAGGAATTGGTATTCCCTAAGGGGTCTGCTCTGTACCTTGCGAAGTCTGATGGGACTACTCCGCACCTAGTTGTGTCTGTTGCCGGTACGCCATTTGCTCCGCACTTTTCCCCAGATGGAGACCGAATTCGTTTTTCTCTTCAGAACCAGGCGAACACTACTGCGCTGTGGGAAGTCAGGACGGATGGTTCCAATCCTCATCAATTGTTGGAAGGATGGCATACACCCCCCAACCAATGTTGCGGACGGTGGACGGAGGATGGACGCTACTATGTCTTCCAAGATGGTTCTGGCTCGGAAAACAACATCTTCGCTTTAGCCGAGGCGAGTAGTATTTTCCGCGGGACGGCCCACACGCCTGTCCAACTCACAACTGGGCCAGTCCAGTACGCTGCCGCCACCCCTGATGTCAGCGGCAAAAAGCTGTTTGTGCAGGGGGTGCAGCCGAGAGCTGAGCTCGTCCGCTACGATTCCGCAGCCAAGCAGTTCGTCCCTTTCCTGCAGGGTATTTCCGCCGGCGACGTGGACTTCTCGCGCGATGGCAAATGGGTGACTTACGTTAGCCTTCCCGACCTGACCTTATGGCGAAGCCGTGTGGATGGCAGTGACCGGCTGCAATTGGCACCCGCCTCGGCAGCACTTCCTCGCTGGTCGCCTGACGGGACGCAGATCGCTTATCACTCCGCCGACTTCGGTAAGCCCTGGAAGATTTTCTTGGTCTCAGCGCAAGGCGGCCCGCCGGAAGAATTGTTGCCGGAAAATGTTGCCGAATTGGACGCCACCTGGTCTGCGGATGGAAGCCAGCTGGCTTTCGGGCGTCTATCGAACATGGACACGGAGAACGCCGAGATTTACTTGGTGGACGTCAAAACTCGCAAGGTCTCCGCCGTTCCGGGTTCACGGGGCCTCTATTCCCCGCGATGGTCTCCCGACGGACGCTACCTTACGGCAGTCGGCGTAGAGGCCTCAAAAAAACTCATGCTCTATGATTTCCGTAATCAAAAATGGTCGGAGTGGTCCAGCGAAGACGATAACTTTGACTATGGGCAGTGGTCCGGGGACAGCCACTATTTTTATTGGGACAACTTCGGGACCAATCCCAAATGCCGCCGCATCAAGCTCGGAGAACACCGCCCGGAGGATCTATTCAACCTCAATGGCCTGCGCCGTTTTGCCGGAGTATTTGGATCATGGAGCGGCCAGGGTCCTGACGACTCGCGGCTCTTCGTGCGCGACGTGAGTACGCAGGATATTTACGCGTTGGATGTGGACTTCCCGTAGGCCGAAGCTCACAGCTCTTTGCTAATACCTGGGATGAATCCCAAGCTGTCGGACAAGAGTGTCCGATCCACACCAGCTCTCAGCGGAAGTTGCTGAACATCACGAGGTCGGAGTCGTTGACGCGGCCGCGGGTGATGGCGATCTGCTTGCCATCTGGAGAGAAGGAGTAGTCAGCAATTCCCATCGGTTCGCTATCGAAATGAGTGAGTTGCGTCGGCTTGCTTCCATCAAGAGGCTGATAGAAGAGGTTCGAGCCTGCGCCCGTAGCTTTGGCAAGAATCAGAGCACGCGCGTCCGGCGCCCATCCCGGAGAATGAGTGGTTCCGACGGTAGGGAAAAAGATTTTATTTCCGCCATCCAAATCCTGGACCACAATCGTTTTCTTGTGCTCCGTAGCCTGAAAAAATGCTAGCCGCCTGTTATCGGGAGATAGAGCAGCGCCACTGGCAACTCCCTGGGCGATAGTCTCCGGCTGGCCCCCGGCGCTTGATATCCGCTTTAAATCAGGTCCGAAATAATCAATGTAATAGACGAACTTCCCATCCTTGGTACAGATCGGGCCCTCCGCATCGCGTTCAAACGTCAGTTGCTTCATCTCGCCGGTGGTAAGGTCTTGGCGAAAGAGATTCAGAGTATTGTCGCGGAACTTCGCAAAGATGAGAGCATCAGTCCCGCAGGACATTGGGTACAGACCCACAGTCTCACGATCCGGAACCTGCGTCCGTGAGCTCCCATCGGGATTCATTCGAAAGCTGTGCAGCGCATTGTCCTGATAATAGATCTTCCCGTCCTGGCTCCAGTGCACCCAGCCCCCGTCGGCTTGCCCCTGGGTTACAGGAGTGGGACTCAGCTTGATTTCGGCCGGGAGCTTTGGCGGCACGCTTCCGATGAACACCGCCGACGATTCCAGCTCCTGGACGGTGACGAGCGCTTTGCCGTCGGCTGTGACCGTGATGGTGTGGTACTCGTTCAAGTCGTTGGTGACGTTCTGCAGGGTTCCCGAAGGGTATGGCTGAAATTTGATTTGCGGACGCAGGTTCATTTCGCCAGCCCGGACTTGCAAGAAAAAACCGCTCGAATCAGGCAGCCATGCTACGCCATCAACGAGAAAGGAATAGGGGAACGACTTTACCAGCGCACCGTTCGGGGTAAAGATCAGCACGGAACTGAGGCTGTCTTTGGTGAGTTGATACTGGGCCGCGGCAATAAATTTAGCGTCCGAAGACCAGGACAGAAATGAAGCACCCACGGCCAACGCCTCTCGTTCAGCGATCACACGGCGGTTGGTGCCGTCGCTGTTAGCTACAACGAGTTGCGGTTTGTTACCGGGGCCTGCGTCGAAGTGACCGAAGGCCATCTGCCTGCCGTCAGGCGAAAATGCTATGGGCGTATCCACGTCATCAAGAATGCGCTGCGACGTTCCTCCAAGACTAGGCACCGAGTAAAGTGCGATCTCGCCGCCTTCGCTGGTTGGGTCATTGTGTTCGTAATAGATGTAGTTGCCGTCCGGAGTAAAAGTCGGGTGCCGATTTCCAAACCATCCGGGGCCCGGCGGAACAACTTGCGCCTCGCTGCCGGTCGCAATCTGCTTGACCCACAGGCTCTGCTGCTCGCCACGTTTGATGTACGCGGCGTAGCGGCCATCAGGAGATACAGCACCGGCAATCGCGCCGCCATTCTCGGTCAGCTTCGAAATCTGCATGGACAGCGGATTGATCGTCGTGGTCGAGCGCGACAAGTACTTATAGACGCTGATCCCTCCAACGATGACCGCTGCAATGATGAGCCTAACGATCAGGCGCGTATGCAGACGTTGTTGCTGATGAGCCACAACAGCGCTCGGTGCGTCCGCCGCACTGCTTGGCTGGGTCGGGGATGTCTGCGCCTGCACAGCAGAGGCACTGGTAAGCTTTCCAGACGAACTGGATGCTCGTTTAATACGCTTGAGGTCGGCGCGAAGTTCGGCGGCAGACTGGCATCGCAGGTCGGGATCCTTTTCCAGGCATTTCAGGATGACTTCGCTGAGTTGCGGCGGCAACATGGGATTCAGATCTGTAGGTGACGCAGGATTCTTCTCAAGAATCGCGTGGAAGATTACCGCCGAGGTGGGACCATCGAACGGCAGGCGTCCGGTTGCGGTTTGATAAAGCACAGCGCCGAAGCTGAACAAGTCCGTGCGCGCGTCCACCTCTTCGCCGCGCGCCTGCTCGGGAGACATGTAGGCGACCGTGCCGACGGTGGCGCCGGGGCTCGTGAGCATAGGACTGTCGAGGGTTGCTCCGGTAGCAACAGCTACTTGCTCGTGCTCTTTGGCGAGCTTGGCCAGTCCGAAATCAAGCACCTTGGCACGGCCGCGGCTGGTGATAAAAATATTTGCCGGCTTGATATCGCGATGGATGATGCCCTTACGGTGAGCGGCGTCAAGCGCGTCGGCAACCTGAATGGCAACGTCGAGGAGTTGGTCGTTCGTAAATGGACGGGCCAGCAAACGAGCCGATAGCGGTTCGCCTTCGAGAAGCTCCATGGCAATAAATGGCCGGCCTTCATGCTCTCCGATTTCGTAGATGGTGCAAATATTCTCGTGATTGATGGATGACGCGGTGCGGGCCTCCATGCGAAAGCGCTCGAGCGACTGGGTATTGAGCGCCATGTCTTGCGGCAGAAATTTGAGCGCGATGCGGCGGCCTAGCGTGAGATCTTCGGCCTCATAGACCACGCCCATGCCGCCGCTGCCTAGTTCGCGAACGATCTTGTAGTGTGAAATTGTGGAATCAATCAAGGGAGATATTATAGCGGCAGCAGCCGTCAGGTCTGACGAGATCTCAGATTGCAGATTTTGGATTGCTGATTTTACCCAGTCTTTCTTCGGCCCCGCGATCTGCAATCTGCAAGCTAAAATCTGAAATCGTTGATCACTGTTCCAGAAAATCCACAAACGCCCCGGTTTTCTGATAATACACACGCAGGCTGCACTGCTTTGCGCTCATGTGAGCAAAAGCGAGTTGCAACTGCTTGGTAGCTTCGGGAATTTCGCCGATTTCCATCGGCGCTCGCGCAACGTCCTCGGCTGAGTTGTATTGTGCCCCCGATGTCACGTTCTTGCTGACGATCAACGTCCAATTTTTCTTGTCCGGGACCATGAGCACGGTATAGGCACCCAGCGGGATTTCCCTGCCGCCGAGCGTAAGCGGCACCTGCACGAATAGCGTGATCCCAGGCGACCAGACGCGACCATTTCTGGGCTCATCCTTTACGGTCGGGTTATATCGCATACTGACCTCGCCGCCATCGGTGAAGTCACAATAAGCGGTCTGTGAGTCCTGGGCGAAGCTTGCAGCAGAGAGCAAACAAACTAAACCCACCAGCGAAGTGAGCGTACGCATCCCCTAAGTTCCTTTCCCGCAATAATGTACCATCAGCTGCAAATCCCATGCAGGGAATCTGCCATCTTGCCGGACGGCCGGTGCTGATCCCCTTTACTCACGTAAACCCAGCGCAAGGTTCGATGTTGTTTCCAGTGCCTGAAGCCTTTGTCCTCAGAAAGATCGATCGCGCGGAAAGCAGGCTCGGTGGCATGTGGTGTTTTTCGCCCCCGGTCGGGCGTGGTCTTCGGTTACGTTCTCAAGATGGCCGCCGGTTGCTACGTTTGGGTGGGGCAAAGAGGCCCGAACATGGCGAAATTGAAGGTCCTTTATGGCGAACTGAACGAGCAAACACTGGCCGCGCAGGCGGAAGCCTTGCAAAAGGCGGGTCATGAGGTGCAGCCCGCAGTCGGACGCAAGGGCGTGCAGGAAGCGCTCAAATCCGGCTCGTTTGACTTGGTCATTCTTGGGCCGACACTCACGCGCGACGACCGGCACCATCTTCCTTACATGGTGAAAAAGGCGAGCAAGCAGACCAAGGTGCTGGTAATGCACACCGACGGTTCGCGCCATCCGTACGTGGACGCAAATATTGATACCGGAGAAGACATGGATCATCTGCTGGTGAAGATCAGCGCCCTAACCGGAAAGGCTGCGGTTGCAGCTGCGGCTGCGCGGTAACTTCTAACGAACGTGGGGACAGCCGCCCTCGGCTGTCCTGCTGATGTGTCGTCTTTCCGCTTTCTCCTTCTCAAGGTAAAATTCATCTTCCCGTTCACAGAACGGCCTTGAAATATGAGCGGACCATCAAGCGTCTATGTCACCCTCAGCGGCCTTCCGCTGCTTATCGAGTTCAAGTGGCCGTTTCATAGTTCAACGGCCGGAGCCGACTTCTGGGTCCTGCATGCTGACGTCAAGCTGGGAAATTCCGAAGGGCTGCATGCGCCCGTCGCCGTGAATCTGTCGGCCACCGTGCGCGAGGTGCTGCCCTCAATGGAGCCCAAGGACGTTGAAGGCCCCGTGATTAACGCGCTGCGCAAAGAAGTTGATCGCCGGCAGCTTGAGTTTGTGAAGTCCGGAAAACTAGTACCTGTCCAGTTTTCCAGCCGCTACTACGACTTCAAACGAAACAAGTGGGTCTTCGGCAAAGCCAGCGACGAGGCGATCGCGACTTTAATCACGCGCAAGGTTTTCTGGCATTCGCGGGTGTCTGGCGGCAACGTGTGGGTCGGCGATCCCGCCGAGGCGCTATATGTTGAGAGCACCGTGCCGCACATACTTAAAATCGCCCGTGGCCTGGCGGAATCAGGACTGATGACTCTTGAAGGTGAGTGGGCTTCAGCCAATGCCTCACTCATGGCGCAAGCTGAAAGATTTGAAGCCGAGTTCAAAGCGGCTTTCGGCGAACTCGACAAGAAGCATGCCTTCGAAGACGGCGTAAGAAATAGGTGATCCGGCGGACGAGATCCCGGTTGTTCTACAAAAAGTGAAGAATCGGATACGGCGGTTCACATCTTCCTGCCTATCAGAGCAGCCTATAGACGTATGCGTCTCTTACAAGTTGCGGGCCTGATCGCCATTGCAGCTCTGTCGAGTGTGCCAGCCAGTACGCAAGACGGGCAGGCTGCAACCGCTACCTTTAGTTCGTCCTCCGAGCTTGTATTGGTGCCCACAGTGGTGAACGACAAGTCGGGATCCATATTTCGGGCCTGACGAAACAGGATTTCGTGCTCAAGCAGGACGGGAAGACCCGCTCCATCTCAGTGTTTGAGGAAGTGCGGACGGATTCAAGCCGTACTCACCGTTCTTCAGGGGCAGGCGGAACTTTCAGCAACTTCGAGTTGGAGCGCGGTTCTTACCGCCGTCTTAGCATCATCGTTTTGGACTTCGTGAATACCCCTTTTGCAGATCAGACAAGCGCGAGAGAGGCGCTGACCAAGTTTCTTCTCGAGATCGCCGATTCGGGTGAACCTATATGCCTGTTGGCCTTCAGCCGGGGTGGCCTGCATGTGGTTCACGATTTCACCGAGGACCCAAAACTTCTCGCAGAGGCACTGCGAAAAGTGAAGTCCAATACTGCGCCTCTCATACCCTCGCAGAATTTAGAAGCCGCACACCCTCCCGGCGGTGATGCCCTCGGAGAAATGCTCACCAAACTAATTCGAGGAGAATTGCAGGCGGAAAGCCAGTTGGCATCGGTGGAAAGGAAAGACGTCGCCCTCGTCACCGTCCAGGAATTGCAGCAAATTGCGAAAGCATTCCGGGGATTCCCTGGACGAAAAGCCGTCATCTGGGCGAGCTCTGGTTTTCCCTTTTCAGTGAGCCCGCCCTCCAGTCTGCTCTGTGAGCCGGCATGCCCGACTGAACAACGGCGTGACGTGCAATCCGCCTATGACAATGCATTGGAGAATAATGAACGACGCTCAGATCGCCGTGTACCCAGTCGATTTGAGATCAGCTGATTCTGGTATTCCAGTGGCCTCTGAAAGTACTTTCACTCATCCTTTTGACATCGGAGATCCTCAGTTCGATATCGCCGCTCAGGCACAGTGGCAGCGGCAGGATACGACCAGCACGCTTCAGCTCTTTGCCCAAAACACCGGTGGGGAAGCATTCCTGGGTGGCAACGACTTGGCACAAAGTTTCCGCAGGGCAATTCAGGATAACAGCAGCTACTACGTGCTTGGATATTACGTCAGCGCGAACGGCACCAAGCCTGGATGGCACCCGATTTCGGTGGCAGTGCACGAAAAGGGAGCGCCTGCTCGGTTCCGAAATGGGTTCTTTTTCACTACAGACCAGTCCGCGCCCTCCGCCCCACAGGAAATTGCGCTCGCACTAAGCTCCCCACTCGATTTCACGGGAGTACCAGTTTCAGTGACGTGGTCGGGACAAAATCCGGGCAAGCTATCGGGGAATATGAGAGCGCAATTCGATCTGGTCATGCCTGCGAATTTCGTGTCGGTGGATGAATCTGAACGCAATCACATGATTCTGGATATTGCTGTCGTCGCCAAGAACTTGAACGGCAAGATTGTTGCAGATTTGTCGCAGCGCATTGACGATCACCTGCAGCCTCAGGAATTGGAACAGATCCGTAATCATGGTATGACCTATCGGAATGGGCTGCAGCTCCCGCCATGAGACTATGCCGTCCGGTTCGTGATTCGCGATGCGGTTGGAAACCGGATGGGCAGTGTGGCCGCTACTGTCAGGATCAACTTCTTCGCACAGAATGATGCTTGCCGCAATACCCGCATTCAGCGACTCGACGCGTTGGGAATGCGGGATTGTGATCAACTCGTCCATTTGCGCGAGCAACTTCTTGTCTATTCCCGAGCCCTCATTGCCGACGAAGATGGCCACTCGGCCCGAAAGATCCGCAACGGCCAAACTTGTGCCTTTGTGTGAAGACGTCGCCATCAGCCGGAACGCTTGCGCGCGAATCTGACCAATCGCCTCTAACATTTGGACCTTGGCCGTCATTAGCCGAAACACCGATCCCGCCGAGGCCCGCACCGCCTTGTTGTTGTATGCACTCACCGTTCCTTCTCCGAGAAGCACACCTTGCGCACTGAATGCCTCCGCCGAGCGCAGAATTGTTCCTAGGTTCCCAGGGTCCTGTACGCCAGCGATCACCAGCAACGGCCCTGGCGAGCTACTCTCGAGAATTTCCTGTGACGTGAATACCTTCACGTGAACGAGAGCCGCTACACCTTGCGGAGTCTCGCTGGGAACGACATTGGCAAAGAGTCGGTCAGGCAACAGCAATGTTTCGACGTGCGAACCAAGCTGCGGCAATATTTTTGACGCGCGCCCTTGTGCCGATTCGCTAAAAAAGACGGCGTGGAATTTCAATCCGCTGCGAATAGCTTCTTCAATAACTCGGGCGCCCTCAATCGCGCATTCACCAGAGGCTGTCAGTTCGCCCCGGCCAAACGCCTGCCGCAACTCCTTCACGAGCGCGTTGTGCTTGCCCTCAATCCGCCGCAAACGCGCGGTTACGGTATGTGGACCGCTTACCAATTTCTTTTCCTTTCTCGGAGATCATAACGCCTCTCGGTTTCGCTGGAGCTCTCGTGTTATCTTAACTGTCGCAAACCCAATAGCCTGGAGACTCATGTGCGCGTGGAGATGGTCAAGATCAACAGTGAAAAGCCGGAGCCTTCGCTCATCCGGTACGCCGCGGACCAGATTCGCGCGGGTGAGGTCCTGGGTATGCCGACCGATACTTTCTACGGGCTGGCCGCCGATCCATTTAATTTGCGGGCGGTGGAGCGCGTGTACGAGATCAAGTCGCGCTCGCGGCACAAGCCGCTTTCACTTTTGATTCAAGACACTGAGCAAGCGGAAGAATTGGCCAAGCCGCTGCCCGAAGAATTCCATGCGCTGGCGAAGAAATTCTGGCCTGGGCCACTAACGATCATCGTCAAGGCCGCTTCACGACTGCCCCTCAAAGTCACGGCCAACACGGGCAACGTGGCGCTGCGCGTGCCAAACGCCAGTATTCCGCTCGCTGTAGTCGAGGCGGCGCAGATTCCAATCACCGCCACCTCGGCGAACCTTAGCGGCGAGAACGAGTGCACCACCGCCATCGCAGTACGTGATCAGCTTGGCATGCGCATTCCCATCATCGTGGATGGCGGCGTTTCCCCGCGCGAAATTGCTTCGACCATCGTAGATCTCACCGATGAAGAGGCGCGCTGGAAAATTCTGCGCGAAGGCGCAATCTCGTCACAGGACATCTCAGAATTTTTCGCGAAGGGGTGATCGCGACGGCCCGCCACACCTTTGGCTTCTGGCTGTTCTGGGCGGCATTTTGTGCGCTGCTTGGCTTGCTGGGCGCGCTGTCTGCTATTGTTCCCTCCATCATTCACGACTCGCGAAAGCAAGAACTGCATCCTGCCGATGCCATCATCGTATTTGGCGCCGCTCAATACGATGGCCGCCCCTCTCCTGTTTTTCGCGCGCGTCTCGACCATGCCAACGATCTTTTCCGGAAGGGCATCGCGCCAGTCGTAATCACCAGCGGCGGCGCTGCTGCCGACCCCAAGTACAGTGAAGGCGGCGTTGGGCATGATTATTTGATGCGCAAGGGCGTGCCGGAATATTCTCTCATCGCCGAAACTCAGGCCTCGGATACCGCCGAGTCGGCTGCGCGTGTCGCGGTCATCATGCGCACCAATCGCATGAAAAGCTGCATCGCGGTCAGCGATGCGTATCACATGTTCCGCATCCGCAAACTGCTCGAGCATCAGGGCGTACAAGTGTTGCTTGCACCCCGGCCGGACTCAAGACCGAAATCAGCTTGGCAGAGGACGATGGCAATTCTGCGAGAGAGTGCCAGCTATTTACTATGGCGAGCGGGAGTACGAAGTTAAGGCATTTCACCACGGAGACACGAGGCACGAAGAAACAAGAGAAATTGGCAGAAACTCTCAAATAGAAGCCCTTGCTTCGTGCGGGAGAAAAAGAGTAAACCGGTAACCGGGTTCCGTTTTCTCAAATTGTTTTTCTCCGTGCCTCCCTGGTGAAATCAGACTTACCAACCCATCCCCTTCTTCAGCTCCGTCACATGCGCCACGTGGTGTTTGCCGTGCCAGGCGTAAATTCCAAGATTTTTCTCAAGAGACACGAGACCGAGTTCGGGATGCCGAAAATTCTTCTTCCAGTCTGTGGGCTCGAGTGACCGCAGTAGCCGCACCCAGCGCGTATGCAACGAGTCCAGCAGCGCCAGCGAGACCTCAATCGGAGTTGATTTGCTGTCGGCAAGCTGTGCCCAGCGGTCTTCTGCGTAAGGCTTGATCGTGGGCTCATCTTCGGTGAGTGCTAGCTTGTATCGCACATATGCATTCATGTGACTGTCCGGAAGATGATGCACGACCTGCCGCACCGTCCAGCCGCCTTCGCGATAAGGCGTGTCAAGTTGTGGGGCGCTGAGATCTTTCACCGCCGTGCGCAGTGCGGCTGGAGCTTGCTCGATTTCTGCAATCAATTTTGCTCGTTGATCTTGCGACGGCAGGCCCTCGAAGTGGAACTTCCCGATCGGATAACGTGGGTCAGTCATGTTGGCTCCCCTTTTTGAACATCAGATGAACTACCTCGAACCGGCGGTGCAAGATTTGTAAGTTCTCTTGCCGTACCTAGAAAATAGTAACTCCTGCGTAGGACCGAACGCCGTCGCGACCTTGCCCTGAGAGGACCCGAAGGGCGCAGGCGAGCCATGCTTTCGTCTCAAACGCTGTGCAGGGTGCACCCGGGCGGGTGAGAGGGCACCCGCCCCTACGTGATTTTCAAAAGCAGCACGATCGCAAAAACCGCTGTTATCACCGTTGAAATGAAATTCACACCGTTATTTCCCAGTAGTCCTCGTCGTTCGAGCGTCGCACCGAGGAAACTGTCCGCAAGCATACCTGCCAGACCGGCGCCAGCGCAGATTGGAAATCCCCGCCATGCCAACAGGCCTGTCAGAACGCCCAACAAGCCGACGGTGACCGCGCCAGCAACACCAGCCAGGCTTCCGGCCAAAGTGATGGCGCCGTTAGTGCCCGCCGCGACCTTGCCCCAATTCGTGACCAGACGTGGAGTTCCGCCGAAGGCCTGCCCGATTTCGCTGGACGCCGTGTCCGCCGCAGCCTCGGCGAGCGCCGCCGCCATCGCGATCAAGAGCCTTTGATCAGGCCAAACGAAGGCGAATACCAGGGCACACGTTGCAGCCGCACCCAGGTTGGCCAAAACTTGCAAAGCATCTCGGCCCGCTCTCGCTTGTGCAGTTCCTAACCTGGTCTTGTGGGTCCGGCCGAGCCTTGTAGAAATCCAAGTCAACACAAAAACCGTTAGCAGAAGAACGAAACCGGCGATTCCTCCACCCCATAGAAGCCCGAAGCAGATGGCGGCCCCGGCCAACGCTCCACCAGTCGTGACGCCTCGTACTACACGCCCCAAACCCGCGAAAATGGCAGTCAAAAGCGTGAAAAAGCAGAATTTCTCTGGCGGTGTCGCGGTAAAAAATGTGAAAAAGTAAGCTAAGTCATGCATTATCAAAAGGAAAGAGTAAGGGTAGGGCCGTGTGGTTGATCACCGGTATCCCGAACCAAGCGGGTAAACACCACATATAGCCGCGCTTTAAACCGCACACCAGCCCTCCCGCTTTCGGATTCGGTAACCCACATATTTAATGCGCATCAAAAACCCGGACGTAGTCTAAACTGCTACGGAGTTAGCGCTTGGTACTCGGCATTTAGGGCTTGGGCACACATCTCTTGTAATTGCCAAATGCTCAGTGCTAAGTGCCAAATGTCGATTTTGCCGGCTCTGGCAAACTAAACGAGGAACTACACTATGGCGGCCTCCGTCTGGTCTGGATATCTTACCTTCGGCTTGATCTCAATGCCGGTGCGCCTGCATTCCGGCGCCCGCAGCTCGGGGATTTCATTCAATCAGCTGCACCGCACTGATCATCACCGCGTGAAGCAGCAGCTCATTTGCCCACTCGATAATCAGGTGCTCGACCGCAGCGAAATCGTCAAAGGTTACGAGTTCCGCAAAAACGAATACGTCATCATCGAGCCAGAGGAGATCAAGAAGATCGAGCCGCAGACCGCGAAGACAATGGAGATCCTCGAATTCGTCAAATCGAGCGACGTAGATCCAGTGTATTTCGAATCCTCTTATTACATGGTTCCAGAGGAGGCTGGCCGCCGTCCTTATGCACTGCTAACTAAGGCGCTTGAAGAGAGTGAATACGTCGCCATCGCCAAGCTAACCATGCACAACCGCGAGTACACCGTGTTTCTGCGTCCCCACGAAGGCGGAATGATGCTGCACACCATGTACTACGAAGAAGAAGTGCGGAAGGTAGACGGATTCGGAGCGCCCGACGTGGAACTGAAAGATGCCGAAGTCAAAGTGGCGCACCAACTGATAGAAGCTCTAGCGGCGCAGTGGGAACCGGAGAAGTACAAAGACGACTTTCAGGAAAATCTCAAGAACCTAATCCAGACCAAACTCGAAGGCGGCACCATTGCTGAAGTCGAGAAGCCAAAGAAGCTGGCGCCGGTTGTGGACCTCATGGCCGCACTGAAACAGAGCCTCGCCGAAATGGAAGGCAAGAAAAAGCCGGCAGCAACAGCACCGGCCGCTGCGGCAGCGGGCCAGCGCAAACGAAAATAAATACGCCTACAACCCCGAGCACCCGTGACGCTTCCTACCCGTGGGTGTGGGGGCCCGGTCAAGATTCAGACCGCACGAGCAAACTTCATCGCGTCGGGTGGCGCGGATTAAATTAAGCCGTTAGAATACAAACTTTCCCAATGGCATCTTCTTTTTCTCATGCTGACAGTGCGGGTGTGGCCCGACGACTGACTTGGATCGCCTTCGTCGCTGCTCTCGGTATTATCGAATCAAGTTGTGGCGATGTTTATCGTCCCGTGGCACAGATCATTCCTGGGACTCCTCCGAATCCGGCAGCAGTCCACTTCATGGCCGCTGTGAGCACAAATGGCACCATCAATACCGGGTCAGCAAGCCGGATTGACGTGTCCGGAGACACCAGTCTCGGAGTGCTTCAAACCGGCCTCATGCCGGTGCACGCGGCACTTATTCCGAACGCGTCCAAGATGTACATCGCCAATTTCGGCGACGACACAGTCACCGAAAACGCGCCGTCGAATCCAACTGTAACTTCTACCATCAGTCTGCCACAGGGCGCGCAGCCGGTATTCGTGCACAGCGCCGAGATTCAGTAATAAATGCAACTTCAAATGTGGTCACCACAAGCGTTCCCGTCGCCGCCAACCCGGTTGGGTTGGCGGAAATGCCGAATGCCGGAAGCACCAATCAGAAACTCTACGTCGCCAGCGAGGGCAGTAGCAACGTCACGGTAATCAATGCTCTGGACGACAGCCTGGGAACGCCGGTCCTGATCGGCGCGCCTCAAGTATGGGCAGTCGCGCGATCGGACAGCGCTAGGATATACGTGCTCGATACGAGCGGCGCCGTCTTGGCGATCAATACGCTCTCTGACATGGTTATGCCGAATTCACCTGTAGCTTCTGCCGGTGCTGGCGCTAACTTCATGTTTCTGGATTCGAAGGCGCAGCGGTTGTATGTCACCAATCCCATTGCTAACACGCTCTCGATCTTCGATATCTCGGAAGCCAATCCTCTCGCGCCGGTGAATCCCCTAACTTCGCCGTCTGGCATTGATCTGAGCCAAGGCGCAACACCGGCGTATCACCCCGTTTCGGTGACCGGCATCGGTGATGGATCGCGCGCTTACGTCGCCGCATTTCAGCTCACAAGCTGCACGGACTCATCCGGAACGTTCCCATGTATCAACACCCAGGTGGATGTCATCAACGTCGGGACCAATTCCGTCAGCAAAGTGATTCCAATCGCATCCAATGTGCCCGTGGACATTAACAATCAAGATGGCTGTGGAGGCAACACGCCGCCCGCAGCACAGTGGACTCCAGGAACGGCCGCGCGTTTTCGTTTGTCAACCGCTGCGTCAGGCGGCGGGAGCACATCCAATTTCAAAGTTTATGTTTCGCAGTGTGACGCACAGAATGTCGCAGTTATCGACACTTTCCCCTCGAACTCCAACCCCGCCGACACCTATGCAGGCGTGACTCTGGCCGCGCCGCTCAGCGCGTCTCCCACGCTGCAGGTAAGCATTTCGGGCGCATCGCAGACTGCCGCGACCTCCAGTACCCCGGCTACTACGACTTTCACTTACACGCCTGCAAACACAATCTTGCACGTTGGAATGAGCGTTTTTGTTACCGGAATGACCGACGTTGGGAACAATGGCAATTTTGTTATTTCTTCCCTCGGTTCCGGAACATTCACCGTGAACAACCCGTCCGGAGTGACTAACACTACTCAGAGCGGGACTGGCGCCGTGCTGCCAAGACAGAATCCAGTCTTCCTGGTCGCGGGACCGTAAGAGTCGCCACACCCTCACGTAGGGGCGGAGCCTGTCCCGAGCGAAGCCGAAGGATGCCCTCACCCGCCCGGCTGCGTCCTGCTCGGCGACCGGCAGCGAGCAAGCTCGCTCACCCGGACGAGGGCGTCCGGCCTACGTGTGCATGTTTAGTTCAGAGGAAATTAGAAAAGGACGACTACAATATCCGGGCTGGGAGAACCAAACGGTTCCAGCTCTCACGCTCCCGCGGCCGCCGCTTTATGCGCGTATCTCAGCGCGATGTTCATAAAGACATTGCCGCTGGCAGTCTCAAAGCACAGCACCAACGCCTCTGTATCTTCGGTGCTGGTGGGACCATCGTCAGAAGTATGTAGCTCGGGGGGATGTACGCGGAAATGGAATCCCTGATCGTTCAGTGTGGCCACGGCATTGCCAATGACCTGGTTGGCAAGCTCGCACACGGCTTCCCGCACTAAATCGTCGGTTTCGGGCAGTTCGGTTCCGGCAAAATGGCTCGCAACCTCTGCGGCAGTTTTTGGCGCCAAGTCAAAAATGACGCGGCCTTCAATGTCGCCGGTCAGTTGCACGACGGCGGCAACCCCTTTGCGGCGATAGGCCTCCCGCTCCATGGCGAGGTTCCCAACCACCATGGGGGATTTCAAGCCCTGTGACAACACGGCGTCCGCCGCGTTGATAAACGGCTGGATCAATTCCATCTTCATAAACTAGGCCCCTGCGCCGGCTGCGCTTACCAAAGCTCCGTCTTCGCCCAGCACGTACTTGATCACCTCATACAGCACTTCCGGCTTGACCGGCTTCTGCACAAAATGCCGTGCTCCACGTTGTAATGCAGCCACTATGTTTTCCTGATATCCCACGGAAGACACCATGACCACTCGCGCGTCCGGATTCTGCTGCACGATCTTCTCCGCCGCCTCAATGCCTTCCATCTGCGGCATGGTGATGTCCATGAGCACGATATCTGGCTTGATGCGTTCGTATTCAGTGATGGCTGTCAGTCCGTCCCCGGCTTCGCCCGCGACCTGTCCGCCGAAAGTTTCAATGATGCGGCCCAGGTTCTTGCGAGCGAAGACGGAGTCGTCCACTATTAGATAGCGGACTGGCTGGCCGTCCTTGCTCCTCTTGATTGGTACAAACTGCTCCATAACATCCTCCTGTGCTTCGGTTCTACTGCACGGCACCTCGCAGCATGCCGGCAAAACAAAAAATCATCCCTGTCCCGCGCCCATGCCTTTTTCCGAGCTGCTATTTCGCGCGCTCGAACATTGCGCCTGTAGCGTATTTGCCATGGCCGCCAAGTCCACTACGCGCATGGCATGTCCGCGTTCGATCGCGGCCTTCGGCATACCAAAGACCACACACGATTGCTCGCCTTGAGCTATCGTCATTGCGCCGGCGGCCTTCATCAGTCCTAATCCGTTGGCTCCGTCCTCTCCCATTCCGGTCATAATCACGCCCAAGGCACGATCGCCAAACTCTTCCGCAACACTCTTGAAAAGTACATCGGCAGAAGGACGATGTCCGTTTACTCGCGGATCGTCACTCAAGATTGCGATATCTCCCAAGGGCAGCCGCTTCACCTTCAAGTGTCTGCTTCCCGGACAAATCAGTACTCGTCCGGCAAGCAGCAGGTCGCCGGATTGGGCTTCTTTAACATTCAGAGCGCAGCATTCATCCAGCCGCCGCGCGAACATTTCTGTGAACCCCTCGGGCATGTGCTGGACCACGACTATGCTGCCGGGGAAATCGTGCGGCAATTGCGCCAGAAGGTACTGCAACGACTGCGGTCCTCCGGTAGAGATTCCGATCGCTACAATCCTGCTCGGCTGTCTCTTGTCTCCCCCTTTCGTTTTGGGGCGCGGCGCCGGCATGGGAATTTCGCCTGGACCGGCAATCTGAATTCCGCGGCTCTGCGCCGCCGCTTTGATTTTTGCAATCAGCTCCCGCGCACTTTCCTGCATGCGGGACGAAACATCTGTGGGTTTCGCGACGAAGTCGAACGCGCCGAGCGAAAGTGCCCGCAGCGTAATCGAGGCCCCCTCAGTGCTGTGCGAGCTGACCACGATTACCGGCAGACGATGCCTCCGCATGATCTCCTTCAGCATGTCGAGCCCACCCATACCGGGCATCTCGAGATCAAGCGTGATCACTTGCGGCTTCAGTTCCTCGATCTTTTTGAGACCGAAGTTGCCGTCCATGGCTGTTCCCACAACTTGGATCGAATTGTCCGTCTCCAGGATCTGCGGGATCAGCTTGCGCATCAGCGCAGAGTCATCAACGACGAGCACCCTTACCGGTTGCGCGTTCATTGGCGCACCTCGCTGGTCGCACTCGTGCCGGATTCTCGGGACAACATGGCGAAATGGCCTACATTTGTGCCATCGCGAGCAAATCTCTCCATCACTGCCGGCAGGTTCATGATGAGCACAACCCGGCCGTCCCCGAGAATTGACGCGCCACTGACTAAGTCTGTCGCAACTGTCTGATCGTCCAATGCCTTGATGACCAACTCCTCTTCACCTTCCAAAGCGTCAACAACCAGACCCAGCTTGCGGTCTCCAAGGGTTGTGACCAGAACGAAAAACTTGCCTTTGCGGGCATCCGCGCTATCACGTTGGCCCTGCCCCAGGCGAGCCAGAGGAAGCACCTGGTTACGGAGCTGTAAGACTTCGGTCGTATTCACGTGGTGAATCTCTGATTCATTGGCACGCGCGATTTCTGCCACCGCATTCAGGGGAATGGCATACAGCCGCTGCTCGATACGGAACAGCAAAGCCTTGATGATGGCCAGAGTTAAAGGCAACTTCAGGCGGAATTTCGTCCCGTGGCCCAGTTGCGTCTCCAGTTCCACCGTGCCTTTCAGCCTGTGCAACACACTCCGCACAACATCGAGTCCAACGCCGCGTCCCGAAATTTCCGTGATTTCTTCTGCGGTGCTAAAGCCTGGCCGGAAGATCAAGTCGAGTGCTTCCGCCGGTGACATGCGCTCCGCCTCTTCTACGTTGATGAGATCAATCTTGAGTGCCTTGGTTTTGAGCCGGTTAGCGTCAATACCGGCGCCATCATCGCTGACTTCAACAATCAGTTGATTTGCCTGATGATAGGCATCTAATCGAATTATTCCGGTCGGGTTCTTGCCCGCCAACTCGCGTTCGCGCGGATTCTCTAGACCATGGCTAACCGCGTTACGAACGATATGGGTAAGAGGCTCGGCGATCGCATCCAGCAGACCCTTATCAAGATCCGTGTCTTGTCCGCTGAGCACCAGCTGTACCTGCTTGTTACACTTTTTGGCGGCGTCCCGTATCATGCGCGGGAATCGGCGAAACAGTTGCTCCACCGGCACCATTCGTATCTTCATGACCGAACGCTGCAGATCGCTCAGCACGCGCGCCTGAAAACCCATGGCATCGGCAAAGCGAGCGCGTAGTGCATCTTTTGGATACCGGCGCGCAAATTCGAATACCGTTTGCTGCATCATGGACTTGGCGATGATCAGTTCGCCAACCAGGTTCAGCACGTTGTCAATTCGTTCCGGGTCCACGCGCAAGACGTTTTCAGCGGGCGACTTGCTGTGTCCTCCACCCTTCCCATGTTCGGGAGCGGCAGCTTCGTGCTCTCTTTCTGCTAAAGCAGATGGCTCTGGCGCGAGATGCTTCGGCGTCTCACCTTGCCGCGCAGATGTCGTCAGTTCCCAACACTCCGTCCCCGCAATGACGGTCGGAATCTGGCACTTCGCGGTAATTTCAGCTTCCGTCCGCGCTGTTGCCACGAGGAGATCAAGCACTTTGACCTGAGCTGCTGTGCCGGCTTCGGGACGCGCACCAAAAATTTCTGCCACCGATTCCAGCGCCTTGGTCAAGAGTTGCCGTGCAGCAATCGGCATTGCGCACAGAGGATCAACCTGCGCGGTGACATGAAAGACTGTCTTACCCTCAGCGCGCGCAGTGTCGGCAAGGCGAAATTCGTATTCCGTCCATGCGACCTCGCGTCCTGATGGCCTCGGTGCCGCAGGAATCTCGCTCGCACGCCCTGCCAGGTTTTGGACCATCCTCTTTAAGGGCGTGGAATCGGGGAGGGCAATCTGCTGCCGGTATGCAACCAGCATGGCGGCAAATACGTCGGCTGCTGTAAAAGCCAGCTCGGCCAGAGAAACGGCTGCAGAGATATCCTCAACCGCAAGCGCGTCCTCCATCATGTGTGCAAGATCGCTCAGCTCGCGAAAGCCGCAGGCCGCCGCGTCTCCCTTAAGGGTGTGCACGGTGCGGCGAATACTGCGCACGACCTCTTTATCTTGCGGCGTCTTTTCCAGCCGTAAGGCGTCGTCGTTCAGGGACTGCAGCAGCTCCTGCGTAGTCTCGAAGAATAGCTCGCGCATTTCGGCGCCGCGATCGTCGGATGCATGGGTCATTGGGGCACCTCATTGCTCCGATACGCGGTGCCACTGTCGCGATAGACCATGGTGAACTTATTGGTCAGACCCAGCAGGCTCTCGGCATGCCCGACTAGCAGGTATCCGCCTGGACGCAAGCAGCGATGGAACTTTTCAACCAATCGCTTTTGCTCGGCCTCGTCAAAGTACATCATCACGTTGCGGCAAAAGATGATGTCGTTTCGCTGCGGGACGAATTCAGTTTTGAGATTGTGAAAGTCGAAATGGACAATCTCCTTAATAGTCTTCTTGATCGCATAGCGTTCGCCGACCTTGTCGAAATAACGAAGCCGATAGCTGTAATCCACTGATGCCATCTGGTGCTCGTTGTAGATTGCTTCCTGGCCCGCTCGCAGGACGGTGTAGTTAATGTCACTGGCCGGAATCTCCACTTTCCACGGCGGCGGAATCAAAGGTTTGGGCCACATCGTGGCTCCCGGATTCGGCATGCGGAGCTGGTGATATGCCAGAGCATCGGCAACTAACATGGCTACCGTATAGGGTTCCTGTCCGGTCGAGCAGCCGGCGCTCCATATGCGTAGGTAGTGGTCGCCAGCGGCCTGCTTTTCGCGGATGATGTCATCCAGAATGCTTTTGTGGAACAGATCCAATTGCGCTTTGTTCCGGAAGAAGCTGGTCTCATTTACCGTCAGGTTTTCCAGCAGCTGTGCGAGTTCTTGTTTGCCTTCCGCGCTGATCAACAGGCGGTAGTAGTTATAGAAAGAATCCATGCGGCATTCGCGCAGCCGCCTCTGTAATCGGTCTTGAAGAAAATGAGTGCGTCGCGCATCGAAATACATTCCGCATTCCTGATACACCAATGCCTGCAGAAGCCGCATTTCGGCGTCGCTGAGCTGGATGGCCAGTGCTGGAGTGCTCATGAGCTTCCTTGCTTACTTTCCAGCCGCAGTTCGCCGGCTATCGGTGTTCCCCTCGGGTGTCGGCGCGTTTCTTTGACCCGCCCCGAGATCCAGCAGTCTGTTCATGTCGAGCAGAACAATCAACCGTCCTTTGTACTTTCCCAGTCCGGTAACGCAATTGAGTCCATCTTCCCGTAATGCCGAAGGCGAGGCTTCAACGTCAGTGGCGGGAATTTTCAGCACTTCCGAGGCGGAGTCCACAATCAAGCCCGAAAGCCTGCCGTTATGCTCCACTACCAGAATCCGGTTTCGTTTCCCCATGTTGACCGTTTTCTCGCCCAGCCGTTTGCGGAGATCAATCACAGACACGATCTTTCCGCGAAGATTAATCACACCTTCCATGTAGTCGGGTGCGTCGGGCACGGCAGTTATTTCCGGGACCCGCACAATTTCATGCAGTGAAGTGATGGGCACACCATAGGTTTCGCGGCCCACCTGAAAGCCGACGATATGCAGCTCGCGACCTACGCCCACTCCGGCTGAACTCATGCGCCCGCTCCTGCCGCCCGACGTGACAGCCTTCGTCCTTGGTCCTCCGCTCCCGAGGCGGAATCGCCCTCCACGCCGAATCGGTTCATCGCATCAAGCAAGCCACGTGACATTTTCGACATCTGCTCTGCCGAAGCCGCTAATTCCGTTGAACCCGACGTCGTCTGTTGCACCAGTTCACGCATGCGCTCCATGGCCTTCACCACGGCGTGCGCACCTGAAGCCTGCTCTTCTACGGCGGAATTGATCTCATGCGTGATTTCGTTCAAGCGCGTGGTGGCGCGCGCGATCTGCGAAGATCCATGCGACTGCTCATTGGTGGCAGCGCCGATTTCCTGCGCGAACTTGTAGACCTCGGTGACCACGTTGGAAATCTTTTTAAGCGCATTGTTGAGTTCAGATCCCAATTCCAGGCCTTGATCCACGATCGAGGTGCTCTGCTGCATGTTGTCGACAGCCTTGCGCGCTTCCTTCTGAATGCTCTGGATCAGCTCGGAGATTTCTTTCGTTGACTGCGCTGATTTCTCTGCCAGCTTACGTACTTCGTCGGCAACCACTGCGAATCCCAATCCGTGTTCGCCGGCACGTGCCGCTTCAATCGCGGCGTTGAGCGCCAGCAGGTTAGTCTGCTCCGCGAGGTCGTCAATCACTTCAATGATCTTGCCAATATCGTCCGCTCGCTGCCCGAGCACGCCGATAATCTCTCCTGACGAGCCGATGGTGTTGTTGATCTTAGTGAGGCCCTCGGTGGCCTTCTCCATGGTCGTGATACCGCTGTGCACCTCTTCACGCGACCGGTTCGAAATGTCGAGAAGAACTTTGGCGGTATCGGCAACACGCTGAATGGACGCCACCATCTGGTCAATCGAAGCCGAAGTTTCGCTGACGCTCGAAGCCTGCACCTGTGTGCTCTTCACCATGTTCTGCACGTTGACGCTCATCTCGTGCATGGTGCTGGTGACCTCATCAATTGCAGAGGACGTTTGCAAACTGATTTTTGCGGACTCATCGGAAGCGCCTGCCACCTGGGTTGACGCGCTCGCCACCTGCGAAGATGCGTCTCTTACGTTGCGGACCAGACTGCGCAAGCCTTCCGTCATTTTCGAAAACGCATTGCCCAGCACGTCATTCTTCGAGCGCGGTTTCACCTCTACCGCCAGATTGCCGCCAGCAATTGCTTCCGAAACTGCGGCCATTTCTTTCAGGTAAATCACCATCCCATCGAAGGTCCGGCCCAGCTGACCGATTTCGTCGTTGCGCTGAATGTCAATCTTGTGGTCGAGGTCGCCAGACTCTCCGATTTGTTTGGCCACCCTCATCAGTCCGATAAGTGGGCTGGTAATGGATTTCGCCGTGCGGAACGCGATGATCCCACCGAACGCCAATGCGACCAGCGTACTTAAACTTGCGATCAGGATGATTTCGCTGCCCGCAGTCTCGTCATCGCGGCGCCGCTGCTCCACCACGTGCTTGGTTTCGCCGTCTGCCACATTCAGGGCATCCGTCGAGGTCTTCACCCAGGAAGAGGCGTCCTTCTGCAGGTAGTAGATCTGCAAATCGGCAACTGTGGCGTTGCCGGCATCCACTTCTCTCCGCTTCTGCAACATCGGCTGTGCGAATTCCGCGACCCAGGCGTTTTCGTTTTTCGATACGGTATCGAGCGCGGAGCGCTGCTGATCGGAAGTCGCCGACTTCTGACCGTTCTGCAACTCCTCGGTGAGCTGGTGCACGCCATCGTTCATGCGTTCCACTTCGCGACTGTCACCGCTCAAGAGGTAGTTGCTGAGGTAAAGCCGGTTCTGCATGACCTGGAAACGAATATGGTCGGTGGTCTCCGACATTTCCAGCGCCTGGGAGGCGGCGGCCTTGGCGCTCTGTTCGCGATGTACGGCGAACACAATCACTGTGAATAG
>QHZR01000383.1 GCA_003224755.1 Acidobacteriota bacterium
GGGCACGTGCAGCCGATTCAGGGGCAGCTCGGCGGCTCCGGACGCAAGATCATCCGGCTCACCGGGGGAGGGAAGAGCGCGATCGGCATTCGCTACGATGTGCGCGAAGAAAACGTTGCTTACCTGGAGTTTTCACGGCACTTTAAGCGCCACGGACTACCGGTCCCGGAAATCTATGGCGACGACCTGAGCCACGGCGCTTATTTGGAAGAAGATCTCGGCGACACTACACTCTTTGATTTAGTATCCTCAAACCGCGCCGAAGGAGAGCTTGGGGAACCGGCAGCCGAAGCGTATCGCAAAGCATTAATGGAGTTGCCTCGCTTTCAAGTCGAGGCCGGCCGCGATCTCAATTACAAGATTTGTTATCCACGTGGCAGCTTCGATCGGCAGTCTATTGCCTGGGACCTGAATTATTTTAAGTACTACTTCCTGAAGCTGGCGGGTATTCCATTTAACGAGCAGCAACTGGAAGACGATTTCAGCCGCCTAACCAAATTCCTGCTGAGTGCAGATCGCGACTACTTTCTTTACCGCGATTTCCAGTCTCGCAATATCATGCTGCGCGATGGAAAGCCGTTTTTCGTGGATTACCAAGGAGGCCGCAAAGGTGCCCTGCAGTACGATGTGGCTTCTCTTCTATATGACGCCAAGGCCGATCTTTCACCGCAATTGCGCGAGCAATTGCTTGATCATTATTTGGACGCACTCTCGGCGTTCGTTGCGATAGAGCGCGAGACCTTCCTGCGTCACTACTACGCCTATGTTTACGTTCGCATAATGCAAGCCTTGGGAGCGTACGGTTTCCGAGGTTTTTACGAGCGCAAGGCGCATTTTCTGCAGAGCGTCCCGTTTGCACTAAAGAATGTCCGTTGGCTGCTTCACAATGTGGAACTTCCTCTGGCACTGCCCACTTTGATGGAAGCGTTCCGCAGCATGCTAGGGTCGGAGAAATTGCAGGGCCTGTCATCTGAACCGGAACATGGCCAATCGCGTTCCTCTAAGCCAGACGGCTTGACCGTCCGAGTCTTCAGTTTCTCGTTTCACCAGGGGCTGCCGAAAGACGATTCCGGCAACGGCGGCGGTTTCGTATTTGATGGCCGCGGCCTACCGAATCCCGGCCGTGAAGAGCGTTTCAAGCAACTCACTGGCAAGGACACGCCGGTTGCCGACTATCTTAATCAGCAGCCGAGTGTTCATCAGTTTCTCGCGAACGCCCAGTCTCTAGTGGATTCGAGCATAGACGTTTACCAGAGCCGCGGCTTCAAGGACCTCATGGTCTCGTTTGGATGCACCGGCGGTCAGCATCGCTCAGTCTACCTCGCCGAACAAATCGCGCGGCGACTTCGGGAACGCAACGGTTTGCAGGTTGTAGTCCGCCACCTGGGACTGGAGAGCCTGGGCAAATGAAGGCGATGATTCTGGCTGCAGGACTGGGCACGCGCCTGCGCCCCCTCACTGATACCCGCCCTAAAGCCCTCGTCGAAATCGGAGGACGCACGCTTCTAGAGATCACGCTCGACCGCTTGCGTTCCTTTGGAGTGCAAGAGGTTATCATCAACCTTCATCACTTCGGCGAAATGATCGCTGACTATCTGCACGCTAATTCCAGTTTCGGCATGCACATCGAGGTCTCTCGCGAAGACGTTCTCCTCGATACTGGTGGTGGCCTGAAGAAAGCCGGATGGTTCCTCGACGCTAGTGCCGAGCCTTTCATTCTGCACAACGTTGACGTGCTCAGTACCATTGACTTGGACCGCATGGTGCAAGCCCATGTCCGTAGTGGAGCCCTGGCGACGCTGGCGGTGAAGCACCGAGACACCTCCCGCTATCTTCTTTTCGACGATCAAGACCAGCTGTGCGGACGGCGCCACGGCCAGCAAACCGAACTCGTTCGTAATGGTCGAACCGTGGAGCCATTGGCGTTTTGCGGAATGCATGTCATTTCGCCGCGACTGCTGCCGATGATCACCGAGTCCGGTGCATTTTCCATCATCGATTCCTACTTGCGCCTGGCTGGTGCTGGAGAAGAAATCCTGGCATTCCGCGCTGACGAGTATTATTGGCTTGATCTCGGCCGAGTTGAGAGCGTGGAACAAGCGGAGAAAGATTTTCAAGAAAATTTGATTATCTGACCCTCTCGATTCACCCCCAAACGTTTATGTTGGATTAAGATTAGGTCGAAGAGTATCTCCATGAATGTTGCCCGCGCGCGCGAACCCTGGGAAGGCCGTGTAGTTGATGGGAAGTACCCGCTTCTCGAATTGGTGGGCAGCGGCCCGCGCGGGTCTGTCTTTCGTACAGAATTCTCTGGAAAGAATGGAGCGCAAAAGGCCGCGATCAAGATCATTCCAATCGAGCCGGCGAGCATTGAAGATCAACTGTCCCGGCTTCGTTTGGCGAGTCAACTCTCGAACTCTCACCTGATCAAGATCTTCGAAGTCTTGATGGAGTATGCCGAGGAGAATCTCGCGCAAGTGCTACCCTCACGCGCGCTCACCGCGAGTGAAGCGCACCAAATGTTGCCTCCCTTACTTGAGGCCCTGTCCTATCTTCATTCTCAAGGTTTGGTTCACGGGCGCGTTCAACCCTCAAACATCCTGGCGGTCGGAGATATGTTAAAGCTCTCGACCGACTGTGTTCGCCAGGCCGGCAGTACGGACAGGCTGCAGGCGGGGAAAAGTGGCTACCCTGCGCCCGAAGCGGCAAAGAACGCTGCAGCTTCCGACGTTTGGTCCTTGGGTGCGACTCTGGTTGCCGCTTTGGCCACTGAGTCACGAGGCCGGCCGTCAGAGCAAGAACTGACGATGGTGCCAAGCTCAATTCCAGAGCCGTTCCGTCGAGTCGCCCGCGAATGTTTGCACGCGAATCCGAGCGACCGCTGCACGCTCGAACAGATCAAGGTCTGGCTGGACGTGAATCAGCAGCCGCCGCCCGTCGAGTCCTTCACTCCGCCACAATCCCGAGGACTGGCGGTAAAGATTGCGCTGGGTGTTGCCCTGACCCTGGCGGCATTTTTCGGATTGCGCCTAATTCGCTCCGCGCCGTCCGGATCCCGAGATCAGGCAGTGGCAACGCAATCCGCTCCTCCATCCCCAGCCACGGCACCACAACAGGGAACTGCTCCGGGTGCTGTCGCCGAGCGAGTGCCTCCGAATGTTTCGCAAGGCGCCCGCAATACTATTCAAGGCAAAATTCGTATCGCGGTCAAAGTTAACGTGGATGCAACCGGGAATGTCACCGACGCCAAGCTCACCTCGCCTGGCCCAAGCAAGTATTTTGCGAACCAGGCACTCCAGTCTGCACGTCGCTGGAAGTTCAAACCTCCGCAAACCGACGGTCAGCCGACGGCGAGCGCACATGGCTTCTGAAATATCAGTTCGGTCGCGCCGGTACGGAAATCATTCCTTCAGAGACTCGCTAGTCTTACAATTCTTCGTTCCAGAAACGTTTGTTTTCCTGCTGTCCACAAGCGTGACGCTCCAAAAGAAAGCGCAGGTAGAAACATGACGAAAAAAAACATCGCAACCGTTTTGGGTTGCTCCTCGTACTTACTTGCGTGGCCCTAAGGTTGACGCGCGTTGTCCGCGGGGATGAACCGGGTCAACTCATAGGCAGTTGGAGCCTCGTTTCTCGACAAACGACGCTGGCAGATGGGAAGGTTGTGGTCGACCCTGGTCTCTCTGCGGTGCCCAAAGGCATCCTCATTTATGACCGTTCAGGCCACGTCGCTGCGCAACTGTCTCGACCCGGTCGCACAGTTGAAATGCTCGCCAGCGAGTGTGCGGATGCAGAGAAAGTAAAAGGGACCGGCGACACCGCCCAGACAATTCTTGGGTACGACGCATACTTCGGAACCTATACAGTTGACGAGAAGAACGGGATCGTCACACATCACTTGGAGGCTGCGATATTTCCGGGCGATATCGGGAAAAGTATCACCAGACACTTCTCACTCTCCGGTGACACGCTTACCATCAAGTTCAGCACAACCACGCGCGACGGAACTCCGGTCACTCGAACCTTGGTCTGGACCAGGCTGAAATAACCCGGTGCTTCTATTTGCTCTTGTATCACTCATCGCCGCTTAAGCGCTTCCAAGTCATCCAGGGTGCGCGGCCAGTCTTCTCCTAGCAAACGCGAAAGGCTGCGATCGGCCAGCACCTTGCCACCGGTCTGGCAACGGGCACAGTAGTTGGTTTCGTTGTCAGCATAGCGAATGCGCTGGATGGGATCGCCGCATCTTGGGCACGGCTGGCCATAGCGACCATGCACAGCCATGTCTTTACGGAACGCCGTCACTTTTTCGGGAAAGTTTTTTGTTGCTTCAATCTGCAACTGATCTATCCAGTGTTGAAGCGTTGATCGCGTCGCAGAAAACAGCCGTCCCCATTCGCCCGGACTGAGTTTCCGAGTGAGGGTGATGGGAGAAAGTAGCGCAGCGTGCAGAATCTCGTCGGAATAAGCGTTTCCGATCCCACTGACAATCCGCGGATCGGTGAGCGCCCGCTTCAGGGTGCGGTTTTCTATTATTAGTGCGTCCTGGAATTCCGCGAGGTCGCCAGCGAAGACGTCAATTCCTCCAGGGTCAATTTCCCGCAAACCCTCCTCGCCTTTCAGAACGTGCAGGGAGGCGCGCCGTTTCGCGCCAGCTTCAGTCAGTACAAGCGATCCTCTCGGAAAATCGAAAGCTGCCAGCTGATTCCGGCCCGCAAGCTTGGCTCCGGCTGCTCGCCAATGCAGACGGCCAGCAATCATCAGATGAAGCACCAGCCATAGATCGTCTTCCACTCCAATCGCGATACGTTTGCCGATGCGCCGCAACTCGCGCACCCTGCGTCCTTCAATAGTTACGATTGGCGGCTCAACCGTGCGCAACAAAAATGGACTTGCCAGCCGTACATGCTCGATTGGTTTGCCGATAATGCGCAGCTTCAGCGCGGTAAGGTAAGCGGCGATATCGGGGAGTTCTGGCATGCGTGAATAGCTCGCGCATCACATGCGCAAGTTCAGCAAGGGCTACTACGTACTACTTCAACACTTCATATACCAATGACAACCTTCCCGAATGGTAGACCTGGTGGCTCAGCAACCTCGATTTGGATGCATTGTAAGGAGGAGGGAGCAGCGGAACGCCTCCTCCCAACAACACGGGTATAACGCTCACCTCGACGGTGTCGACATGACCGGAGTCCATGAAGGAGCGAAAAAGCTCGCTACCGCCCATTAGCCAGATATCCTTGCCGCTTCGAGTTTGGAGGGCTTGTACCCAATGAGCCGTCAACTCGGAGACGACCGTCACTCCGGTGTGGTCTCGCTGTTTCATCGTGCGCGAGAAGACGATGGAAGTGATTCCTGTGAACGCTGCCTCACCCAGTCGTTTGGTTGCAGCCTCATAGGTTCGCCTACCCATCAGCAAAGTGTCCAACTGTGCCCAGATCGCCACGAAATCGACTTCCGGATCAATAACGATCCAGTCCGCCTCGCCGTTCGGCCCGGCGATATAGCCGTCTAAACTCATCGCCACCGCATAGCGAATCTTCCGCATGTTAAGAGATCCTCTCGTTTACCGTTATGCTGACCGCTGCGACGATGTGGTGGTCCATGGAGAATTGTAGAGCCAACAGTGCGTGGTTCTACCGCTCTATGTCCACAAACATCCGGGCAACTAGTACATTAAGTTCATGAGCTTCAGGTATCCCACCAACCGCCGCAGTTTCAGCCACAGGTGTCGATGAAAAAACTGCCGCGCAAACATAACTCGAATTCAGATACTCTGCACCGCCGCCCGCCTCGTTTCTCGCGGGAGCTTGCCATTCTGTATGAAGACGACGCGGTTGTGGCGGTGAATAAACCTGCCGGACTGCTGGCTGTGCCTGCGCCAGGGTCCGATGCACCGTCGGCTTTATCTCTCCTGTTGCAGGATCTGAAGCCCCGCAGGCAACGGGCGTTGGTAGTGCATCGCATCGATCGTTTCGCGTCCGGAGTTCTGCTGTTTGCCAAGACCATGCGTGACCGGGAGGCGCTAATTCGGCAATTTCTTGCGCATACTCCTGTCAGGCAGTATTTGGCCGTGGTTCGCGGGAATCTGGCTGCGAAAGAAGGAACGCTCGTTCATCATTTTCGAAAAGAAGGAATGCATCAGAAGGTGAGCACCGAGAGGGACTCTAAGGCAGCGCGAGCAGAACTTACCTATTCCGTTGAACGTTCTCTGCGCGCGGCTTCGTTGTTACGGGTTCAGCTGCTGACGGGATTACAGAATCAAATCCGAGTGCAGTTTGCAGCACTCGGCCATCCCATCATTGGCGACCGAAAGTATAGCTCCGACGAAGCCTCGGAGCATCGAATTGCCCGGGTTGCGCTTCACGCGGCTTCTCTGGAGTTCATTCACCCGCGTTCGAGAGAGACGGTCTCGTTAGAGTGCGACGTCCCATCGGATTTTCGATCTCTTCTGCAGGCTTTGTCGCCGCCATCCACGCGCGGCAAGCGCTGATCGTGACACACGACTTTGACGTAATTATTCTCGGCGGCGGTGCGGCTGGGCTCATGTGCGCCATCGAGGCGGGGAAGCGGGGCAGGCGCGTGGCGGTGCTCGAACGCGCCGGGCGCATCGGCAAAAAGATTTTGATATCCGGCGGTGGCCGGTGCAATTTCACCAACCTTGATTGTCAGGCGGAAAACTTTATCTCCGCTAATCCGCACTTCGCCAAATCGGCGCTCGCGGCTTACACCCCGGCAGATTTTATTGGATTGGTCGAGAAGCATAGCATTGCGTATCACGAAAAGACTCTGGGACAGCTTTTCTGCGATGGCTCCGCGCAGCAAATCGTGAGTATGCTCGAATCGGAGTGCCGCGAGGCTGGAGTTCAAATTCTCACCAACCTCGGTGTGGAAAACGTCGCGCACAAGGATCGTTTCCACGTGGTCTCAACAAAAGACGAATTCCGCGCGCCCGCGCTCGTTGTCGCAACCGGTGGATTGTCTATCCCCAAGATGGGCGCAACTTCACTCGGATACGACTTAGCGCGGCAATTCAAGTTGCGAATTAACGACACGCAGCCTGCGCTGGTTCCGCTTCTCTTGAACGCTCAGGACCGCAAGAACTACTGCGACTTGACCGGCGTCTCCGCCGAGGTCGTGGCATCGGTTGGCAAGCAGCGGGCCATTCTGCAGATCTCCACCTACTGGAAGCCTTCGACTTGGGTGAGTATTGACCTCGCTCCCGGACACGACTTTACCGCGCCCATTCGCAATAGCAACGTTGTGTGCCGCGATCTACCCGCTCTGAAAAACGCGTTGCGGGGGACCTTGCCGCAACGTCTGGCAGACCGCTGGGTTGATCTGCATCCTCCTGCGGCCTGGACCAATTACGCTCTCGCCGCATTCGACCGGCAGACGCACAACTGGACAATCACTCCAGAAGCCACCGATGGCTACGACAAAGCTGAAGTCACTGCAGGAGGCGTGGACACCGACGAGCTTTCCGCGAAGACTATGGAGAGCCGCAAAATACCTGGCCTATATTTCATCGGTGAAGTTGTGGATGTAACCGGCCACCTCGGTGGATTCAACTTTCAATGGGCGTGGGCGTCAGGATTCTGCGCCGGACGGTCGGTTTAAATGGCGGGTCCTCGTCTCATACTCATGCGGCTGTGGAACCCACAGCAGGTTGCGTAGTGGCGGCTAACGGTCGATCTGAGTGGCGTGACGAGAATTCACTGACAAATGCCGATCATGGGACCGTTACATCTCCTCCCGCGGGCTTGATGCCATAATTCACCCACAGAAATAAACCTTGGAATGAATTCAGTATCTCCTCTGGTTTCACGTTACAGTGCCCGTACCGATTTACCGACTGCTGAACCAGAAAATCAGAATCGCCAGCCCCGGCAACCACAGCGGCGTAATGCGCTTCCTGAGAAAAAGCTACGGTTGGATCCTGGGTAGTGTGGAGTGTGAGTGTGGGTATGCGAAGGTATCCGTTTGGGTCGTAATAATGGGCGACATAGTTCGTGCCGGCCTGGTCAGCCAAATAACGCCGGACTCCGGCATTAAGAGCGGCATCATTGGCGGAGCCGAAATACACGGTCTTGGTGTTGTCGTAGAAGTTATGCCCATTGGTGCGCTGGAGGAGCTCATTGAATGAGCTATAGGCGCCAACCAGTGTCAATCCGGAAAAGATTATCTCGTTCGCGTTGGAGCCGGGTAGTCCGGCGACATTCGCAAATTGCAAAGTCAGCTGACCGGGTGAAAATAACCCCCCAACCAGCGCGT
>QHZR01000384.1 GCA_003224755.1 Acidobacteriota bacterium
TTCCTGACCGTCAAAATTGGCGACTCACATGTACAACGTTTTGCAAATCTCTGGTATTCCAAGCGGGTGCCGGACTACTACGTCGAACTGACGTTGGCGGAGACGGGTAAGCATTACCTTCAGCAAAACGGGAAACTTCGCGGACAGCAGTGATTGCGCTTTACGACACAACTGTTGAAAACAGGCGTAGGTGTTGAAAAAGTCCATTTTTCTCAAAACAACGAAGATTTGGGGAATAGAAAATGTCTAGGAAAACCGAGAAAGTCGTTTGTAGGGCATCCTAACGCGATTTTATTTTCACGAATTTCGCGGGAAGGAGTTTTTCAACAGCCACAGGCGTTTACACCAACAACTCGGTTACTGGTGAAATGGACAGTCATCGAGAGTTTTTCAGATCCGCGGTGCGCACACTCGAAGGTCCTTCTTCTTCGTCGTCCAGTGGTCCCCATTCGCAAACGTTTAGCTCTGCAACGAAGAAAATGACTTGCTCAGCGCGTTGGTCGAGGCGAATGCCTTGACACGGGAAGCCTCTGCTCCCTAATTAACGTTTGGGCGGTTCAGGCGGCGGCGCCGGAGCCGGCTGCTGCTTTTGTTTCTTATTCAGCACCTGGTTCATGATGTCGCCCAATGGATTCGCCTGTGGCTGATCCTGCTGCTGGTTCGCATTATCGGCCGGCGGCACTGTACCTTGCTGCGCGGGCCTTTGTTGTTTCTGCTGTTTGTTGCCTCCCAATGCCCCTAAAATAGCGGTAACTGCATCACCTGGCGAGCCACTGGTGTCGCCGCTGGCGGACTGGCCCTTGCGCAGAATTGCTCCCAGAATCCCATTGGTGAGCGCGCCCGGATTTTTGCTCGTAGGAAGCAGATTTTGCAGCTTCATCTGCGCGATTTGCTGCATGTCCGGTGTTATCTGGGGATGCTGAAACGTTCCCGTGATGATCACAGGCATAACCAGTTCACCTTGATTGTTGGCCAATGCTGTGTTCATGAAGCCGCCAATTTGGGTTCCGCCAACTCCCTGACTCATGGCTTTATTGAGCACAGCAGTAACGTGCATATTCAGCGATTCATTTGCTAAATTGATTAATCCCTTGGCTGCGAATGTTCCGCCGTCTATGGCGGCTTTCAAGTTATCGGTTTGGGCCACTCCATTCTGCACGTCGAAATTGCCGGAGAGTTGCACCAGGTTGGTGAAACCCTTCGATGCCGTCCCAATTCCTCCGCCTAGAAATTGGCCTACTGTCGCAAGTTCGTGGAGCAGATCGACATTGGCAAGTTTTCCGTTTACAAGATTCAGCGCCAGATTGCCATTCAGACTCCGCATGATCGACGTTGCCGAACTGGAACTGAAGCGGGCATTCACATTTGAAGTAAGCAAGCCGAACAGCGTTTGCTTTAACGATGACACCGAAGAAATCAATCTATTGGCGTCCACTTTGTCCGTCTTCAAATTGACCGTGTACACCGGCTGCGCCGGACGAGTGTCAATCACAATCGTTCCGGCTTCCTTGCCTCCATAAAGATCGGCTGTAACCGGATTCAGCCTGATCACGCCATGATCCATTAAGACCTTGGAATGAGCGTTGGTCATTACCAGATCGTCATACTGGATCGTCCCTACACTCAGGTCACCATTACCCGTCATTTTTGACAACATACCCGGCTCGACAGGTTGTTGCGCGTTCGCTGCCGGGACGATGTTCCAGAAACGTTTCCCTGGCGTTGCGGCGCTCGCGCGTTTGGCCGGCACAGGCGAAGCCACCAGGCTCTGCAAATCAGCGACATTGGCCTTGTCAACATTCAGCGTAAACTGCACTTGCGGCGCGGCAAAGTTCCTCAAGGTAAGTGCCCCATTCGCATTCGACTGGCCCACAGACATCGCAACATTCTCCAGGATCGCCGAGTTCTGGCTGAAGCGTATGTCGGAGTTCCGAATCTGCAGCGGCTTGGTGAGAGAAGGAACCTTCAATACGGCATTTTGGATCTTTCCAGTGCCGTTAAAAGTAAATGCAGCGGGATTTTTCGTCGGCCCTTGCGCATGCACATCCGCGGTCAACGACCCGTCGCCGGTCATGCCTTCCACAGTGGAAATTCCATAGGCCTTGGCGATATTCAGCACTTCGCCCAGACGCGCATTGGTTGCGCGCAAAGAAGCGCTCACGCTGCTGTTGGGAGCTGTGTAGTTCGAAAGAAGGAAGTTGACCGTCACATTAGTCACGCCGATGGTGGCGGTGAAGTCGTTCGAGCGAATTGTCTGCGGCGTGAGGGCCAGGCTGACTGCATTAACCTTAACCGGTTGCGGCAATTCTTTACCGGCGATAATCAGGTCTCTTGCGGAGAACTGTCCATTCATAGCGGGCTGATTGGCCGCACCGCGAGCCTGGATATTGGCATCGACCCTCCCATTTACCTCCGTGCCTGGACTGAACGCAACGCCAAAGGCGGACGCCAGACGCGCCGCTTCGGCAACAGAGGCATTCGTTGCAGTCAGTTTCAAATCTATTAGTGCCGGAGTTGCCCTGGTATCCACCGTTCCGCTGAGTGAGATCGGAGTCGAGCCGAGCTTGATTTCTCCACGATGCATCTCGATAACATCCGTGGTCAAATTGTCGGCGACGTCATAGTCCACCGTAATTGGATAACCGACGTTCACCTGGCGAATGTAAGAATTCTCCAGCTTAATGGTGCCGCTGGAGCCCGTCTTTCCGTTCGAGTTCTTGAGGTTGGCGTCCCCGGAAACCAGGGCCTCAATTCCGCTGAGGGCCTGGGAATTCAAGAACTTCTCTGCCGCCGAAATCGAAACCTGTTCCATGTGAATTGTGCCGTCAAAGTTCGTATTCAGCAGGTTTGCCTTCTCAATGGGGCCGCCCTTGCCTTTAAGAGAGATAGTTTGTTTCCCCTGGCCTTC
This sequence comes from Acidobacteriota bacterium, assembly GCA_003224755.1. GTDB lineage: Bacteria > Acidobacteriota > Terriglobia > Terriglobales > Acidobacteriaceae > Gp1-AA145. The sequence continues at coordinate 2,909 of QHZR01000384.1, forward strand.
CAGGTGTGCGGCGGCTTCGATGGCGAACTCCCGGTCGGGCGCGAAATCCGTCAACGTCAGATCAATATGGTCATATAGGGCGCGCGACTGATGTTTTTGAAAGTCAGTAATGGCCACCTGCCCGTCGTTGATCTGCAACTTGGCCAGTGCCAACTGCCCCGCCGGTTTCTGTCCCGGTTGCGCTGGAACAGACGGCGAACCCAGCGTCGCAAAATTCCATTCTCCCTGAGCGTTCCTCAGCATCTCAATCTGAGGATGGCTAAGCTCCAGCGAGTTGATCTCCACTTCTTTGTGCAGCAAGGGCAACAACTTCACCGACACGGCGAGCTCTCTAACCGTAGCGAAAGGACGCCCGGTAACGATGCTCTTGTCTTCGCCAACCACCGCATTCTGCGCTTTGAATGAAAGAGGAAACAGGCTCAGGCTCATCTGACCCACAGAGACGGGCCGTCCCAACTTTTTCTCCAGCTGAGCCTGTATCTGGCCGTGATAAGAATTGACGT
>QHZR01000007.1 GCA_003224755.1 Acidobacteriota bacterium
TTCTGTCTCGAATTGATCGGCCTTGCCGACCACATCAACCGCGAACACCTGCGTTTGAGCACCAGAGAATTCACCAAAATAAAGCTCCTTACCATCAGCGCGCCAGGCGGGACTGGTCCCACCGTTCTGCGACACTTGCCACCGGCCGTTACCGGTGGGAAATGGGGTGACGTAAACCTCTTCGCGGCCGGATTCGGTGGAACTGTATGCCAGCCACTTGCCATTTGGAGACACCCTGAAAAAAACAATGGTTCCCTGCTGTGATTGCGACTGCACAATCAAAAACGGCTTCTGCTCACCGCTGGTGGGAACTGCCCAGATGGAACCGCCCGACGGGCCGCTCGCCTTGTGGTAAACGAGGTATTTTCCGTCCGGCGACCACTGCGGCCAACTGAAGGTAACTGGGACGGTATTGTTTTCAGGGCCGACCAGCAGTTCGTCCTGGCCGCCACCGTTCGCAGCCCGCGAATGAATCGTCGAGCCAGCTGAAATCCTGGATCCGGTCAGTTCGACAAAGACAACTCGCTGTCCATCAGGAGACCAGGATGGCTCTAAATGGTTGGCGGGATCGAACGTGAGGCGCATCTTGGACCCGTGACCCAGGTCAAAAACCCAGATGTCGGACTTTGGCTGTCCTATGATCACAGCCAAACGTTTTCCATCCGGCGATAGCCTCATTCCGCCCAGGGTTCCGCCCAACATGTAGTTACCGCCTTCAGGCAGCGCCTTGCCTAGATCTTTGCCGCTGCGATCAATCCACACTAATTGCGCGCCTTCGCTCGCAGCGCCGGAAACTGTGATCAGCGTTCCCTCGTCGCCAGCGCTAAACGTAGCGCGCCACACGCTCGGGTCATATTGCACGTGATCCATTATCGGAATGGGATCGCCAGAGACGGTTCCGCTCTCGGGATTGAATTTCTGGGCGACGAGCGCAGTTTGGAAATGGTAAAGCAGGTACCCGGGCACGTACTGACCAGGCGAATCGGTCGGGAGAACCAGCTTCATGTCGGGACTGTTCACGGAACCAAAATAGATTCCATTCTGGTCCTCGCCCGTACCGGCGTGGTTCGTGGCAAAGAATATAACGTGCTTGCCATCGGGCAGGAACGACGGCCAGCGATGGGTCGAGTGCTTGGACGGGTCGAGTTTGGTCAATCGCTCTGGCGTGCCTCCGTTGGCGTTGATCTTCCACAGTGACTCGCGGTAGTCCGGTGTATAGACAATTATGTTTTCCGGACTCCAGGCACCGCCTCGGCCTCCGGGCGAATCTGCAAGAACAGTCACCGGTCCGCCTATGGCCGGGATTTTTCTGAGCTTACCGTTAGCGAAGAAGGCAATGAACTTCCCGTCAGGCGACCAGAAGGGAAATGCGGCATTCTCTGTGCCGTCAAGTCTTGCTGCGACCGGGTTGTCCAGCGTTTGAATATATAGAGAGCTCGGTTCCTTTCCCACGCGGGCCGAGAAAACGATCCGTGTGCCGTCATGGGAAACGACCGGGGGGCCAGAAAAGTCGCCGTTGAAGTTGAACGTTGCGTTTCGCGGAGGAGTGAGGTACGCCTGCACCGTCCGCCGCACGGGTTGCGGACGGAAAGCAAGCCAACCAACCAGAATGAGAATGAGAACGGCCAACGCAAGCCAAACGATACGGTCCCAGTTCTTGCGCCCCGGATGCCCGGGCAGAGCAATGGCTCCGGACTGCGATGAAGTTGAAATCCAGCGCAGTTGCCGGGCAATATCGCCGGCATTCTGCCAGCGAGCGTCAGGATCTTTTGCCAGGCAGCCGCGAATGACGTGATCCAACGCTGGCGGCGCCATGGGCTGAACACTCGTTAAAGGCTCTGGCTCTTTCTCGATGATTGCAGACGCAACCGACAGATTGCTCTTTCCTTCAAAAGCACGCTTCCCTGTCGCCATCTCATAGAGCACCGAGCCCAGAGCAAAAATGTCGCTGCGAGCGTCCGCTTCTTTTCCTTCCACCTGCTCTGGAGACATGTACTGGAACGTTCCCACTACGAATCCGTGCCCGGTCAACGGATGCGTTGCCATCGGACTGGTGATCTCCATGGTCAGACTTGAAGACGATACAGCGGCCATCGCGGGCGTACCTTTGGCTAGACCGAAATCCATCAGCTTTGCGCCCGCCTTCGTAAGCATGATGTTGCCGGGTTTCAAGTCGCGATGAACAACTCCACTCTTGTGAGCGCGGTCAAGGCCCTCGCAAATATCGGCTCCATATTTGAGAAGTTGCGCAATCGGCAAGGGACCTTTGGCCAGGCGGTCCGCGAGTGTCTCCCCCTCCAGAAACTCCATGACCAAGTAGTCCGTCCCATTTTGATGACCGACATCGTGCAGCGTGCAAATGTTGGGATGATTCAGTGAAGAAATTGCCCGGGCTTCGCGATCGAATCGCTGTTTCGCCTCGGGGCTCTGAGAGAGATGCTCGGGGAGAATTTTTATCGCAACGGCGCGATCGAGCCGCGTGTCGAGCGCACGATAGACTTCACCCATCCCGCCTGCACCGAGCGGAGATTCGATTTCGTAAGGCCCGAGTTTTGTCCCCGACATCAGCACTACTGTTTTGCCTGTGGTGCCTTATGTGACTCGACTTCGTGGAGCCAATTGCGCAACTTGGGCCCCCAAATGTTTGCGGTCCGCCCCAGAGCGCCGTGACCGTATTCCGCCTCTTCCTTGATTTCCAGATAAGTCGCATTCTTCAACCGGGCGGCAGTCTTTTCGGCGTCGCGGAGTTCGATGGGAACCATATTGTCGCTTACCATGTTGATCATGAGAACCGGACAGCCAATCCGATCCAACTGCGACCAGGCGTCGAACTCATCATTGAGTTCCATCATGTAGATGAAATCGTTGGCGTCGGGTGCCGTGTGTTGACCGCTTCCGCCCTGCACCAATTTTTCTGCGTCGGCTCGAGTGGGCAGCTGTTGCTGGTACCAGGTTGGCGTTCGTAGAAAGATTGAATACGTCAGATCAGCGATTCGAGCGCTGTCAGGATTCTTCTCATAATTTCCACCCTTCCATTCCGGATCGGTCCTGATGATCTGCTCGGGAATGTAATCTATCAGCCCGCGCCTTCCGGCGTTGGGAAATGGCGAAGAAATCATGGGAACCAGCGCGTCCATGAACTCGGGATACTGCACGCCCCATTGCCAAGTTTGGCGCCCGCCCATCGATGCGCCTAATACCGCAATCACATGCTTCGCACCGAGATGTTCAGTCAGCAGGCGTTCCGCTTTGACAATGTCTTCGAGGTTGTAATGCGGAAACTTCATCCTCAGCCCGTCGCTTGGGCGAGACGACTTGCCGGCCCCAATCGTGTCCGGGGCAATGACGTAGTATTCATCGCTATCCAGCGCTCCGCCTGGCCCGAGAAGCGGATGAACTTTAGGGCTCGTGGGATTGGGATGGCCCCAGTCGATCCCCGCGCCTAACGTCCCATGCAGCAGGAGAACAGCATTGGTCACCTCTCCGGCAGCATTGCGCTTAGGCGCACCCCAAGTTGCGTAGTGAAGCCGAAGCTGCGGCAAGCTTTCGCCATCATGAAACTGAAAGTCGCGGACGGTGTAGTCACCTTGAGTGGCATGATTCGTGTAGTCGGCGTCCGGAGAGACTTGTGCCGCCAATGGAAGAGATAAGAGTGCTAGGACCAGCATCGGCTGCACTCGCCTGATGTATTTCAATGGATTTGTAACCATTTCGAAGAGTAGGTAGCCGGGTCGAATTATACCGTGACCGGAAGCCCTGCTAGCCGAGCTTCGGCGTGGTAGCATCTGGTCAATTCGAGGTCTCCGCCGCTGTGATTCCTTCATATCGTGTCATTTTCTTATTGCTGCTGCTATCTTCTACTAGCCCTGCCCTTGCCGCCGACCAGCAGTGGCTCCGCATCAGTTCCGATCACTTTATCGTCTTAACCGACGCGGGAGACAAGAAGGGACACGAAGTCGCTGCGCGTTTCGAGCAAATGCGAGCAGTCTTTGGTCAATTGCTCATGCGCCAGCGGCTCCGCTTGGCCGAGCCCATCGAGATCATCGCGATCCGCAGCGACAAGGATTACGCGCAGATCGCGCCCATGGTAAACGGAGATCCCACGCAGGCTCCCGCCTTCTTCCTTGTCGGCGAAGACCGCGTTTTCATTGTCCTCAACCTGTTTGTTCCCGACAGCTATCGCGCGATTGAGCACCCGTTTGCCCATTATCTGTTGAACTACAACTATCCGCCGACGCAGCCGTGGTTTGATGAAGGCTTCGCAGAATATTTCTCTTCTTTATATCTAACTCCGAAGGCCGCGCTGCCAGGTGGCGATCCCGAACTGAATCCAGGGTACCAAACCGATCTTCTCGGCAACCAAATTCAAGGCAATGGGCAGAAGTCTTTCACCGAAATCCTGAGCAATCCTGTCTGGCTCACCTGGCCAGACCTTTTCGGAATGAAGAACCGTGTCGTGAGTGGGCAGGAAGGAACGCACCACACGCTGTTCTACGCCCAGTCGTGGATACTCGTGCACTATTTGCTGAGCCAGAACAAGCTGGAGGAGATGGGCAGATACTTCGATCTCGTAGAAAACCAGAAAGTGCCAACCGAGCAAGCAATCCAACAAGCATTTGGCATGAGCCTTTCGCAGTTCGACAAAGCTGTGAAGGACCACTTCCGCTCGTTGAAGGGACTGCAAGACGCTTTGCAGATGTCGAAGCAGGCAAACGGAGCCCCATTTGATGCTTCCCTCTCGCAGTTTCCTCTTCCGTTTTCGGTGGACGATGTTGCGACCAGCGCAAAATCGGTTTCGCTAGCCGAGGGTGAAGCCCTGATGAATGAGATGGCAGTCAGAATCCCCGAACGGCGAGCCAAGGCCATTGAAAAGCTCGAAGCACTAGTGGCCGACGAAAAGACCGAAAGTGCAGTGGCTCATCGGGCTCTGGCCTGGGCCCACGTTCAGAAAGGCGAAACTGACCGTGCCTTTGAAGAGCTCACTGACGCCATGCGCCTGAATTCATCCGACCCCTGGGTGCGCATGGGCCTCGCCCTTGCTGCGTATCACTCCGGCGAGCGAGGCGCGAAGGTCCAAGGCCTCGCAAATATGATGGAGAGCCTTCACATCGTGGTCGAGCAGTTTCCTGATTTCGCCGAAGCTTACGATATGCTGGGCTGGGCAAGATTGACCGGCGGCGGAGCGAATGCCGCGGTCGAAGCCCTGAAAAAGGCCGTTGAACTGAGTCCGCGTGACGAGGAATATCAATTGCGCCTGGCGCGTGCGTATCTGGCGGCGAAGAAGTTCGATGAGGCCAGATCCACCCTGGAGCGGCTGAAGCAGAGCCAGAACCCCGCAATTTCCCAAACCGCGAAGAAGAGTCTCATTGATTTGCCATTCCTCGAAAAATACGGCGTTCCACCCGTCGAAGAAGCGCCGCCGCAGCAAACCGCCAAAGCCCCTCCGAAGAAGCCGGCTTCAAACGCAGAAGAAGATGACGAGGAAAGCCCCGCCAAGCCCGCTGCAAAAGAGCCCGAGGCTGATAGGCGTCCGGTAAAGTTCTTGAAGACGACTCTGCTCTCCGTGGATTGCAGCAAGTCTCCGGCAGCAGTACTTACCCTTGCTCAAGAAGGAAAGACGATCCGGCTGCGAGCCTCAGATTACAAATCAGTGCCGGTGATCGGCGCGGCGGAGTTCTCCTGCGGATGGAAAACGGTCCCGGTCAATGTCAATTACAAACCGGGCGGCGGCCTCGATGGCGACTTGGTTTCCATCGAGCTGCATTGAGGGGTTGTAAGTCAAATCTCGGTGCATCCGCAAGTCACTTCTCAATCCTTGCCATCCACGCCGGAAAACGACCCACCTCGCTTGTTGTATGAATAGAGGCGCGATGCCGAAGACCCTATGAGTGGCAATCCCGTACCGTTAGCGATGCCGCTTCCGCGGCTTGCCGCCCGCGACTGCGAGGCCACGACTCTGTTTCGCGAAATGCGCAAACCTCTACTTCGCTATCTGGTATGTCTCGGACTCTCGATGGATGAGGCGCAGGATGTGGTTCAAGACGCTTTCCTCGGGCTGCATCGGCATTTGTCGGGGGGCGGATCGAAGGAAAACATTCGAGGCTGGCTGTTTCGGGTTGCGCATAATCGGGCCAGAAATCACCAGAATAGCTATGATCGGCGTTTCGGTGCATCGCTCGATCCTGAATTTGACTCGCTGTTAGACGAAGCTACGCCGGAGCGGGCTGTGCTCGAAAAGGAAAAGTTTCGGCAGATGGGAAAGGCCATTCGCGCTTTGACCGATTGCGAGCGCGAGTGCCTGCTGCTGCGCACTGAAGGGCTGCGTTATCGAGAAATTGGCGAGGTCCTGGAAATTCCAACTTCGACTGTAGGCGATACCGTGGATCGCGCCGTCAAGAAGTTGGCGGAGAAATGCAATGTGTAACTACTCAGCAAAACTGATTGCCTGGCTCGATCACGAGCTTCCAGAGAACGAGGCCTCCGATCTTGAACAGCATGTTCAAGGCTGTGCGGAGTGCCGGCGCCTCGTCGGTTCGTACGAAGCTACCAGCGACCTGTTCGACCGATATTGCGAAGCGGTCCTGGCTTCGGAACAGCCAAGCAAGATGCCCGTGTGGACGCCGGTTGCCCTGGGCGCGGCAGTGACTGCGGCCGTGCTGGCAATTCTCTTTGTCTTCTTGCCTGCGCAGCTCGAACAGATTCCGGCGCGGTCGCCAATAGCCGCATCTCCACCGGCCATTGTTCATAGCGCAGAAGCCCTTCCGGTCAAGCGGAGTCAAAGGCGACAGCACGCCCTCGCACCAATCCAGAACCCGCAGCACAACGAACAAACGAGTTGGCCGACTGAGTCGGCGATTCAGGTCACAATTCCCGCCGATGCGATGTTCCCGCCGGGTGCCATCCCCGAGGGAGTCACTTTTGTCGCCGACATAAATATTGCCGCAGATGGATTGCCCGACCGGCTTCAATTGCAACCGTAAGTGTCTTAGAAGGAGAACACCATGAAACGCGCATTGGTTCTAATTCTCGCCACCTCGTCCTTCGTATTTGCGCAGGATACAGGGAAGCTGAATGTCCAAACTGGGAGCGCAAGTGTGGGGGTTGGCGGTTGGCGAGCGTTTGAAACGTCTTCCGGCGCACCTGTGCTGGGTGCACCCTATTCCGCCACGATTTCGAATGAATCCGTCCAGACGCTGGCCGACGGCAATCGCATTGTCGAAAGCAGCACGGGAACGACCGCGCGCGATTCTCAGGGCCGCACCCGGCGTGACGCGGTCTTGCCCGCAATCGGCAATCTGGGAGCGGCCAATGCACCGCGCCTGGTGTTTATCCAGGATCCCGTGACGCAGATCTCCTACACATTGAATTTGACCGACAAGACGGCCCAGAAGATCGCGATGCCCCCGGCGGGAGCACCCGGACCTGAGCAGGGTCATCACGAAGAGAAATTCTTCGTGCAAATGCGGGCCCCGGGAAACGATCCCCCAGCCCCGGGGATTGCCATGCAAAAAACTGTCATCGAGGCCGACGAACACTCTCCTGCCTCCACAGAAGACCTTGGTTCACAAACCATGGAAGGCGTGCTAGTAAATGGCGTTCGAACGACGCATACCATTCCTGCCGGCCAAATCGGTAACGAGAGGCCGATCACGATTGTCACCGAGGTTTGGACCTCGCCTGAACTCAAAACTGTCGTTTACAGCAAGCGCAGCGATCCCCGCATGGGTGAACAAACTTTCCAGCTAAAAAATATAGTCCGCTCCGAGCCTGATCCCTTTCTGTTCACGGTACCGGCAGATTTCAAGATTGTTGACGGTCCTCGGAATTTTATTTACCGGGTCAAGCAATAATTGGGAGATCCGTTGATAGGGGGACGGTTCGGGAACACCATCAGCTTGCCGCGGAAGTTGAGCTCTGAGTGATCGGAAAACGCGCAATCACGGTTGTTCCCTTACCGTCCTCTGGAGAAGTGATTTCGAGTGTGCCTCCGAGCTGGCGAACTCGTTCCCGCATGCCTCGAATTCCCACTCCTTCTCTGCCTGACAATTCCGTGTTCGACTTTCTCGCGTGCGATATTCCATGGCCTTTATCTTCAGCTTTGACGCGAACTTCGCCATCTGCGCGAGAAATAGAAATCTTAGCCACCGCACTTCCGGAATGCCGGTGAATATTCGTAAGGCATTCCTGCACAACGCGGAAGATCGCAGTTTCCACTTCGCGTGACAGGCGCCCAAAATCTGAGGGGATTTCAAGATCCACCTGAATCTTGCTGCGCTCAGCGAACCCTTCCAAGTAGAGGCGGAGGGCGGACGAGAGTCCCACCTCGTCTAACAGCGGAGGATGCAACAGGTGAGAGAAAGTCCGCACTTCATCCGAGAGCTCGTGAATTAATCGCAGGCTCTCCTCGACTAAATTGCGGGAAACCGGATCAATCGTGTTCTTTCCCTGAACCAGCGGCGTCAATGTCATGCTCAATGCGGCGAGCATCTGTCCGGTGCTGTCATGGAGCTCACGTGCGATGTGCCGTCGTTCTTCATCCTGTAGCTGCAACAGACGGGCAGAGAGCTCGCGCAAATTTTCCTCCGAACGTTTGCGCCGTGTGATGTCACGAATCGCGCTTGTGACCAGCCTACCCTCGCTCGTCTCCAGGGGACTGAGACTAATCTCAACTGGAAATTCGTGGCCATCTTTTCGAACACCGTAGAGCTCCAACCCCGCTCCCATCGGCCGCGCACGGGGATCGCTGAGAAAAGCCAGACGATGTGAAACATGCTTGCCCCGAAAGCGTTCGGGGACGAGCATCTCAAGGTTGTGTCCTAGCAGCTCTTCGCGGCTGTACCCAAACAAGGTTTCGACAAGGGCATTGGCCAGCACGATCCGGCCTTCAGCGTTCACAACCAGAATTGCGTCCGGCGCGGCCTCAAGCAGGCCACGAAACCGAAGCTCGCTCGCGTGCAGCTGCAGTCGTTGCGCTGTGAAACGCCGATCGAAGGCTGAGGTGATGACAGCAACGCCCAAGACCAACAAGGTGACTGAACTTACGCCGGCAAAACCAAGCGTCGAGGTACTGACTGCATGCGCGGAATCTGCCACCTGACTTGATGCAGTAAACCGCGCCGCAGCCATTCCCGTGTAGTGCATCACTGGAATTGCGCTGCCCATCACCAGGGCACTGCCAGCCTTGAGCCACGGCGAGATCTTCACGTCCTCGCGAAAATGGAATGCGAGCCACACGGCCACGAGCGAAATTACGATCGCCAAGACCACCGACAGCGTGAGCATCAAAGGATCGTAAGAGCAACTAGCAGGCAGTCGCATCGCCGCCATGCCGATATAGTGCATCGCCGAAATACCGCCGCCCATGATAGCGGCGCCTGCGAAGGCACGAATCCATCCCATCTGCTTCCGGCTTACAACAAAAAGCGCAACTGCGGAGGCAAAAACCGCTGCCAGTAGTGACAGCAAGACGGTTGGCCAGTCATAGAGAACGGGAATCGGAAGCGCAAATGCCAGCATTCCGATATAGTGCATGGACCAGATACCTAGGCCCATCGCAATCGCCCCGCCCGCGAGCCATGCCAAGCGAAGCCGACCCTTTGCAGCGGTCGTGCGTCCAGCAAGATCGAGCGCTGCGTACGCGGCACAGATCGCGATCAAGACGGAAAGAATGACCAGCCGATAGTCGTATGAACCGTGCATGGTGAGATCGTATCCACCGACGAAGCCGGACTTTGGTGTTTCGTCCCAGAAGGATCGTGCACCAGGAGGTTAAATCACGACTCCCGCAAACACAATAAAACCCTTCCAGCACGCTGGAAGGGTCTGCAAGTGGACGCGAGGCTTACCCCAACTCTTGCGTCTCGGGGTGGAATTTAGCCGCGGCTGACGTTCGCTGCCTGAAAGCCTTTCGGCCCCTTTAGCAGGTCGAACTCAACCGTTTCGCCCTCGTTAAGGCTGCGATAGCCATTTTCCTGAATAGCGGAGAAGTGAACAAAAACATCTTCGCCCGTGGACCGTTGAATAAACCCATAGCCCTTGGCCCCGTTGAACCACTTTACTGTACCCTTCTCTCTCACAAAGTACTCCTTTCGCCTCTTAATAGATTTCCTGCGAACGTTTTCGGTAAGGCCTTATGCCTCTACATCCCCCCTGCGAAAACGTCCAACAGGTTTAATCAGGTAATGTCCAGTAGCCGCGTACCCCAAAAAGCAAAGCCCCTCACCTGACCGGAGAACTTCCAGCGCAGGCCGAGGAGCCATCTTGTTGCGCGAATTTAGACGACGTGGCACAGAAAACATCAGCCCGAATCTGATGCAATGCCCCGAACTTTGGGCAGTGGCAAAAGATATTATTCAGGAACTTACCTTTCTGGCAAGAGAAAATTGCAGAGCTAAATCGTTTTTTATCGAGTTGAAGAATCGGCGCTTGTTGCGCCTGATACCCGCCTCGACGCCGAACGCGACTTAAGTCTTTGATAATATTGACAAATCGTGCTGCCACCGAGCCCCGGATCGAGAGATATTGCTGTACCGGTCGCCTATCCTCATTCCTTTCGGAACCGGGTCCGGTATTACTATCGCCTCTCCGCGTCAACCGTAAAATATTTGCTGCACACTGAAGTGCACACGTTCGCTTTCTCGGTTGCGGCAAATGCGATCCTTTCTTTCTTCCCGTTCGTGCTGCTGCTCATGAGCTTGGCAGTACGAGTGTTCCACTCCAGGACTATGAGTGATGTGATCAAGGAACTGCTACGTGACTACTTGCCGGCGGGGCAGGACTTTGTGATTCGTAATCTCGAAGCTCTGGCCACGGCAAAAAACAAAGCGCAGGCATTCTCTCTAGTCATGCTGCTTATCACGTCCACCGGAGTTTTTCTTCCCCTGGAAGTGGCGCTCAATCGCGTCTGGCGATTCCCCAATAACCGCTCATATCTCGGGAATCAGTTCGTTTCATTGGGTCTGGCTTTTGCTTGTGGAATCCTGGCCATGATCTCAATCGCGCTGAGCGCTGGCAATGTGAAATTGCTGCGCTTTCTGGCCTTTGGGCACGACATTTTCTTAGTCCGCGTGCTTGGATTCCTGACCGCCAAGGTTTTTGCCACCGTTACCAGCATGGCCATTTTCTTCTTGATTTACTGGCTACTGCCGAATGGGAAAGTCCCGGCAAAAGCAGTCCTTCCGGCGGCGATCATTATGGGATTTTTCTCCGAAATCTTGAAATACTCCTACATTCTTCTGCTGCCAAGACTCAATTTTCAGGAAGTCTATGGGCCCTTTGCCATCTCCGTCAGCATGATGTTCTGGGCGTTTTTGTCCGGATTGCTGTTGCTGACCGGAGCCCACCTTTCCGCCCAGAAAATCTTCCTGAAGCAGGAATGAGCAGTCGGCTTACCTACAAACGTGGGACGGGCGGCTCGCCTGTCCGGGCGGAGCGGAGCTCCGAAAATCTCGCATCATCCAATGTGGGGACAGCCGCCCTCGCCTGTCCTGCGGAGCGGAGCTCCGCAACCCCACATCCGCGCACTGATTTCCTGCCTGCCTTCAAAGCCATTGTTTGCTCGTCACACCTAACCTGTGACATCCGTCACAGAGTCTTTCCTGCCAAGACAGCTAAAATCCTGCTGCTCCCGTCAGAGCGCTGTCCTCCCGAAGTGTGAGGCCGTGCGTGCGCTTTGTCCTTGCCCTGACGATTCTGGCGTCGATCGTTCCTGCTGCAGCTGAACCGCGTTTGCAACCGTCTGCACACGTATCCGGTGCGGTCTTGCCTGGCGTCGCGATTCCAAAACCAGTGCTGCGTCACATCATTCGCGATTCAGGAAGCATCTTTGCTGGCACCGTAATCAAAGTTGAGCGCATTGATGCGAGTCCGGCGAGCGCCATCGCGACGACTCAAATCACATTTCGCGTGGACGAGGCAATTCGGGGAGTACGGCAAGGACAAGTCGTTCAAGTGCACGAGTGGAGCGGACTATGGCAGACCGGAGAGCGCTACCGAGTAGGAGAGCGCGTGCTCCTCTTCTTATATCCGCAAAGCAAGCTAGGGCTGACCAGCCCCGTCGGAGGGACGGTCGGAAGATTGCAAATTGATCGCAATCGTCGAGTTGCCCTGAAAAGCGCCAGCGCTGCCGGTGCGCGGACCATTGAATAGCGATGCGGGCCTGCTGTCTGATCACAATGATCGTGCTGCTCAACTGCCCAGTCCATGCCGGTGGGCCGGAGTTCGTTGCAGGAGCGAGTTTTTTCGATCCCACGATAAAGGGAGTGCCTGTGACTTGGCCGCAGGGCGTCGTCAGCTACTTCACAGATCAAGGTGATCTCAGCCCCACCCTGCTGGGACCAAACGCGGACTCTTTCGTCGCTACAGCGTTTGGAATGTGGAACTCGGTCTCCACCTCGGCGATTCTAATGACGCAAGCCGGGACCTGGCCGAAGACGTAAACGGTGCCAATTTGACCACAATAAACGGAGTGATCACCGGACCCGCAGATATTACTCCGAGCGCAACCAGTACTCCGATCGGGATTATCTATGACGAGGACGGCTCCGTAACCGATGCCCTGCTCGGCACTGGCGTCAGTAATTCCGCTTACTGCGCAGCCAACTCAGCGTTCGGTGGTGTTGACAACTTCGATGTCAATGCTCAATTTCTGCACGCAGTATCATTCTCAACGGCAATTGTGCGCTCACTTCTTCGCAACTACCTGACTTGCAATACCATCTGGTTGGCGTGATCGGCAGAGTGCTGGGACTGGATTGGTCGCAGGTAAACCTGAATGTCATCACGCGAAATCCTCCTTCCACCGCAGCCGACTATGCCGGATTTCCGGTTATGCACGACGCAGATCCAATCTCATGTGTTCCGGTTTCGATCTGTTATTCAAATCATGGGACTGTGAATCCAGCCCAACCCAAGATGGATGATCAAGCCGCCCTCTCGAGACTCTATCCAGTCACCCCGCAGAATCTTGCAAACTTTCCTGGAAAACAAATCTTTTCTCAATCCACCGCTCGCGTCTATGGCCATCTTTTTCACCAACGCCGCAGGCGTACCGGCTCAGCCGATGCAAGGCGTGAACGTGGTTGCGCGATGGATTGATCCCGCCACCAGATTGCCTTCGCGCAACGTAGTCGCGAGTTCGATCTCAGACTTCTTGTTTTCCGGAAACGCGGGAACATTGCCACTGGATACACCGACGCAAGCGGTCAGAATTTCAATCGTTTCGGTTCGGACGATGCAGTGCTTGAAGGCTCCTTCGATCTCGCAGGATTGCAGATTCCCAACGGCGCGACCAGTGCTCAGTACCAGTTGCCAGTTGAAGCTGTCGATCCGCTGTGGTCGCGAAACGCCGGGCCGTACGGATCTGCCGGGCAGGTGAAATCCTCGGGGTCCTTCCAGCCGATGATCGTCACCGTAACGCTCGGCAGCAGTCTGCAGCAGGACTACTCATGCAGAGCAGCGCCGTACAGAAGCCGCAATGGTACGGCACGACCAGCTAAGCAACTCCTGTGCCAGTGCCCAGTTCCGCAACCTGGGCTGGCACACTGAGCGGATACGGCACGACAGATTTCTTTCA
>QHZR01000008.1:0-21459 GCA_003224755.1 Acidobacteriota bacterium
CGCATCATTGGATGTGACCTCGCAGCAAGCCGGCAAGAACTCCTCGATCCCTCGAACCTCCTCGACAGAGCCTCGCCAGAACCTGCCCGTAACGTTTCGGGCGCTCAAACATCGCAATTTCCAGCTTTTTTTTGGCGGACAGCTGATTTCACTGATCGGGACCTGGATGCAAAGTGTTGCACAGTCCTGGCTTGTTTACCGCCTCACTGGATCGTCACTGCTGCTTGGATCTGTCGGTTTTGCCAGTCAGTTTCCTGTGATGTTGGCTTCCCCTCTCGGCGGGCTCGTCGCCGACCGCTACAACCGCCAGCGAGTCGTGATCGGCACCCAGGTAGCCTCAATGGTCTTGGCGTTCATGCTGGCTGTGCTTACGCTAACGAATCGAATTACCATTCATGAAATCTTTGCCCTGGCGGTGCTCCTGGGAATCGTAAACGCGTTCGACATCCCCGGAAGGCAGGCCTTTCTGGTCGAGATGGTTGGAAAGGAAGACCTGATCAATGCCATCGCTCTGAACTCTTCCATGTTCAACGGCGCTCGCATCGTTGGACCGGCGATCGCTGGGATTCTGGTCGCCAATATCGGCGAAGGCTGGTGTTTCTTCGCCAACGCGGTGAGTTACATAGCGGTCATAATCGGGCTGTTTATGATGGCCGTCCCTCCCCGAAAGCACGTTCCAACCGGCCCCGCCCTGGCCCACGTGAAGGAGGGATTTCACTTCGTGGCCCACAGTGCGCCGATCTGGGCCCTCCTCCTCCTGCTCGGACTCGTCAGCCTGGTAGCGATGCCCTACACCGTGCTGATGCCGATCTTCGCAGATCGAATACTGCACGGCGGTGCGCGGGGCCTGGGAATCCTGATGGGCGCAACCGGAGTCGGAGCGCTGCTGGGCGCACTGACTTTGGCTGCGCGCACCGGCGTGAGCGGCCTGGGACGCTGGGTCACGTTCGCTTGTGGTGGATTCGCCGTTAGCCTGATTGCTTTTGGACTCTCACGCAATTTTTGGCTCTCCGCCGCCCTGCTGGTTCCCGTCGGCTTCTGCATGATGCTACAGATGTCCTCATCCAACACGCTCATTCAGTCCATGGTTCCTGATCATCTGCGTGGCCGCGTGATGTCCGTGTACTCAATGATGTTTATGGGTATGGCGCCATTCGGGGCGCTGTTCGGCGGCGCATTCGCAGACCGGCTCGGCGCACCGACGACGGTAATTATGGGTGCCGTGGCTTGCCTCGGCGGCGCAGCTATTTTCGGACTGCGTCTGCCTAAAATTCGCGGCGAAGCCCGGCAACTTATCATTGCCCAAGGAATGGTCGGGGGCGAGCCGGTGCAGGAGATGACAGCGAGAGTGGTGGAAGAATAAAAATGGGGAGCGGACCTTTCGCTCCCCAGAATCTACATGGTGTTCAGAAGGTTACCTTTAATGCAAACTGACCGAAACGCCGCTCGTCGTGATTGCCACCCACTGCGTTGGTGTTGAGTCCACCCTTAAGTGCATCCACAGTCACGGCACCAGGGAAGTTAGCAACGTCGAGATTCAAAGCGTTGACGTACAGGTTGTGATGATTGAAGAGATCAAAGCCTTCCGCACGGAGCTCCAGCTTCACACGTTCGGTCAATGAAAATGACTTGCTAGCTGCCAGGTCGAAGTTCCACCAGCCCGGCCCACGGAATGCATTTCTCCGCGTCATATCCGCGGGGTATGGTCCGAAATCTGAGATGCCTAATACTGGGTCAAAGGGGCTTAAGTTGCCCGGGGGCAGATCCAGCACCGTGAAATCATTGACTGAACCGGTGTTAACCGGTGTGCCTGCGTGGAAACTGGAGATGGTCCCGCTGGGCACGTAACGTGGAATGCCATAGCCTTCGCCGGCGTTCTCGGAGTTCGTCGTATCAAAGATTGAGAATGGGACTCCCGTATGTGCTGTGAACACTGGCACGATACTGTATCCACCCAGCACCTGGCGCTTCCAGTCAGTGCCGCTGCTGGCCCATGGAGTTTGCCAGACCATAGAGATCGCAGCACGATGCCGCACGTCGTAGTCCGAGCTCCCCCAATCGAGTCTCGGGTTCCTCGGATCGAGATATCCAAGGTTGCCGATACCGTTGGAGGCGCCGCCCGTGCTGTCCGAGAAGGTTGAGCTAAGGTCGTCCATGGAATGAGCATAGGTATAGTTCGCGGTCACGCTCAGACCTGTGTTGTGCAGGTTCTGGCTTTGGAAACGAACGTTGAGCGCGTTGTACCGCGATGTTCCGCCGCTGCCGCGCGTGTTGATGCCATGGTACTGATCGTTGGGGCGAGTGAGGACAGGATTCGTGGGATCGAACGGGTCAGCCAGATAAACTTGACCACCTCCCACCGGATTGTAAGCGGCGATATCGTAAAGATGGACACCGTGTGCGCCGGCATATTCCAATGCAAAGACGGTGTTACGGGCCAGCTGACGCTCCACAGCGAGACTGTAGAACTGAGTCTGCGCCGTGTTTATGTTCTGCGCAACATGCCGTAGGCTGGACGATGGCAATGGAAGGGATCCACTGGGAGCGCCCAGAGGACCGAAGTTGCTGCTCGTGATCATAAGCGGCGCTCCAGACGGATCTGAGGTAAGCTGCATGGTCGCGTAATTCGGTGGATTCTGGATTACGTTGAAGGTCACGTTGCCGAAGTTTCTCTCATAACTAATGCCGAAACCACCTCTCACGCTGGTCCTGCCATCACCGAACACGTCATAAGCAAAACCTATACGTGGCGCCACCGTTCCCCAATCTGGGTTCCACATGCGCCCGATGGGGCTTTGAGGTGCAATCTGCACAGAGCCCGTGCGAAGTTTTTCCCAAACATTAGAGCCCGCCCCGTAGAAGAAGTTCGAATCGAGATTCTGGTCGCTATTGTGTTGAATACCGTAGTGTTCATACCGGGTCCCGAAATTGAAGGTGAATCTCGGGCTCAGCTTCCAGCTATCCTGTAAGTAAACTGCCCAGTCTTTGTAGCGATAACTGCGAGAAAAACTAGGAGAACTCACAGGCAGAGAAATCGAGCAAGCCGGAGTTTGTATCGGAGTCCCGGTTGCCGGATCTTCGTGGCAAGGAAATTCACCTTGCGGAAAAATTGCGGCTTGAAACAGCGCCAGCTGACCAGCCGCAAAGTTAGTAAAACCTTGCGAGGTGCTCGTTCCGGCCAACTCAAGCCCTTGCGCATAGGCGCCGAACGCGCGGTTGATCTGCTGATAGTCAAACATGCCGCCCAGTCGTATGGTATGCGCACCTTTGACCCAGGAGAGGTCGTGTGTCAACTGCAGCGCGTTTTGCGGTCCGCCGAAAGGCAATCCTCCGGTACCGGCGAATTGCGCGAATAATCCTGGGAGCTGTACAGGGGTCGTGCCGATTGTGGCACCGCTGCTGAGAATCAGTTCCGGCACATTTTGTTGAGCTTTGTCGTAAGTGTTCACGAAATTGATACGGCTGAAACTGATCTTCGTATTGGTGAGGATATTGCTGCTGAAGCTGTGATTCAGTGAGAACAATCCACTGTTGTTATAGGAAGAATCGCCAACGTCGTATTGTGAGTACGGCGACGCGTAATCGGCTCCCTCGAAGTTGGTAATACTCTCTTGAGCAAACCGGAAAAACATCTGGGTTTTATCGGTTGCATTTAGATCAAGGCGGCCGATTGTGCGGTACGTATTCTGCGGCTCGCCACCGCCGGCATCCGCAGGTGCGCTAAAGTTCACTAGGCCGAAGCCCGATCCTGGATCTATTCCCGAGAAGGTGAAGTTGTTGGCCCCGAATGCAGCGAAGTAAGCCTGAACGTTAGCTGGTTCGGCTGCCAATACTGCTGGAGTGGGGACATAGGCCTGCAGACTGGCGTTACTGCGAACGCGAACCCATTCTGTGCTCTCGGAGAAAAATAACTTGTCCTTCAGGATTGGGCCGCCAACAATGAACCCAAACTGATTTCGCGTGTAGCCACCTTTGGGCGCTGGGAGTGGGCCAGTTCCGCCCGTATCGCGAAAGAATGCATTTTGCGAATCGTTGTTGTAGGTATTAGCTGTGTACGCAGCCAGACGATTGAACTCCCACGCTGAGCCGTGGAAGTTATTGGTACCAGATTTCGTCGTCACATTAACCACACCGCCAGCAGCGCGTCCGTATTGCGCGTCGAAATTGTTTGTGACCACACGATATTCCTGCACTGAGTCGAGTGGCACCTGCTCACCGGTTGTCGCAGTGAACAGATCCATGTTCTCGACGCCATCTAAGAGCACTTCGGTACCCGAGGTACGTTGCCCGTTGATTGCGTAGCCCACGCCGCGGCCGGTCGTATTCTGATCGCCGCCGGTGGCTGTCCGATCGCCACTGCTGACATTTCCAGAGATCGCCACGAAATCGTAGGGATTTCGAGTGAGGCTGGGAAGCTCTGACATTTGTTGTGTGTTCACCAGTTGTGATAACTCCTGTGTTTGCGTGTTGACCTCAGTTCCGCCCGCGCCTGCAACCACCTCAACCGTGGTGGAGGCCTGACCTGTCGCGAGTTGTGCATCCGCTGTCGCGACACCGCCAACAGTGACCTCAGCGTTGGTCTTGTAGGCAGCGAAGTTTCCGCTCGTGACGATGATTTCATATGTGCCAACCGGAAGTCCGGTGATGTTGTATTGGCCTACCCCTCCACTTTGTGCGGTACGCTGCGCACCGGTAGACACGTTCCTCACAGTGATCGTTGCCCCGGCAATAACCGCTCCCGTTGCATCCTTTACCGTTCCTACGATCGAACCGGATTCCACCTGTCCAACCAGCGCGACCGGCAACATTAGAACTGCCATCAGCGCAACCAAACGAAATAGGAATATTTTCATAGCTTGCATAATTCTTCCTCGAAATTGAAAGTGTCATGTTTTTGTCTTGCAAACTCCGTGCCAGCATGAGCGAAGCCGCATGCCCATTGAAATTGCCGGAGTTATGAATGTGCGTTGGCCCGATTAGTTGGCCTGGAATCCGCGATTCTGAAGACGAATTTGCGATTGCGGAAGCGCAAATTATTCCTACAAAAATTTCGGTACAGAGATTAAGAAATTTTCCCTAAAGAACGGTTCGTAGTGTGCACTAGGAAAAAATACGTAGTTCGTGCGAGTGCAGGCTAGCGCGATGCGCGCCACTGCTGCGGCAACTCGAAGAGAGATTGGCTCGCGATGGGAGTGGGCGTCAATGTCAGAGTAAGCATGATGACTGCGAAAATTGCCAACGCGCGACGACCGCGCGTGATCTCCGGCCAGAGCGGCACGGCTGGATGGCGTGTCCCGCTGAGACGGAGCAAGACGGCCCAAAGCAGCCAGCCGGCCCAGAAGTAAACCGCCATCGGAATCAACGCGAGAATCGTCAGGTTAGAAACTGTTTTGTGCGCGCGCGGAGAAATTGAAAAAACAATGTGTCCGCCATCAAGCTGTCCGCCGGGAAGAAGATTCAGCGATGTAGCGAACATGCCGACCCATGCGGCAATTGCGACGGGATGAAGATAGAGCCGTGATAGCGGCACCGATGCGATCTCATGGGCGTGGCCACTCGCGACGAGCACCTGTTGCACAAAACGAAATACGACTGGATATCCGAACTGAATATCAGGCGGCGCCGCACCCGCGGGCGCAACGTGTGACAGACCGAGCGACATTATCAACACCGGAAGAGCGACGGCGAATCCCGCAATTGGGCCCGCGATTCCAATATCAAAAAGCGCGGCACGAGAACCCAGTGGTGAACGGATCCGGATAAACGCGCCGAAAGTTCCGAATAGAGTTGGAAAAGGAATAAAGAACGGCAGCGTTGCGGCCACCCGATATTTCACGCAATAGACATAGTGGCCCATCTCGTGCGCCAGCAAAATCAGCATCAGCGTAAGTGAAAATGGAATCCCCAACAGAAGGTGACGTCCCTGCAGCGCCCACTTCAATGGAAAAATATTATTGTCAAAAAATGGTGGCAGGCCATTCAGGAACTCCCATTGCAAGCGCGATCCCACAATCAGAGTTGTAAAAATCGTGAGCAGTAGCAGAAATCCGTGCAGCCAATATCGTGGCCTTGTGCGGGAGGAGTAATAGACGATACTCTCAGTGTCCGGAGAATAGACTTCGGCAGGAACGTAAATTTCCGGGGAGTTGTGGCTCGACATCTTGCGACTCGAAGAGAAAAACCAATCCGCTTCGCGGACCTACTCGATTGTTTGGAGCTCTTTGCCAGGCTTGAAGCGCACGGCTTTCCCCGGCGGAATCGAAACCTCAGCTCCAGTGCGCGGATTGCGCCCGATACCAGTTTTGCGCGGGCGCACATTGAACACACCGAAGCCACGCAATTCAATGCGATCGCCATTGGCGAGCGAACGCTTCATGCTTTCGAAAACCGTTTCAACCGCCATTTCGGCTTTGGTTTTTGTGATGCCGGTGCGATTCACTACTTCGTTGATGATGTCGAGCTTGATCACGGCAGCCTCTTCGCGTCGGAGTCTTGAGTGTGCCTCAAGTGCTTGATGCTAAAGGGCATGTGGAAGATTGTCAATTGCAGGCGTTGTCCCGTAAGATGCAGTTTCAGCTTTGAGCCAATGAGCAGTGAGCAATGAGTGACGACAGGGCAGGTCGCTCGTCGCTCATCACTCGCAGCTCACAGCTACTCATTGCCGACAATTAGACTAAGGAACCCAATGTTAAAAAGTGATCGCTGGATTCGCAAGATGGCGCACGAACATGGAATGATCAAATCCTTTTTCTGAGAAGCAAGTGCGCGAAGGCGCGGTTTCTTTCGGCCTTTCCTCTTACGGCTACGACCTCCGCGTGGCTGCCGAGTTCAAGATCTTTACCAATGTGAATTGCGCGACGGTTGACCCAAAAGGCTTCGACGAACGTTCTTTCGTCACGGTGCGGTCGGACTGCGCGCTTATTCCCCCAAATACTTTTGCTCTAGCGCGGTCGGCGGAATATTTCAAGATTCCCCGAGACGTGTTGACCATTTGCGTTGGCAAGTCCAGGTACGCGCGCTGCGGCATTATCGTCGACGTGACGCCATTCGAGCAGGAGTGGGAAGGCTTTGTGACTCTCGAGATTTCGAACACAACGCCGTTACCAGCGAAGATTTACGCCAACGAAGGTCTCTGCCAGATTATCCTTTTCCAGTCCGACGAAGTCTGCGAAACCAGCTACGCAGATAGTAAAGGGAAGTACCAGGTACAGAAGGGAATCGTGCTCCCTAAGTTGTAAGGACTTGCGAGGCTACGGGCGTGATGCGGTAGCCTCGCCGCTTTGAACTATTTCCTGCCCTCAGCCTCTTTATACATGTACTTGATCGAAGGCTTGTAGATCATCAAATTCGGTGCGCCGATGCGGTTTACCTTGATACAGGTCTTGTCATACCACTCGATGATGCCGTGGACTTCTTCATCGTCGAGCATGACGATTACCATTGGAGTCTTCGACTGCATCTGCTTCTGAAAATAGAAATTCTCGGCATTGGTTTGTTCCGGAGGCGCTGACTTGCGCGCGCCATTGGAACGCTCGGTGCCGCGTTCTGACCGTTCGCGCCGTTCGCCAAGACCTGAGACGGAATGGCCAGGGCTGGAATTGCTTGGTAGAGAATGGTTGGAATGGTTGATGAGAGGGCGGATTAGCTTGCGGTTACCGAACCCTTCCTGCTCAAAGTGACGCTCAACTGGCACGGCTGGAATCGTATCTTTCATGGCACCACCTGACACGCTCAAAGTGCGGGCCAAAAACGAAGGCGCGCTTGCTGTGGGTACTGAAAACAGGGCGTGAATTGTTTTCTAAGCTAGCACAGGGATGAGGGTGTGACAATCCCAGGTTGTATGTACAGCGTACTTTCGTGATCGGGGATTTGAGGATAGGGTGATCGGCTGAACTAAAACTGTCGGCTTGGGCCGGTGAGTCAGAACGAGTAGGCGAATAGGCAGATTAGCGGGTTCCCAGATCATCCGATGACCCGATCACCAGATGATCCGATGATTTACGTTTGCAGCACTCCTACCTTGAATTCCGGCACATCGGGATTCAGGGCGGCGGCTTCCAGCGCGGTGGTGATGGCCTCGCGCGTGTCCACCGGATCGATGATCTTGTCGATCCAAAGTCGGGCCGCGCCATAACGCGGGTCGGTCTGCTCGTCGTAGGTGCGCTTCACTGATTCGTATAGCTCTTTCTTCTCTTCTTCGCTCAACTGCTTACCACCGCGTTCGAGCTGGCGAATTTTGATTTCAACCAACGTTCCGGCCGCTGAATCTCCGCTCATGACCGCATATTTCGCCGTCGGCCAAGCGAACAAAAACCGCGGATCGTAGGCTTTCCCACACATTGCATAGTGCCCTGCGCCAAAAGAGCCGCCGAGGATCACCGTGATCTTCGGCACGATGGAATTAGACACGGCATTGACCATCTTCGCACCGGCTTTAATAATGCCGCTCCACTCGGCGTCACGCCCCACCATGAATCCGTTCACGTCGTGGAGAAAGATCAACGGGATCAGGTTCTGGTTGCAATCCATGATGAAGCGGGCGGCCTTTTCAGCCGATTCGGTGTAGATAACGCCGCCAAACTCCACGCGCTTTCGGCCCTCGTGGTCCGTCGCCTGCGCGTGCACTTTCTGATTGGCAACTATTCCGACCGCAAATCCGCCAATGCGCGCGTATCCACAGACTAGCGTCTTTCCATACTCAGGCTTGTACTCGTCGAACTTGCTCGCGTCGGTGATGCGGGCAATCACTTCTTTAATGTCGTAAGGCCGCGCGGGCGAGGAGTCGTAGATCCCGTAAATTTCTTCCCCAGCTAGTGCGGGCGGCACAGGTTTTTTGCGGTCCCACGGCGACTGTCGGCGGTATCCCCATTTTTCAATAATTGAGCGGATGCGCAGCAAGCATGCTTCGTCGTTGGGCTCATGAAAATCAACGGTGCCGCTGATCGCCGAATGCATGGCCGCCCCGCCAAGCTCCTCGGCAGAAACTTTCTGTCCAATGGCAGCTTGCACCAGCGCCGGCCCGGCGAGAAAAAGGCCGCTGCCGTCAGTCATCAGCACGTGGTCGCACATGACCGGCAGATATCCTCCGCCGGCGACACACATGCCCATGATGGCGGCGATCTGAGGAATTCCCATTGACGACATGACAGCGTTATTGCGAAAGACTCGTCCGAAGTCGTCAGTGTCGGGAAAGACGTCTTCCTGCAAGGGAAGAAAGATTCCTGCGGAGTCCACGAGATAAATAACTGGAATCCGGTTTTCGATAGCGATGTTCTGTGCGCGAATGACTTTCTTGGAAGTCATGGGAAAAAACGCGCCTGCTTTGACCGTGGCGTCATTCGCAATCACCATCACCAGGCGGGTCTCAATCCGCGCCAGCCCAGTGATGACTCCGGCCGCAGGGGCTCCACCCCATTCGTCATACATGCGATTGGCCGCGTAAATTCCGAGCTCGAAAAAAGTTCCGGGATCGGTCAGACGCTGAATGCGCTCGCGGGCGGTTAAGCGGCCTTTGGTGTGCTGACTCTCGATGGCCTGCGCGCCGCCGCCCTCGCGTATCTGCTCTTCTTCATTGCGCACGGCCGAAACCAGATCGGCCATGTAGCGCATGTTGGCCTCGAAACGAGCCGAGGTCGGATCAATGCGAGTGGTCAAGA
Source organism: Acidobacteriota bacterium (assembly GCA_003224755.1). Lineage (GTDB taxonomy): Bacteria > Acidobacteriota > Terriglobia > Terriglobales > Acidobacteriaceae > Gp1-AA145. The sequence goes on from QHZR01000008.1 coordinate 9,657, forward strand.
TGGAAGTGGTTGGCGTTTCTGTGGCCATGAAGTTTATTGAGTCATTGAATCATTGAGGGATTGAATCATTGGTCTTGAACATTGAAATGTCCCATGTTTGGGGCCGTCTGCTTCTCAATGATCCGATAATTTAACGATTCAATGATTCAATTTCTCTTGAGCGTACGTTGGAACGAATGAATTTCACGATCTCATCCATTGCGGTGCCGGGCTGGAAAATGGCGGCAACGCCCGCCTTCTTCAGCGAGTCTATGTCCTGGTCGGGAATGATTCCGCCCACGACCAACAGCACATCGTCCATCTTGTTTTGCTTGAGTAAATCCATCACGCGGGGAACGATCGCATTGTGCGCACCGGAAAGAATTGAAAGGCCGATGACGTGGACGTCTTCTTGCAGCGCGGCATTAACGATCATTTCTGGAGTCTGGCGCAGGCCGGTATAGATGACTTCCATGCCTGCATCGCGAAGCGCGCGGGCAATTACCTTGGCACCGCGGTCATGGCCATCAAGGCCGGGCTTGGCGACAAGAACGCGGATTTTCGGCTCAGCCATCGCGGGTCTATTTAAACATATCGGGCGATCATCCGATCGTTTTTACATCCAGGCTCTGCCACAGATACCAACACGCGATGCTTCGATATGGCTCCCACCGTTTGGCGATTTTTTCCATTTGCTCCGGCTTTGGCAAGACGATCTTCCGCTTAGGCCCTTTCTTGACGGGTGTCCCACTATTTGCGGTTTTCAAAGGATGGGGAGAGCCGTGGCCATTCTTAGCGGCCTTTTTCTCCAGATAATGCTTGTACATCGCCATGCGCACACCGAAGTCGCCGACCGGAAGAATGTTGGGCCGGCGCAGAGTAAATATCAGGAACATGTGAGCCGTCCACACGCCGACTCCTTTCACTTGCGTGAGGTGTTCGATGACCTCGTCGTCTGACATTTCAGACAGTCGCGAGAAATCCAGATCGCCTCGATCAGCCCGTTCGGACATGTCAAAGAGATAAGACGATTTCTGCTTTGAAAGTCCAACCGAACGAAGCTGCTCGGGTGTGAGTTTGAGGATCCCTGCGGGAGTGAGTGGCTCACCAGCTAGGGCGGCAAAGCGCTTGAATATCGTAAGGGCGGCCTTGCCGTTCAGCTGCTGATAAACAATTGCCTCGGCGAGGCTGTGAAATGTGGGTTCGCCGAACTGCATCTTGCAAGCACCAATGCGTTCGATGATGCTCCGCATCGCCGGATCCGATTTCTTCAAGTGCAAAACTGCCTTACGCATTCCTTGCTCCTAAAACGTCATTTTACGTTTTCTTCGCCCTGCGAGAAAGATTTCCAGTGGAATTGAATCGTCTCACCCAGATGTGAAAGAAAATATTCCGCGCTGTGCCGCCCCGGATAAAGATGGAACTCGTGCCTGACGCCTTCGATCAGTAATTGCTTGTGCATCTGGCTCGCCCCGACTGCGAAGCCGTACTCATCCTGATCTCCACAATTAATGTAGATGGCCTGAGTCTTGATTTGGACTTCGTTCTTCCGCGCCAGGACAAACGGGTTATTCTGCTTCCAGTGCGCAAAATCAATGGGATTGCCGAAGACGGATGCGAGCAGTTGGGTCAGCGGCCCTGCATTCCTGAGATCGCCATTCAGTTGAGCTGGCGTCTCCGTGATTAGTGCCGGACTCTGTGCACTCGCCGATCCGAAAAGTTCTGGGTGGGCGAATGCAAGCCGTAGCGCGCCAAAGCCGCCCATCGAGAGTCCGGTCACGCCCCGTGATTTGCGGTTGCGGATATTGCGGTAGTGGGTCTCGATGAATGGCAGGAATTCGGCAATCAAGAAATCGCTGTAGCGATCATGGCCATCGGCGGAGTTGATAAAGAAACTCCCGCTTCCCTCAGGCGAAACCATGAGGAAGTCCCCGACTTTATGTTCACGTTGGAGGTCTTCGATCAGTCCCCATCCGCCGCTGCGCATGAGCGCCTGCTCGTTCTCTCCCAGGCCATGCAGGAAGTAAAGCACTGGATACTTCTTGTCTTTTTCCTTGTCATAGTCCGGCGGTAGCATCACGCAATAACGCACGGTACGCTGCAGGATGTGACTGTTAATCGCGGTGCAATCAATGCGCCCCTGAGCATTGGCGAGCGGTATTGACGCTGTTAGAAAAGCAAAAAGAAATGCGATGCGCACTAACGGTCCCCTATTGAATTTCCTTCGTGCACCTTCCTGGACTTAGTGGTTCAAATTCAAAAACCATCAACCACAAAGGACACTAAGGACCGCGAAGGGGCTGACTCGTTGCTTTTGGGACTGATGTCTTCGGTGATTATTCGTACCGCAGCGCCTGCACCGGGTCGAGCTTCGCCGCCCGTGATGCCGGATAGAGACCCGAAATCAGGCTCACGATAAACGAAAACGCCAAAGCCGCCGCGATGAGCCAGAATGGCACAGCCCAGATGTCTTCCCGCGAAAATCCCTGGCGCACAAGGTAAATGTTTGTCCCAAAGTTAATGGCGCGTCCGATGAGCCAGCCAATGATCACTCCCAAAACTCCGCCCAGAACGCCCATAGCGCCGGCTTCAGCGAAGAACAATCCGCGAACATCGGCGTCGCTGGCGCCCACAGCTTTCATGATTCCGATTTCACGGCGGCGCTCGAGGATTGCCATTACCAGGGTATTGATAATTCCAATAGATGCGACGGTCAGCGCAAGGCTTCCGAAGATTCCCAGGAAAATGTCCACAATCCTGAACGCCCGCTGCAGACTGTGACTGGCGTCCAAAATCGAAAAGGTGTTAAAACCTAGTTTCTTAATCGCCTGCTCGACCGATTCCACTTTGCCCGCCCCATTCACGCGTGCAACCACGAAGCTGTAAATCGCTTCCTTCGAAGTCGCATGGGTGGAATCGGGGGTTTCGTACGCTTGCATTGCGTGCATCCCTTCCATCAACTTCTGTGGAATGAACAGCCGCGCACGAAAATTACCGCGCGTACTGTCAGGATCCAGGTCCGTCACACCGACGATCGTCAGAATCAATTCGCGTGAGATAACGGAATACGACGCCGAATCAGCCGCCGCCCCGCCGGCTTCGCGCTCCGCATATCGTAAGACCATTTGTTTGCTTAGGAGAGGCTGCGCTACTTCAGCAACCTTGATTTCATCAGGGTTGCGAACATGCTTTCCGAGCAGTTCAGCGGCGAACATCTTCTGCAGGATGACTTCATGCGCATTCTCTGTTGAAAAGAATGTGCCTTGCATGCCCTGGAACGCGTCGCTGTTTTTGTCCAACAGCGGAAGGCCGGCGATCATGGTGAGGTGTGGCTTATCTTCGAATCGCAGTTCGGCGATGAATCGCAAGTCGGGATAGGCCTCAAGTACGCCAGGTACTGCAGCAATCTTTGCGCGAGCGTTCTCATCGAGGTCGGGGCTTTCCGCTGCTGCGGGCCCTTCCGTGTCCTGCTCTCGAGTGAAGCTGCGCAGGTCTCGACGCGACGAGACAACGACCGTGTCAAACAGTGATCGCTGGAGCTTGCGAGAAAACAATCGTTGCAAGCCAATTCCCAATGAAAGCATGGCCACAAGAGAAGCCACTCCCACGGAAATGCCGAGAGTGGTCAGTGAGTTCCGCAGCAGCGACTCGCGCAGATTGCGTGCCGCGAGCTCGACTGAGTCATAGAGCTTCACGATTCACCTCGCGCCATGGCTCTTGCTGGATTGGGCTGGTCGGCAACAATCTTGCCATCGGCAAGCGAGATCAGCCGCTCGGCATATTTTTCAGCGAGGTCTCGCTCGTGGGTGACTAGCACGACGGTCATTTTCAACGATTCGTTAAGCCTTCGAATCAACTCCATGACCTCGGTTCCGGTGCGACTGTCGAGATTTCCGGTGGGTTCATCGGCCAGAAGAAGATTCGGCTGATTGATCAAGGCGCGCGCCAGTGCCACTCGCTGCTGCTCGCCGCCAGAGAGCTCAATCGGACGGTGGCGAAGCCGGCCGGAGAGTCCAACTTGCTCCAGCGCCTTTGCCGCCATTGCGCCACGCCTCGAGCGCTCGACTTCCGCGAAACGCAGCGGCAGTTCTACGTTTTCAAGCACGGTCATGCTTGGGATCAGATTGAAAGATTGGAAGACCATGCCGACTGTATGCCGGCGATATACGGCAAGTTCCTCGCGCGAAAGCGCGGCAAGATCCCGGTCTGCGACGACCACACTGCCTGACGTGGGGGAGTCAAGACCAGCGATCAAATTGAGCAGGGAAGACTTCCCTGAGCCAGAAGCTCCGAGCAATGCGACGAATTCACCAGAGCCAATCTTTAAAGAGACGCCATCCACCGCGCGGATGGTAGACCTGCCCATCTGATAGTGGCGACAGAGAGAAGAAATCTGAATGGCGGCTGAGGAACTCAAGTGGGCTAGACAAAAGTTTATCAGGGAAAGTCGGTGTAGAGGCGGCCCTCCAGGTCCGCCCACGTCTATGAAAAAGGAGGGCAACGTTACCTTGCCGCCGCGAATCGAAATTTTGACTGGAGGAAATCATGCGCATTCCATTTCTGCTAGGTCGAATGTTGTTTGGCGGATATTTCATAATGAGCGGCATCAATCATTTCAAGCAGACGAATCAGCTTGCGCAGTATGCTGGCGCAAAAGGCGTTCCGAAGCCCGACGCTGCAGTGCGCGCGACCGGGGCGGTGCTGATCGCAGCAGGAGCAAGTGTTTTACTTGGATTTAAACCCAAGTTGGGCATCTCGGCGATTATCGGATTTCTCGCAGGTGTGTCGCCGATAATGCATGACTTCTGGAATGAGAATTCAGAACAGCGCATGAACGACATGATTAACTTCACGAAGAACCTGGCTCTGGTTGGCGGAGCCACGGCCTTAATGGCGGTCGAGGAGCCTTGGCCAGCGAGTCTGGCCCCGCAACCGACCGTGCATCAGCGTGCGAGAAGAATGTTGAAAGAAAGCATTGCAGCTTGAGGTGTCGAACGGGCGGACTTCTTCCGCCCAAGGCCCTGTGGCGGCACTACACCTAGTCGGCACTTTTTGGCAACGGTAAGTTCGTCGGAGCTTCTCCCGCGCTTGCCTGAATTAGCTTTTGAATCGGGGCAGCGACGATCAAAACTACTTCGGCTTTTGGTTGCATTGCCGCCTGGGTCAAAGCGAGCTGTTGCGTCTTCCAATCCTCAGGTGCTTTTTCGGCGCGATCTAGATAATCCAACGCCTCTAGTCCCGCTTGTCCGAGGGCGGAAAGATCGCGCGAAACTGGCAAGGCTTCCTGAAGCAAAGCGGAATTTTCTGCGAGAGCGCGAAAATGTATATCATTGTCGCGCCATTGGGTGAGTGTAGAGCGGATCTCGGCTTCCATGCCAGGCTTGATCTTGCCGGAAACGAATGCGTCCACCAAAGCTGCAAATTGACGGCCCTTCACGGTTTCGGGAGCTGCGGCATCAACCAGGCGATTCATCGGAGTCAGAGCTGTCGGCTTTACGGACGGCAGGTCATAGCGCCCGTCGATTCCGACTGGCACTACAGCATCAGCGAGCGTGTGTAGCGACGAAACCTCTTCCGCGTCTGCCGTTCGCTTCAGCATTAACATGCGGGCGGTGTTGTGCGTGAGACCGTAGGCGTCAAGCCAGCTATTGATCTTGTCTATCCGCGCGTACATAGAATCCACATCCGTGACATTTTGCGGAGACCACAACCGTTCGGCGATCGCCGCCATTCGCGGCCAGATTCGCGAATCAATGTTTTCCGGTGAAACATACTCTGCCCACATGCAGGCCTCACCGCCGAGAATTTTCTGTTTATCGGTGTCAGATAATCCGGCTGTTGGCCCGGTGAAAGGATCAACCGCGTAGTGGGCCGAAGCGGGATCCATATGGTCGAGGTAATATCCGGACGAGAGCAACCCACGATAGCCCTGTTGCGCGGCATCCGCCAGAGACTTCTGTCCTCGCCAGGATTGAATCACAATACTTTTCTGGAGATCGGGGTGAAGGATCTCGTCCCAGCCCTCCATGATCTTTCCGTGTTTCGCGACGATTTTCTGTACGCGTTCGTTGAAATAGGCCTGCAGGTCGGCATTGTTCTTCATCGAATGCGAGTGCATGAATTGCTGGATACGCGCATTCGCATCCCACTGCTTGCCGTTGACTTCGTCGCCGCCAATGTGAAAAAACTCATCAGAGAAGAGCTTAGCCATCTCGCCAATAAATTCGTCGAGAAATTTGTAAGTGCTCTCGCGCGTTGGGTCCATCGCGGGATCAAAGACGCCCCATTTCCGCTCGATTGAATATGGTCCGGGCCCGCTGGCCAGGTCTGGATAACCTACAAACCAGGAAGTGCTGTGGCCGGGCATATCGAACTCGGGCACAACTCGAATGCCGCGGTCGCGAGCGTACGAAACAATTTCACGCACCTGCTCCTGCGTGTAGTACAGGCCATCGGATCCCATCTCATGCAATTTGGGGAACCGCCTGCTTTCGACGCGAAAACCCTGGTTGTCGGAAAGATGCCAGTGAAAAACATTCAGCTTCACTGCGGCCATTCCGTCGAGATTCCGCTTTACTACGTCAATCGGCGTGAAGTGACGACTGGAATCAATCATGAGCCCGCGCCAAGGGAAACGCGGTTTATCTTGAATCACGAGCGTGGGAACAGAAAATCCTTGCGGCGTGATCTGTGCCAGTTGCAGGAACGTTTGCAGGCCGCGCATCGCGCCAAGCGTAGAAGGAGCTTTTAGAATGGCGGCAGAGGCCGTGACCTCTAGGCTGTACGACTCGTCCTCGCCGAGTTCCTGAACTTGCTTACTCGCGCGATCAACGCTGATTTGCAGCTGGCCCTTACCAGTCTCAGCAAACGCAAAGTCCAAAGGCAACGAGCCGGTGTGGCGGCGCAAATCGTCCAGGAAGATCGCAACGGCTCTACGCAGCTGAGGATTGGCGCCGCCCGCGGAAACCGAGACGGAGAAGGAGTTCCCGACTATCAATCGCCCGGAGCCGGGAACGGTTTTTACACTCTCCGGCCACGGCATCAGCCGGAGTAATTGCGGTTCCTGCTCGGCAGTTGTCGAGGCCATGACCATTACGGTCATCAGCAAGGCCCACCCGATACGCATCCATCCCTCCCCGAGCGCTTTCGGGCAGAATAGTGGAAGCGGGTCACTAGCGCAATGTCATGCTCGATAACAGGCATCGCGCAAAAAATTGCACTTTCACAATCCGTTGCTGCTCTCGAAATGAAAAGTCCTGCACATCGCTGCTGCCGCCAAGCGATTCTCCACAGGCTGCGCAACTTTGTTCTTGACAGCATTTTTTTGCCCGGCATACTAGGTGAGCCACTCTCCCCTATCGGACGCGAACGCGCTTCCGAGGCAACCGATATTCAAGTCAAGTAAGGAGCCTGCGTCGTGAAAACTTCAGTCAAACTACTTTTGGCCGGGCTGGTGCTGGCATTGTTATCGGTTTGCGCCAGCGCGAATTCCGTCGATCCCGGCATCATCATTAGAGACCCGGTTTGTACTCAGCCGTGCCCCGTCATAACGAGCAACAGCTTCAGCTTCAACGCTCCCGCGTCCGGCTTTGGGCTCCTGCATTTTCTCAATGGCTCCGGAAACAATTGGGCCAGCTTGATCATTACTGAACTGGCGGTTCCTGCGGCGAACATCACTTGTTCAGCGCCTGGGGCTTTCCTGTGCACGCTCAAGCCATTCGGCCAAACTGGCGCCCAGATCATTCTCGCCGCAGGCGCCGGACTTACTGGAATTCCAAGCGGGGGTATTCTCGAAATTCAGCTGCAATGCCTACCCCAATGCTGGCCAGGTGGGTTGCAGTTCAACGTGGTGGCCAATACGCCTGAACCAGGGACGATGGTCCTGCTTTTGACGGGAGCAAGCGCCATTTACATCCGAAGGAAGCGAGCCAAACTCGCGGCTTAGTTCTTCTTGGCGGAAAACTCGTTCACGAGTTTCGTAAATTCTGGAAGAGACTTGAGCGATCCGAGTTCCGGGTCGCTCATTGCTTCTTCTGGGGAGTAGCCTCTCTTGAACGCCTGCCGGAGAGCCGTAATCGCGTCCTGCTGATGTCCCGCTAGCGATTCGACCTCGACCTCATAGTAGAGAAGCTGCAGATCCTCGGCGTCGAGCGACCGTGCCTGTTTGATATACGTGAGCGCGTGCGCCGCATCGCCTTTCTTCGCGTAATAGAGAGCAAGATGTGAAGTCACAGAAGCGAGCTTTGGATTCACTTGCAACTGCTGGAATGCAAGCTGAATGGCCTTGTCGTAGGCCGTATTAGATTGTTCCTTCTGGCCGGCAGCACGGTATGCGTCTGCCAGGTCCCCCATTAATTCTTCATCGCGTGGGCTGAGCTCGACCGCCTTCTGGTACATCTTGATTGATTCGTCGTAGCGCTTGAGAAAAAACTCTGCTGTTCCTATGTCGGCGTAGACCGTCGGGTCGGGTTGAATATCCAGCGATTTGTGAAAAGCAGTGATGGCATCATTCCATTTTCCGAGTCGGAAATACACTGCTCCGATGTTCTGATACCCGATCGGATTATCGGACGCAAGTTCGGCGACCCTCTGATATTCCTGCAGCGCTTTGTCACTGTCGCCAAACTGAAAATAGGCGCCGCCGAGTGTGTTGTGGTTCGACCAGTAGTAAGGGTTGGCATTGACCGCATTCTGGTAAGCCGAAACCGCTTCCGCTTTGTGACCTCCGGCGCGATAGGCGTCGCCCAGCCGGCGATATGCTTCATCGGAATTTGGCGAGAGCGCCAGCGCCTTTTGCAATTCAACTACGGCTTCTGCGGTCTTGCCAGTTGCGTTGTACACACTGCCGAGTGAAAGGTGTACCTCAGGAAGATTAGGATTCAGGCCCGCTGACTTCTGCGCTGCCGCGACCGCTTTCTCTGCATAGAGTGGATCTTTGGACGATTTGTACAAGCGAAGGTCCGCGTCAGCCAAACCGGTGTAAGCCAGAGCAAATCCGGCGTCGTTGTGAAGCGCGCCCTCGAACAAGTTCACAGCCGTTTCGATATCCCGCGTGCCAGCGGTTCCGCGCAGCGCATCGCGACCCTTGAGGTAGAGATCGTAAGCATCGGTGTTCTCGGTTGGATGCACGCCCGTCTTTGCCAGTTCCTCGCTCGACGGCCGCAGGTCCAGCGCTCCTACGAGCGCGGTATAAATCTGGTCTTCGATAGTGAGCAGGTCTTGTGTGACGCCGGAGAATTCCTGCGTCCAGATTCTCCGGTTACCAGCGACATCCTCAAGATTGAATGTGATGCGAAGTTTATCGGGGGAGCCCATTACCGTTCCTTGCAAGACCAGGTTCGCTCCGACTTCTCTCGCGACTTTCGAAATCGGCTGTTCTTTCGCCGTAGCCTTTTCCACTGCGGCGGAAGATGCCACATGCACAGCCTGAAGCTGAAACATCTTTGCGGAGAGCGCATCCACGAGTCCGTCCGCAACATAGCGCAGCGATTTTTCATCGCCCAGAACTTTCAGTGGCAGCACGGCAATGTACTTACCCTTACTCAGTTCGGGAATGCCTATGGGTGTTTCCGTGGACTCAACCGCAGGACGGAACACCAGATGTCGGGTGACTGGAATCGCGAAAAATAAAACTACGAAGCCCAGCGTTAATGCAGCCCACATCCACGAGCGCTGACTCGGCAAGTTCAGTGAGATCTGTACGCTGCGGGGTCCCGAAATGGGCGAATCTGTCGCAGGGGCAGTCGGCGGTGTAGGAGGGACGCTTGCATGCGAAGCCGGCATCGCGGCCAATGCTGGATCTGAACTCCAAGCATCGAGTTCGCGCAGCAACTCGGTCGCGCTCTCGTAGCGGTCCTTAGGATCTCGCTCCAGGCATCGGCTGACAATCACGCTCAGCGAAACTGGTACGCTGGCATCCACGTCCGAAGCCGGAACTGCGCGCTCGTGGGTGCGCTTCATTAGGCTGGCAATGGCAGTGTCGGCCTTGTATGGCGCTTTGCCCGTCAGTAACTCGTAGAAGATCAAACCCACGGCGAATAAATCGGAGCGCTGATCCAGAACAGTGCCAAGTGCCTGTTCCGGCGACATATATTCGAGCGTGCCCACGAGTGCGCCGGTTTGGGTCATGCCATCGAATTCGAGAGATCGCGCCAGACCAAAATCCATGACGACAATGCGCCCTTGCGGCTCGCGCATGATGTTCTGCGGCTTGAGGTCGCGATGTATGACGCCTTCAGCATGTGCAGCTTCAAGTGCGCGGCAGATCTGCTGAACTACAGCAACCGCTTTCCGAGCGGAGAACTTGCCGTGATGACGAAGCACGCTACGGAAGTCTTCTCCCTCCACGAACTCCATGGTGATGAACTTCGTGCCTTCAGCTTCACCCAGGTCGAAAATTCGCACTACGTTCTTGTGAGTTACGTGTCGAGATAGGATCAATTCCTGCTTGAATCGCTGCAGAATACCGGGGTTAGACGCCAACTCTGGACGAATGACTTTTAATGCAATAATCCGATCGAGTTCCTGGTCGCGGGCCTGGTAAACCGCACCCATACCGCCCTGGCCGAGAATTTTCAGAATCTGATAGCGCGAACCCAGAAGTGTCCCGGGACTGAAAATTGTCGAGGAGCTGAGGACCTCGGATTGGAATCTTGCGGACGCGGGCGAGCCCGGATCGGCAATTGTTGCAGCATCGGAGGAACTTGACTCCCCAGATGAAATTTTTACGGCTGCGCCGATACCGGCCTCTCCCTCGGCGGGACTGGCTAGCGTCGGTGAGTCCGAATCAAACCCGTGGGTGGGATCCTGCATTCAACTGCCTTGCAAACCGCGGCGTTTGCTACCCTGTAATAGCGCAATTTATGAGCGCCGTTCGCCACGGCTCAGAAAAGAGAACAGTGAACGCAGTATATACCGCTGGTGCAGCGGGTTGCGAGAGGTTGTGCCCCCGGGGACTAACAGCTGCCTGCAACTTGCGCACAGCAGGTCAAAACAGAGTTTAAAGGGAAGGCGTAGTCTGTCATTCGTTGCATGCCCAATTCGCCGGGCCTCCGGCTACCAGGGCCGCCCACCCACACGACGCGATACTGCGCCTTGTCGTTTCCCATCCGGATATCCAATATCTCCCCGGCGCGAATCTTTCTGCGGAGTCCCTGCAGAATGATGCCGACTGTACTCATGTTACTGATAATGGCCGGATCCATGAAGGCTTGTCCGTGCGCATCAAGGCCCCAGACCTCAACCGGCAATTGCACATCAACTCGCGCGCTGTGACGCCTGTCCATGAACCCTCCCCAAAACTACTCGCAATTCTGCTCGAGAATTGATCAGAGGGAAACTTACGCGAGTTATCCACAGCAGGGTACTGGAGTGCTGGGGCAAGTGCCTGAAAGCGTGGTGTTTAGATCAATCCATGTCAGGCATGGAGCAAGCTCCCGGCCCGCGTGGGTCGCCGCAGGAACCGCATGCTCCAACTGGGCCCGCAGATGCCGAGGTATTCTTTGTCGCAACGGCGAAGACGGAGAGTTTAGTTGCAAGAGTTCTGCTATGGCACTTCGGGCAGGAGGCCTTCTCGTCGCCGAAGACCAAAGCTTCAAACTCGTGCTCGCACGACTTGCACAGATATTCGAAGATGGGCATGTCTGTCTCTCCGGTGTTGGCTGTAACTAAGTATAAGGGCTGAGAACTGTTTTTACAGTCGACACCCGATTCAATTCTTTGCTTGGGAAGACTTACATTAAACTGAATGAATTGAGCATTCTAACAGCTCTAAAAATGAAAAGCGCCTTACTCCCGCAAGGCGCTTTTTTCTTTGGCGCAACGG
>QHZR01000008.1:21464-22550 GCA_003224755.1 Acidobacteriota bacterium
TGAGTTTGTCGAGCCAAATGGAGTAGGCAGTCTTATAGCGATCAAGATCTTGCTGATAATTGATCGTTACACCATGCCACTTGGTCGTGTTCGGGGCATAGGAGCGATTTATACTGGCAGTCTTTCCGTTCAGGGTGATGGACTTGAACAGAAGTTTGCCTCCGGAAGTCCTCTGCACCTTGATCACCAGGTGGTTCCATGCATTGTTCTTCGGATAGCAGGGAACACCAGTAGGTGACCAGTGTTTGTTCACGTTGTTCCAGATGTCCCACTCGTGGCCCCCGGCTAGGCGGCACTCGTGACCCCAGATGAAAGACTTGCCTCCAGTGAACTGGTTGATGTCGAACTCCAACGCCTGTGAGGCCGGCAAGTTCTTCACGTAGAAGTACACGTCGTAAACGAAGTTGTGAAGTGTCGGAACCAGTGTGTGGTTGTAATCGTGAATGCCTTGTGATGAGAAGTCTCCGATGATGTGGTTGTTCCACAAGACATCGGCAAAGGCCGTGGTTCCTCCGATGTGATGCTCCGTGGTCTTACCGCTGAGAGAGGGCGATGAGATCCCGGGCTTTCGATACCAATTGATCTTGCTGCCAGTCCCCGAACATGTTGAACAGATCAAGTACTTCGAGGGAAGAAGAGCAAATCCTTGCCATCCTTTTTGGTTTTGAAGGTTAGAGACCGTTTTCTGGCCGAATGCGGTTGAGGTAAGTAGGGCTAATAGCAAAAAAGCAAATTTATACAGTTTCATCTTAAAGCGACTCCAGCATTTTACTGAGGGGTATTCTTGTAGAGACTATTAGTGTTTTCGCCTGTAGGCAATGGGTCTGGAGTTCATTTTCTGTAACAGTTTTGTGTCAAAAACTAAGGCGAAAAAATTACAGGCGAGTCGGGAAATAATCGGTAAAGAGAGGAGAATTTATGCTCTATTTGCCGCGAAAAAAGGCAGTTAGCCAGTATTGTGGAGTCCGGCCGCGATCCCGTTGATTGTGGCTCCCAGCGCGTAGTTCAGCGTCTCAGTGTTATCACCTAGTTTTTTTCTGCGCAGCAGATCCACCTGGATCAGGCTCATCGGATCCACATACGGAT
>QHZR01000088.1 GCA_003224755.1 Acidobacteriota bacterium
CGACGCGCGCGGGCGGTAGATTGCGTTCACGAATCGCGCAGCATTTTTCTGGAAGGGCGAAAATCCGTAAGACGCATAGGCAGTGGGGAAGAAACGCAGGTCCTTCCCATCGTTCTCATCTTGTCCGATGGCGCCATTGAACTCCCATTGCTGTGTGGGCCGGACTTTGAGCTGCGCCCACCCGCCAGTCGAACGTAGCGCATGAATTCCGCTATACGGAGGCGCAGAATTGGGATAGATCACGCTCATCCATATTCCGCCGCCCAGACCGCCGACGGCCTGTCCCCTGTACCATTCGCCAGAGACTTCGATAAATGTCGAAATGTTCGCGTCGAAGTCAGCATTCACAGTCCAACTATTCAGGTCAGGAAAACTTCCATACTGCTGACGAGCGCGATAACCTCCGAGTCCAAGCGTGAAAGGAAAGGTAGAGGCCGAGTGCCGGGCCCATGCCACTCGGCCAGCTATTGCCGGCACGCGGCTCAGCTCGCCAGCGCTGGGACTCCGAAATTGGAACGAAGCCGATTCTTCCGTCAGGGGATCGAGCAAGCCACCTTGAAATGTAAGAGATGAATCGGTGTTTAGGGCAATCCGATGCTCAACCTCAACTTGAGGTGTCCATACCCATAGATTTCCCGCCCACGAAAATGACGGCTCCGCCACGGTGGCGTAGGAAGTTGGTGAGAGTGGAGAAAAGAAAGGGGCATCCTGCCCGATCTTCAGAGACGTGTTGCTCCAGTCGATGTGCGCATTCGCAGTCCGAAGACGTATGAGTCCCGCCGTGACACCATATGATACTGGCGGATTTCCGCCTGAAAAATCGATGCTTGCATCCGCAGAAGTGCGTGCGCCTAGAACTACAGGCCCCTTCACGCTAATCCCCAATAGAGTTTGGCTGACGGTTGCCCCGATGCTTCCATTCGGAATGCCCGGAGACCTTGGGAAGGCTAAAACCGGCACGTCGGCCGCAGATACAGACCCACGGTTCACGTACGAATTGAATAAGACCAACCCAGAAACTCTCACGGGATACTTGCTGGTGCTCTCGACTTTATCCTGATGCAATTCGGCAATCTTTGCTGCAAGAAAACTGGGATCCTGGTCGGCCGCAGCCACAGTCGTAGCTTCCGCTGGCAATTGCAATCCTCGGAGCTGCTGCCGAAGTTCATCCACATCTTGACGCAGTTGCTGGACTTGTTTCTGCGACTCCGCCAATTGCCTGCGAGTCTCATCCAATTCGCGGCTCAAGCGAGTAATGTCCAGCGCATTGGCGTCCTGTCCGCGGCCAGGAATGCTAGCCAGGCACACGACAAGTACAGTTACTACTGAGACTGCGCGCATGTTACTTGATGATTCGACGCAACCGTGGAGCTGGCAAGGTTACTTCCGTGTTCTCGGCCCACAACTTGAGTTACCGACGTGTCTCGCTCGCTAAAAATCCCACGATAAGCTTGATGTTTGGCCATCCACTTCAGGCATCTGCGAACAAAACTTCTGGTTTGGATGCTCGCGGTTGTGTGCGTACTCACAGCCACCGTTTTAGTGCTGGTCCAGGCACGCATGCGACGACATGTGCGCACAGACCTGGTTTCAACTCTTCGCGCCGAGTCCGCGGTCTACGCGGAGATCGAAAACGCCCGCCATGGACAGCTCGAGCAAAGCGCCGCTCTCATCGAACAGCAGCCATTTCTCAAGGCGTTGATGTCGACCAACGACCAAATCACCGTGGAGGATGGATCGGCCTCGATTCTCGAGACCAGTCGCACGGACCTTCTGGCTCTTGAAAACTCAGATGGCGAGATTCTTGGCTTTCATGCAAGGTCAGACGCTGTTCCGCTGACAGTTGCAAAGACTCTAATGCGTGGCTCCAGCGGACATCAGGACTGGTGGTTCGCAGGTGGCCATCTTTATGACGTGAGTCTGCGGCCAATCGTTGCCGGTTCGAATGGCAATGAGCGCGTCCTCGGGCGAATGGCCTTGGGGCGAGAGCTGTCTCGGCAGGCCATCCTGCAAAGCGCAGTATTTGGCAAGGTCGCATTTGCTATCGAGCGCAGTGGAGCTGTTCTCCTGAGTTCCCTTCCCGCCAATGCCTGGGGCGAATTTGAGAATTCGCTTCACCAAAGCGCCGCGGAACCCGCAACCATCCAGGAGATTGACTTTGAAGGTGAGCGGTATCTCGACAGCTACGTCGAACTGCCCGGCGATCACCCGGTTCGGCTGTATTCGTTTCAATCCTTTGATCAGGCAACGAACTTTGTGCGTTCGCTGAATCAACTGTTGCTGATTGTCGGCTCTATCGTTATCGTGTCCGGCGCGTTCTTCTTGTTCATCCTGTCACGCCAGATCACTCGGCCACTTGAACAACTCGCAATAGGCGCGCGCCAATTAGAACTGGGGGACTTCGAATTCAAGTTTCACGTTGGAGGCAAAGATGAAGTTGCGGACTTGACTCGCGCATTCGAGCACATGCGCAACAGCGTGCGGCAATCGCGGGAAACCCTGGTGCGGTCCGCGCGTCTTGAGGCCGTGGGCAGGCTGGCGGGAGGAATCGCTCACGACTTTAACAATCTGGTCATGATTATAAAGGGATATAGCGATCTTCTACTCGATTCGGCGACCGCCGCCACCAGACCGCAAATCGAAGAGATCAAGAAAGCTGGTGACCGCGCCAGCGGATTGACCCGTCAACTCCTGGCGTTCAGCCGCAAACAGATCCTCGAGCCGCAAGTGTTTGATCTCAACCAGACTGTTCGCAATATGGTGAAAATGCTGCGCGTGCTGATCGGAGAGGACGTCGAACTCATCACCAATCTTTCAGAGGAAATAGGTCGCATCGAAGCTGATCCGGGCCAGCTGGAACAGGTGATCATGAATCTCGCGGTGAACGCACGCGACGCCATGCCCTCCGGGGGCAAGCTCATCATCGAGACCAGTGCGGTACGGCTTGATGAGGCTTATGCCAGAACCTATTCAGAAGTGACACCTGGCCCCTACATTCTGCTGAAGGTCAGCGACAGCGGTTGCGGCATGCCGCAGGAAATTCTTAAGCACATTTTCGAGCCGTTTTTTACCACTAAGCAGCCCGGCAAGGGCACAGGATTAGGCCTCGCCACGGTGTATGGAATTGTTAAGCAGAGCAACGGACACACATCCGTATACAGTGAGCCTGGAATCGGCACCACATTCAAGATCTACCTGCCCTCACTCGAGAAATCCGCACGAACCGTCACGCACTTGAACATCAGTGGAGCACCAATGGGCCAAGGCACGATCTTGCTTGTAGAGGACGAAGACGCCTTGCGAAAGCTTGCTGCCGAGTCTCTAAAGAAGTTCGGCTATACGGTGGTGCAGGCTTCAAACGGGCATGAGGCGTTGGAACTTGCTGTGAGTTATCAGGGCGAAATTGCGATGGTGGTCACGGATGTGGTAATGCCGCGCATGAGTGGCCATGAATTGGTTGAACATCTCAAGAAAACGCGCAGCAATATCGCGGTAATATTTATGTCAGGCTATACAGAAACTGCGAGAACAGAAAATATAAATCTCGGCGCGAATGCGATCCTGCTCAACAAGCCATTTTCGAATGAGGCGCTCGCGCGCAAGATCAGCGAAATTCTTACCACAAGCAAGCCGACAGTTCGCGCCGCAACGGCTTCGAAATAGCTACTTGATTTCTGGCAACTACATACAGAACCTAAATTTACGCCAAACTCCGACAGCTTCCAGAGTGGCAACTGTTTGAAATCAGGGCGTTATCACTAATCGACCGAAGCCTGCGTGCGGCATGGCCAGTGCGGGAACTCGAAAAAGGCGACCGTGCACATACGCGTTAAACGGCAAAATCCACTCCGACGGTAACACCCTCCTGTTATCTTGATGTCTTCGACCCTCAGCACTACGATTCTGCCATGCCGGCCACAGAATCTAACTTCCTGGCTGAACTTGAGCGGGTTGTCCGTGGAGAACGTCCCACGGTAGACCCCCGCGCACTGCTGTTCGTGGCCGCAGAAGTGATTCTCGAAGGCCGCAAAGCAGACGAGCGGGACTTGCAACGCATCCGCAGCGCCAATGCTCCTTGTAGTAATGTGATCGCGTTCCCAAGGCGGTGAATGGGGACTGCACTCATTGCTGATGAAATGAGGCACTCATTGACCGCTCTGCAGGATCACCATATTCTTGGCACGAAGTTGCACATCCTAAAAAAACATCCGCCATGGGCTTAGCTGTAGCTGCTGACCCCGGACAGGTGGCAATTCCAAAGGCATCACACACAGTCCGCAGCAGGTTCTGATGATGGTAAAGCGTCTGCGACTTAAAGTTGCGCTTTACCTTGGAACCGATCACGAGTGTGGCCACTCGCCCTCCACACCAATGAGGAACGGAGGCACTGCAGCATTGACCCCAACGGGCTCGTTCCCGCAGGGCGCAATGGTAAGCGCAAACCAGTAAGGAGTTTCGTTATCGGAAGCATTTCGTAGCAGTCGAAATGACGGGTCGAGACTGACGATAAAGGGTGCGCTCATCGGTAACGCCTACGCCGAATCAAAAGAGCAAGAGTCGCAAGTCGGATCGCACGGAGCAGCAGTGCACCAATAGAGATAATCTCGCTCTGGTGCTGAATCGGCCTATGATTCTTAAAAGTATCAATAGGAGTTTCGCACATGGCAACGAATCGGGTAGTGCTTTATTTCGACAAGCAGGAGGACGGTCTGCTTTTCACTGTCGCTGCCAGTTCGATCATGTCAGATGAAGGAACGCTCCCCAGCACGGATGCCGGGCTGAAGATTGCCTTAGAGATTTCGAAAGCCAGTCGAATCACAGCGGAGAGCGTGAACATCACATGAAAGGTGGCACAAAAATATGATTCGAAAAGGTGCGCTGCAAATCGCGGTCCCCGCTCTGCTCGTCTGTATCGCCTTGAATGCCTATCTTGTTGTCAATCATTTGAGACAGATGCAGAAAATGGCGACGCTCACGCTGGAAAGCTCCATGATGCAGGCGAGCATCTCTGGTTTCCTGAACGATTTGACTGACATGGAAACGGGTCAGCGCGGATATCTGCTAACGAGCAATCAGTCGTACTTGCAACCCTACACCGCCGCGAAGAACAGGATCGAATCCGATTTCGCCACTCTTCGGGCAAAACTGGCTAGTCGGACGGAGGGCGAACGATCACTGGAGTCGCAACTCGAGTCGTTGGTTAAGTCAAAGCAGGTTGAGATGGAACGCACGATTGATTTGCGCCAACGGGGGTATCGACATCGTTCATTCATGCTGGTGGCTACAAACGAAGGTAAGGACTACATGGACCAGGCACGCCGCATTACGTCGTCGCTCTCGTCAGCAGAGTGAAGAAAGTATTGTCGGTGACCATTGTCACTAATTCTGGCTTGCTTGTGCTGGCAGCATGTCTGTTCGCACTGATTCGCTACGACGGGAGACTGTTGGCAGAAGAATCCGCCCAGAGCAGACGAGTGCTATCGGTGCGCGATTCGCAGCTAGCAAAACTAACGTCTGCTCTTTCCGGTCAAGCGCGTTTCAACATCAGTGCCTTAAATACAAATTCCCGGCTGCTGCTTGAAAATTACGGGGGGTTCCTTCCACGGCAGGGACACGAATATGCCGAGCAGATGAAAGAAGCAGCGACACAAATGGAACGACTTCGACAAGATTTGGTCGGCAGCCGAAGCTCAGACGGTGATTGGAAAGCAGCTTAGCTGCGGGTGGTCCGTCCGCCAATTTGTGGACGCTTCCGCGCGGACTCCACACTTCTCTTCGTCAATGAATCGACTGCAACAGAAGAACTAGCAGGACGGCAATGCTGCCGATTTCGAGAAACCGGATGAACTCTTCGCCAATCATTTAACTTCCTCGATTTCGGGCCATCCGTTCAGGCACAAAACAGATGTGCGCCATCAGCGGAGCTCGTGGTTCGGCCTGCTGGAGCCAATCCAGGCGCTACTGAGATGCTGGTAGGAAACTGAACTGTTCTCTTTTGACGCTGTAGACCGGCAAATTGCGAACGGTAGTCCGCCGTTGAGCGTGCGGCAAATTTGTGCCGCATCAATTCAGGAGCACCGGAACATGGGAGAGCCCGCAGGGATATTGAACCTCAATGAAGCCAAGCCTGGAGTCCGAGTCTTCACAGATCCCTCGGGTGCCTGCGGCAAATCGAGGCAGTTCCTATACTGGCAGCCTACACTTCTGTAGCACGGAATCACGTCACGCTCGTTAAGCTCCGCAAGTGCGAGGGAGGCATTTTCGAGTCCACCTATTCCCTTTTACTACTATTCGCGACCTTTGATCTCATGACTTGCGATTGATCGCGCGATCAACCCGAGGCCACCGACCAACAGGATCAGCATCACCATGGTGTTGAACAAGGTCGTCGGCTGGAAATAAATGTGCATGTTCGCGATCACGCCCGCAATGATGAAGAGTGCTCCTGCGGCCGTAAGCACCCATCCAATAGTGCTCTTGCCATTCCAGAACAAAATGGCAACGCCGAAGAGCATCGGCACCAGCGTGACTCCGAACGTGTTAGCACCGTAGAAACTCCAATAGGAGCCGACGACACTCACCTGATTGGAAATAAGATATCCCCCAATGCAGCACATCACGAAGCCGATCAGGAACTCACCAATTCCACCCGGTGTTCCACCTACGTCGGTAAACGAACGGTTTTCCATAGAAGCTCCTCCCTTTCAACTGTGACGAAAATCTTCACGATAAATTCTTGTCTTGGGCGCGCGGCGAAGTCGGCTTGCGGACTACCCCCCCGAAGTGCTTCTCGATAATGCCAGTAATTCGTTGGCTCGACGGATCAGATCACCGCGCTCTATATCGCGGTATTGTTTCGGCAACAAGCCCTTGCTGGTGCATTCCAGGACAGCCACAAGATTCTGTAAATCAATTTCTGTCGGGTAAGACGGCGGAATAAAATCTTCCAGTGCCGCTTTGAGGTCCTCCGCATCCACTGCGGCTTTATGCTGCAAACTGCTCCTCATGTGGCTGCGAACCAAGACCGCTTCGATATCTGCTCCGGAGAGGCTTCCCGAATGCTGGATAAAAAACGTTTCGACATCCGCAGAAAAGGGAAGCATGCCAATTTTTCTTTGCATAGCGCGCAAGAGTGCGAGACGCTCTTCTGTCGTGTCGGGATAGAACAGGGCGATGTGTTCCTCAGCCCTTCCCTGACGCTTCAAGTCAACCGGCAGCAGGTCGGGACGGCAGGTGAGGAGAAACCAAATCACTTTGCCCCGCAGCTCAGTGTTGCCCATGAACTGCGCGATTTGAGCGAAGACGCGGTTGCTCACGCCACTGTCGCCCGAGCTGGAGCGGTCGCCGAGTTGAGCATCCGCTTCGTCCACGATCACGGCGATGGGACACATCGCCTTGAGCAGATTTAGGACTCTCTCCAGATTTCCTTCCGTGACTCCCTGCCACATACTGCGGAAATTTTTTAGCGTGACCGCCGGAATTCCGATCTCTCCCGCGAAACAGGTCGTAATGAAGGTTTTCCCTGTTCCCACGGGGCCACAGATCACATAGCCCATGGGAAGAACGTCCGTATTGCCCGCCCGTATGGCGGCAGCTGCATCTTGCAGTTTCCGTTTTGCTTGCTCGTTTCCTGCCACGAATGACAGATCGAACCGGCTCTGCACAAACTCCAGCAACCCACCGGATTCCGCTTCGATCAGCTCCTTCTTGTGTTCAGTCAGAGCTTTGATAGTGAGCGGCTGCCGATTCTGCACTGCGTGCGAAATCAGGCTCTGCAACTGCACCCGTTTCAAGCCCGCGCCTAGCTTGGCGAGAGATTCATCGCTAACGTCAGAACCTGCGGGAAGCGGCTGTTTCTTGAGTTGTACGCGAATAAAATCCAGACGCTCCGAATACTCGGGGAGCGGAATCGAGAGCGATGCCACGCCAGGTTGTTGCACTATACCTTGGTTCACTTCGATCTGGTTCTCCGATACCAGACAGATGGTGACGTCGGCATTCAGAAATGCCGGATTGCGCGCCCAGCGTTTCAGGATCACCAGCGAATTTCGATCTTCCGCAGACATGCTGGACATGTCGCCTGCCGGAACAATAGTTTCCGCGAAATCAATCACCAGCCCGATTTTCCTGCCATCGGCAATCCGCAAACGCAGATAATTGTCGAGCAGATTCAGCACTGCGTCGGGACTGCGCGGCACGCCTCCCTGCGCATAATTGGTCCCATGAAAGCTGTCATATCCTTCGAGGGCGCGACGGAAGTCGGCTTGGCTGTCAGACGAACCAAAACTCAATCCGCCGCGGTCGTAGTGCAGTACCAAATCGCGCTGGCCGAAGAGCGCATTGAAGAGAAAATCCTCAATCGGAACAAAGTCAGTACCCTCCGCTCCACGGAGCTGTACCAAGTCGCGCACATTGCCCGAAAGAAGAAACAGAGCATATGACCGTGAATAGTACTTTTCTGAAAGCTCTCGCGCCCACGCGGGAAGCGCGTCCAGGTAGGTCTCGGTTTTGGGTGAACTTACCGGCATCTAGTTTGGAATCCTCACTCGGCTCGGTCCAGACGAAGTTGGAGTGTCATCAAGCGACATCAGTCCGTCCAAATCCGGGGAGAGATCGTTGAAAATAGCTTCGACTTGCTGGACCGTCTGCTCGGTCTGCTCTACGTCATGCACCAGACTATCCAGTCTTTCGCTGACCTGCTGCGGATCGCGCATGGTCACCGACTGATCCCGCACCAGCATCAGCACATCTTCCACTGCTGCGCATTGCGCATCGACAACCTTGCGGTTCTCGCAAATTTTGTCGAATTTTTCCTGACGCTTGGTCAAAATCTCAATGCGCTTCTTGTTGATCTCCTGGACCTTCGGGGGATCGGCGCTGAGCTCCTTCTGCAAATTAGCGATTTCGCGCTTGATGTCATTCTGGTCGGTTCCCCTCATATACAGCTGCTGCTGCGCCGCCGCCAGCAACAGGCGGGCATAACCGTTCAACAGCCCCTGCAAACGAGAATCAATCTGCTCGAGAAAAATCTGCGACGTAGAAGAAAATTGCGCGAAGTTGGATCGGATGGAGCTGCAGACCTGGGCCGAATGAATGTACCGGCTCTGCATTTCAGGCGGCAAGCTCCTTAGCATCTCGTTCAGCCTTTGCTGATGTTGTTTTTGCTGTTCAGAAAGTTTCCATGAACGGACCAGCCGTTGGAACCGCCAGTTTTGCGGAACGATGGCGAGATACATCAATTCCAATCCGCCGGCTAGGACGATAGGCAGGAAGCTGCCACTGATCAGCGCAAAGGCCCCAGCCCCGGCCAACGCGATCCAGTTGTACTGTAAGTGAAAGGCTTCTCTTACGTAGCTGATATTCTCTTGCTGATCGGGCGGGCCTGGCTGGTTCTGGAAGCCGGGGGATGCCATCTAGACACTCACTCGCACCTGTCCGCTGCCGGGAGCGCGACGGAGGCATCCGAGAACATAATTCTGCAGCTCGTGAAATTCATTGCGCTGCTTCAAACTCAGGTCGCGCGGACGGTCGAACGGCACCTGGACATCTTCGATAATTGTCCCTGGGTGGGCACTCATAATGAAAATTCGATCCGCCAGGTAAATCGCCTCTTCCACATCATGCGTCACAAACAGAATGGTGCTGGCAGTCTCATCCCACACCCGCAAGAGCAATTGCTGCATTTCACTGCGAGTTTGAGCATCGAGCGCGCCGAATGGCTCGTCCATCAGGATTACCGAGGGACGAAGCGCCAACGTGCGCGCGATCGCAACTCGCTGCTGCATACCGCCGGAAAGCGTTTCCGGATACGACTGTTCGAAGCCCGCAAGCCCAACTGCCTGGACCAACTGCGCCACAGTCTCCCTACGCTTTTCCGCAGCAACCCCGTTGATCTTCAGACCGTAAGCAATATTATCAGCGACCGTTAACCAGGGGAATGATGTGTATTTTTGAAACACCATGCCCCGATCCTTGCCAGGCTTGTGGACTGGCTGGTCATTCACCAGCACTTCGCCGCTGTCGGGCTGATCCAGTCCGGCAATCAGGCGCAGCAGCGTGGATTTTCCGCATCCTGATGGCCCCAACAGCACGCGAAACTCTCCGATGTCGCGGCCCTCGCGCGAATAAGCATCTTCTATCTGCAGATTGATGTTTTCGAGCGCGTCAATCCGTTCACCCTTTGGTGAGGCGAAGCATCGGCAAACGTTCTTGACCGTGATTTTTGACTTCTTAGGCTCCATGCTTGGCCGCCTTCAAGTGCACGCTTGCACTGGGAACGGCGGCGGCTCCTCCCGAAAACGCAGAAGCAGCTTTTCGCCAGGGAAATAGCTTGCTCTCAAGAAAAGTCAGCAGGAATCGAAACAGGAAAGCAGCGATGCCGATGGCGATGATACCAGCGTAAACCCGCTCGAAATCGAGCACCTTGCGGGCTGCTTCAACCATGTACCCGACCCCTTTCCGGGCATTGACCATTTCAGCCAAAATCACGTACGTCCAGCCGATATCGTAGAGAATTCTGAACGAAGAAAAGATCGCAGGAAAGGATGCGCGGAAGATTAGCCATAACGCGTGACGCTGCTTCGCACCTAACGTATATGCGGTTTCGAGAAGAGCATTGTCCACGCGATTCGCTTCCTCGACGACCACTGCCAGTAGGTAGAAAAACATACCGAACCAGAGGAAAGCCACTTTCATCGTCTCGTCCATACCGAACAGGGCAATGAATGCGGGAAGAAAGGCAGTCAGTGGCATGGCCCGCATGGGAGCAGCAATGGGATTGATCAGTTCAAATAGCCAACGGAAGCTCGCCATCAGGATGCCCAGCGGAATCGCGACGACTGCGCACCAGAAAAATGCCTGCGCGATTCGCCACCAGCTTTCCATCACATTGCCGAGAAGGTCGTACTCGGTCCACAGCTTGCCGAACGCGCGGAGTACGCCCATGGGTTTGGGAAGCGAGAACGGAGGCAGAATTTCCCAATGGGTGAGACCAATCCATAGCAGGATAATGACGCTCCAACTCAGAAACGCCAGAGCGATTCTAGCCCGCGGAGAAATTTCTTTTCGAATGCTGAACAAATTACTCATGAGGCATCACGTCAGCTCGCTGGATTTGCGTAAACCTTAATGTCGGTGCGCCGATTCTTCTCGCGTCCTTCGGCGCTTGCGTTCGAATCAAGGGGCTTGTCGGGACCATTACCGGCGGTTCGCAAACGTCCCGAGGGAAATCCATACTTTTGGATCAAGTAGTCGCGCACGGCATCCGCGCGCTGATGTGAAAGCTGAATGTTGTAGCCCCGCGAACCGGTGGAATCTGTATTCCCTTCTATATCCACCACTGTGTTTTCATACGCACGCATGGTGTTTGCCAGCTCATCTACAATCGCCCGCGAATCCAGACTCATGCTGGCCGAGTTGGGATCGAAGTAAATGGAACGGTGCTGAGTTGCCAGCGGCGTGGCGCCTTTTGAAGGCTGCCTATATTCGATCGGCGCCTCGCTTGACGTCATGGAGAAACTGTCGGAAAGCTTCTCGACGTAGCGGCGATCGAGGCTGTCCTCCGCATTGTTTGTGTGTTTGATAACGCGAGCTTCGCGATACATGTCCTGCGCCATCTGAAAAATATTGTTGTAATCAGAATTCGATCCGGCGGCTCCCATGAAAGAGCGATTGTCGGCATAGTCGGCAAGTTTGACTCCGCCGAGCATGGTTTTCGCCAAGTCAGATGGAATGTTGAAGTCCTTGACCGTGCCAATCAGGTTATAAGCACGGTCCGGCTGCGTCTTAATGAACTCCACGCCTTCCAGCCAGCCTTGGGCGAATTTAAGCAGAGTCTGCGGGTGCTTCGCCGAAAAACTGTCACTCACGACCAGAATGTCGGCGACCAAGCGATTGGCAATTCTGGTGTCATATATTTTCTTGGAGCCCGGGCGCTTGCCGACAGCGTCGCTCATGTCCGGGTCCCAGGCCACGGCGGCATCAACTTTTTCTTGAGCAAATAGAGTAGCCGGCTCGATGCCGTCCTTAGTGTGAACTGCTTTATTAAAAATTTCGTTGCGTTGGTCGGTGCCGAGGCCCGATGTCTTCAAACCATTCCAGAGCAAAAAATGCGATGGCGTATAGGGCGCGAATGCAACTGTCTTTCCAGCCAGGTCTTCAATGCTATTGATTCCCTGCTTGCCGATCACGCCATCGGCGCCACGTGACCAATCCACCATCAGGAAAGCATGGGAACCGAATCCCCTCTCTTTGAATTGCGCGTAGTCTTTGGCATAAACATCAGCCGTCGTCAGCATTACATCGACGTTGTTGGTGGCCAGCGCCGAGGCGCCTTCCGTCCAGTCGTCAATGATCTTGAAGGAAACCTTCAGCCCTTTCTTGCTATAAATGGAATCTGAAACGGTGTCGAGTCCGCCATTGGCCACCAGGCCGCCGACGCACCCGACCCACACATTGACGCGCACCCGGATCTCAGCATCGTCGCTGGTTGAAGACGTAGGGATCAGCAGAGGCTTCGACGCATCCAGTGTCTCGCCGCCGGAAGAACTGTGGCCGCCGAACTTGCCAAGGTCTATAACGCCGTATCGGTTCAGGCTGTAACCGACCAGCAGCGCCCCAATGAGGAAAATGAGAACCCATCCGCCCTTTTCAATCTTCATTGCCATAGTGCTTCCTCCCTCTCCTGCGCCCGTTCTATGCAGGCCCTGCTTCACTCAAAATTACTTTGTAGAGCTTGGTGCACATCCGATCCACTTCAGGAAGTCCGCTGTGGCTCCTTGGCAGCAATGGTCTTCTCGGCTGCACCAGATGTAGGAGATGCTTGCGCCGGTGCCAAGCCCATCTCGATCTTGAACTGCTTCACCAGTTCACTGGCCTGGAGCTTCTGCGCTTCGTCCTCGATTTTGATCTTCTGCTGATCCACGTTGCTCATTGCCATATCCATGCGCGCTTCGTTGACTGCGGTCATCTCTTCGATCTTGCGCACCATCTCGTCGTGAGTCTGGCTGATCCCAGCCACCTCGAATTGTTCCATAGCGTCGGCGACTTTCTTTTGCCATTGAGCGCGTCGATAGTCGGCGATAGCATTCAGAGCCTCCTGCGTCTTGCGTTCCTTTTCTCGCATGAAGGCTTGTTTTACGGTCATTGCCTTATCGAAAGCCGCTCGCGCGTTGCCGAGTTGACCCTGCGTCCTGGCCAGTGCGCTCTTCGTCTGCTCCAATTGGGCTGCGAAACTGCCGGCCAGATCATCGCGATTGGCCTGAATCGCAGCTTTCACCTTCGCGGTCAGGTTAGCCATGTCGTCCTTGTATTTGGCTTCTTCTTTTTCAAGCAGCGTCACATTCGCCTTGACCATGGCTATGCTCTCGTTCATCCGGGGCACCTGGTCATTCATGTCGCGAATATTTTGCTGAAGGATGAGTTCAGGGTCTTCCGCTACTGAAATGAAGAAACCCACGAACGACCGGATCATCCTGCTGAACCGTTGCCACATAAACTCCTCCTCTTCAGGACCGCTGCGCTGTTTTGGACACAGGTGGTTGCGCTGACACCGCTCCTGTGGTGATCGGATTCTCACTGACAAAGTACCCGACCGCGTCGGCAATCTTCTTTTCTTCTTGTTGCTTCTTCAATCGCCAACCAGAAAAGCGTTCTTTCTCGCGAGCGACTTCGTCGCTATTGCTTTGCATCTTCGCTCGCTGCTCCGTTAAATACTTATCGATCTCACCCTGGATTTGACCGTTCTCTTTGGTCTTACGCGATTCCAACTCTTCAACTGAGCGTTGCTGCACCCGTTCATAAGTATCCAGAGCCCGGTCTCGCCGGACAGCGTCCAGTATGACATCCTTGATGTCGGTTCCGGCAGCATCTAGCGCAACCAGGACAGAGGACTTTTTCACATCCGAAGGCAGATTCCGAATGTGCTCACTTTCAAGCATTTGTGCGACTTTTAATATTGAATAACCTTGCGGGGCTGCCGGAATTTCGGCAGCTCTATAAATCTCTTCGAAAGAATTGGGATCGGAAACTGGTGTGGTGAACGTCGGTTCGGCAGCCACACTGGAAGCGATTTCGGCAACACTCTGAGCAGCATTTGTCGAACTTGCACCGCGGCCACTAACGCTCGATGAGCTCGTGCCGGCGCTGTTGGCATCATCCACGGAAACGAAATAGTTGTACCACTTCTTGGTCATCTGGCCTCCAGCGCGACAACCGCCAATGTTGCGTCAGTGAATGCGACCCTCAATACTATAGAGAATTGTGACTGAAAACTACATGGTCGCACCCGGCTAGTCAATTTGTTTTCATCTACTTCCGCGCCGTCCAGAACTCCTTTGCATTTTCGCCATTAGGCGGCCGCATTAGCCTCTCGTCGCCAGTAATGTAAACGTACCTGTGAGGCGGTGCAATTCAGCTACAATGAGCATCTTTATTGTTCAAAATGAACACAAAATTGAACAGGAACTTTCAAAACGAGGACGATCGTGCCTGGAGATGACCTCGCTTCGATTCTGAGCCGAGTTGTAGATACAACAGCGGAATACGATATCCGACTGCTGGCGCAGCAACTCGGAACCAACTACCGTTCACTCATGTACTGGCTAAGGGGAGATCGTCCTGTACCAGCGAACTTGCTCCCTAGGATGTGCAGCCTGCTTGGGAATTACGAAGTGCTGGACTTTTTAGAGAGTCAGGCGGGACGCGTCGCGTTCAAGATTCCGGAACCGCATATCACTCTTGAAAAAGAACTGGTCGCGGTGTCCCATCTTATTAAGGAGGTAGGCGAGGCATTAGAGAGTGTTGCCGGCACCCTGGCCGATGGAGTTGTAGAAGATAATGAACTGCGACGAACGATCCCCAAAATCGAAGCTGTAATTCAGGAGTGCGCTTCCCTGAAATACTTGCTTGAAGACCTTTGCACGAAGCGGAAAAAGAAGTCCAAGGCTGATCGTACGGTTTCCCGCTAGTTGAGTTTCTATCCCCGAATCGATGTCAATACGATTTGCAGACGATTGCCAAAAGTTAGAGACACACTTAAAGACCCGCTATGGCATCCGAGTGGTGACTAGGGATATTCCCGACCCTCTGACCGGCGACCCGGATGGCCTGGAAATCCACATCGACTACGCAGTCACACCGGAGCAGCGGCTCTTCTTGCTGGCGCACTTGTTCGGCCACACAGTCCAGTGGAACACGGATCCGGGCGCTTTCGAAATCGGAAGAAAGTATCAGCCTCCCGTTGACGAAGGCCTATTCACCGCCATTCTGGCCTACGAGAACGAAGCAGCGAGCTACGGACTTGCCATGCTGCACCAGGCCGGAATCGCAGACGCGGACGAATGGTTCTCGGCCTATAGCCAGTGCGACCAGATTTACCTCTTGGATTTCTACCGCTCCGGGAAAAAAGGCGATTTCCGCACCTTTTGGCCAGCAAGCTTTCCTCTCATCCAACCCAAGCCCATTCCCTCTTTTCAAGCAGTGCGGCGAGGCTTTCGAATGGACGGCGTGGGTTATTTGAGGTTTTGCCCCCGAAACCTTTCCTCTGATCCAAGCCAAGACGATCCGTTTCGCAGTCGAGCCGGAAGCGCCCTAGAAGAGAACCTGATCACCTCGCCATTGCCATTCGGCTCAACACGGCACCTAAACAACGAACATGCCAAGAACTAAAGCGGAATCCCTATCAACACTTTCACCGCGACCGGCTGGTTGTTGAGCTGCGCTGGACGGAACACCCACTTGCCCCCTCCTTGGACTGCCAGAAGTTGCCCGAACCAAGAAACTTGGCTGACACTTTTCGATTTTGACAAAAACAGTGCAGACATCTGCAGACTAGTCAAAGCATCGCAACGCTAGTAAAGACCTGCACTCAACCGGCTCTTGTTAAAGTTAGTTGGCGCGACTTTAGAAACCACAACCTTATTTTTTCGGGACGACCGCTGCTCTCAATTTACTGCTTAAGCGGTCTAAAGCGGTCTCTTATGTACGAATCCGCGCCAGCGAAGCAGTAGTCAGCGTTCAACCGCTCGACCCTGAGCCGGCGGAGGCTACTGTACGAGCTGAGAACCGCTCTCCGGCTTCATTTTCCAGTTTCTTAAATTTCTCCTCCAGCACTCCTTAACCTTTCCTCCTGCTCCTCTGTGTCCAGCGCGCGCAGTAGGGTATTGAATAGCGGTGCAACACTTGTGGCGATTCTCGGATGTAACCGCTTCGCGTGCACATCAGCGATTACGTGGGCGATCGCCGCTTTGACTCCCGGAGCGCTATCGAGAGCCGGCAACGGAATGGAAACACCGTCAACCGCATGCCGATTCTGTCTTCCCCCAGCGCGGCCGAGTTGCGCCGCCATCTCGGGATGCGCGTGCAAATAGCAGTAGCCACCTTCCATTGCACGCGCGCCACACGGCTTTCCTTGTTTGTTGGTCCCCTGACAGCGACCATCGTTGTCCGATGGTAGAGTATCTTCACCCGTAACTTGCGTTGACATTGTGTTTTCTTCCCTTCTTTTGAGTTTTTGTTTACTGCCTTAATTTCTTGAGGCGCCGACGTTCTAAATAGAATTAGTAAAACCCTCTTCTGCTTCCATTCCGGGCGGGGACATGTCGTCCCAAGCGCACCGGCTGACTCCGGTATTGCTCTTCTTCGATAATCTGCTGGTGGCGGATGACGGCGGAGGTTAGATCGCCGGCTTCAATCAGCGGCTTTACCGCGTCGGCCGCGCGTTGCTCGATTGTCTTAACCGAAGGCTCCGGCTGCGACATGAGCACGTATTTCATCGCGTCGCGGGCGTGGTTGTCTTTGTCTACGATGGCTTCTGCCGCGTTCCGTGAGAGCAACTGCTGCGCAGTCAGTTTCGTCCGCCGGGTGCGCATCAGTTCCCACAGCAGGTTCGGGCAGTCCCAATTGTGCAGGCCGGGCTGGGGCTTCTCGGAGTAATTCCGGCAGACAATCTTGACTGAAGGCTCGCGCTCGTCCAGGTTCGCCCAATGCGACATCAAGCGGCCGGCAAAACTCACGTCGGAGCGGTCCATGACGAAGGGACTGAAGATCGCCACCCCCTGCTCGACGTAGAGTTCGTTGAACGATTTCGCGCGCTCCGCCGCCTGTCCCGGCCGCTGGCTCTGCTGCAGCGTCATGTCGAAGATGGTGGGATCGGCGTAGCAGGCGGCCACCTTGCGAATGTCGGACATCTTGAAAAGCTCAGGCGCGTGCTGCCAGATTTCCTTTCCGGGCTGGTAGTACTCGCCGCAGAAGATGATGGTTCCCTGGTAGTCGATGTAGCAGCGTTCAAGCGCGGTGGGGTTGGTCTTGCCATGATCGAAGCCAGCCTCGACCCGCCAGTTCTTGTCTGGGCGCCACTCTGGGGAAGTGATGACGATCTTGTCCCAGTAAGTGAGAAGAGTGTCGGCAAACACCAGCTCGCCGCCGCCGGCCTCGTCGACGATTTCCTGCTCGCGCTGCCAGGAAGCTTCGGAGGTATAGAGCTTGCGTTCGCCGGCCTTCCACTCCGGATGAGTTTCGGGATCGCGCTCGGGGTGAGCGGAATAGTGAAATCGGGTTACTTGAATGCCGCCCTGCGTCCTTCGCGTGGTCACCCCGCGACGAATTTCGACGGGGGTCTGCGGAGGTAATTCCTCGGTCTTTCGTACCGCCACCTTAGCTTTGCTCATTCTTCCTCGCTTCGAATGATGTCGTGCCGCACGTCGGCATACCAGCCCGGTCCGGATGACGAGTTGAAAATAATTTTCCCACTCACCACCGCCAGTGCCTGGTTGTAGGATTCCCCAGCCTCCGGCTGAAACGAGGATTCGTCGTTCAAGTAGGACCACGGATGGTACGACCGGATCTGATCGGCCCCGCCGGGAATACCCGCCAGGTAGCTGCCATTCGCAAACTCCAATTTGAGGGCGGGCTGATTCTCAATGGGCTTCGTCAGAGGAAAGGCTTCCCGCAACCATTGTGGCTGCATTCTATAAAGGCACTTCGCGTACTCGATGAGCTGGATTACCTTGTCTTCTTTCTGTGTTTGCATCAGCACACCGCGGGACGGTGTCTTCATGGCATGGAAGGTCAAGTAAGCCACGCATGCCCAAGAAATCATCAAGTCCCGAGACTTCTCAAAAAAGTTAACTCGGCACTCGTCAATGAGGTCGAAGATGTCTTGAAAGTATTCGTAGGGTGGAAAGTGCTCAGAAGGTTCCGGACGGTTTTCCTCCACCCAGTGTTCGTTCCACGTTTTCGTGTATTTCGTGACCCAGGTGAAAGGGTTTCGCGTGGCTTCAATGACGCGTTCCTGCCTACTGCTCGGCAAATCAGTCTCGGCGAATTTCTTGTTCACGCGCTCTTCTAGCTTTTGGGTTCTACGCCGGCGGTCTGCAAGGGACATTCTTCCTCCTCGAGTCGTTCTTGTGACGCAGCGCTCGGTAGATCGATCCCGGCCAATTTCGTTCTAACGCGCTCCTCTAACTTTTCGGTTCTGCGCCTGCGGCTCCGAAGAGACATGTGTCCTCTCTACTGCTTGAAGCAGCGGTAGCGATTTCGTACTCAAAACTGATTTGGAGTCCCTCTGTACCCAGCAGATCCGCTCAGGGACCTCTCAAGCACAGAGAAAAAAACTTTCGGACTACACTCAGGCTCAGCCGAGTGTCATGTCCTGCTACAAGGTAACATTACAAATGAATAGCCGCGCAGTAACTCATTCGGTTACCAGGGCTCGACCCACGCCTCCGGTTCCTTGTCGGAGGGTCGTTGGCAGCACACGTTGAGCTTACGATACCTCTCTTGTTTGGTCCTCACTCGGTGATAACCTTTACAAGTGAATCCTTCTCTTTCCCCGACACATCATTGTCGAACACGACGGTGCGTAGAACTTGAACTCCACCGCGCCCGGTTCCACACCGCTGCTTTCTGTCGTCTCGAGACAATTATCAAAGCTGCCAAACGGAACTTTGATGCTCTTATCGAGACTGAGCACGCGGGCGAAATCTTCGGCTTGGTTCAGCAGCAATTCCTGCCGGTAAGCGTCTCCCACTTTTGGATGCGCTTCCATGATGATTCCGGGCTCTGCCCCATGAACACCTGCCGTCCACGATCCCTGAAGGCTCGATACCCGGCCGTTGGTTAGGTCCTCTGAATCCTCGCCAAAGTACCAGACATTCCCCTCCTGGTCCTGCGCATACCAGTCGAGCGTGTCTTCCGTCTTCTGTCCATTGAGGAAAACGGTGTCATGCACCTCAACACAGGTGACCCCTAGAATGACTTTAGTTTTGTGTGTCACCCTCACAAAGTTTGTGATCAGACCATCCGCCGTGTGGGCTTCGTATTCATAGGTTGTTCCCGGCTTCAAGGGGAAGTAAGGATTGTCAATGTTAGTGGAAAAGTTGGCGCGATTGATTTCCGGATCCCAGCCTTTTCCACCCAAAAACTGACATATCTGCTGCCGCGCTGAAAGCTGCGCATTGCACTGATCAAACGCGTCTTTCAGGTGGCTTTGCGCCTGCTTACGACAGGCGCTCCCATCCGACTCGTTGGTGCATTTTGCCAACGCGAGCAGGTAATGACTCCGCGCTCCAGCCTGACAGGAGCGCAAGGCGCCGCGTGCGGTGGCTGAACATACATTGCTTTGTCCGAAGGCTGCACTTCCTGCCAAGAACACAAAACTCGCGAACACTGCGGTACGAACCACTGAATTTGAGGGTTTCACAACAGGACCTCCTTGGAAGGGCGTTCCGTCTGAGAGGGCAAGCTGAGAGCTTGTTTCGAGCCGTTAGGTTGTCAGCATACTCTTCCTGCGAACCATCCTCAACTCAGGAATCGCCACACTCGTAATCCCCGCGGGTTCCGTCAAACACGGCACTGTAATATTTGGTGTGCTGTCTGAGCAACTATGTTCGGTAAGAAATACCAACGCCAGCAAACCTCCGGCGAGTTCATTTCTGGTGTTGTTCCAAGTCCAAAATAGATTCGCTTAGCTTCAGCCGATCCTCAGGATCCATCTCGATGAAATCAATCCCGTTCCCAACTTGAGGATATTTCGTCGCTACGATACCTTTAGCCCTGATCGGTCCTCCTTTGAGCGAAAACACCAAATCAAGATTCGTGCCGATATCGATCGTGAACATAGTTTCGATGTAGCATCCACAGAGACCGAGCTCGTCAGTCGATGTCCGCATCGGTGCGGAGCCAGGGCAGTGCAGATCAACCGGTACCTTGGTCTTCACTCTCGGGTAACGGCGTCGCTCAGAATCACTTTTGGGGCTATGAGGCACTTTGCGCGTGAATATACGGCTAGATTACCTTGAAATCAAGTCCGCAAATTCCTGTTAAGCCGCTCCGGGAGAGGATCGCTGGAAAGCCGAAAACCGCACAAAAGCGTTGTTGCTCAGTATCTGTGGCGGCAAGCGATCTCCGTGACATTAAATCAAGAATTGGCATAGCTTCCTGCTAGCGACCATCCACGAACTAGGTCACCAGTTCAGAACTAATTCAGTACAATTTCACGGAAGTACATGCCTGGCGGCAGGCCCGGCCGTCCCATGATTTCCGCACAGAATGGTTGACACTGACCTTCGACGAAATTATCGAAGTAGTGCTCGGCCAGCCGCTGATTCAATCGCGCGTAGAATGGGTGACTGGCGGCTGTCGGAAGATTCGTCGTCGCCACCGCGTTTTCCCATGGACATGTGCAAATGTAGTACACGAGATCGAGATCAATGCTGTCGATCCGTACACGCGAACGGGAGGGTGTCATGCCAATCACGCTCACGCAGCAGACCGCTCTGATCACAGGGGCATCACGCGGTATTGGCCGCGGAATCGCACTGAAGCTCGCTGAGCAGGGGGTGAAAAGAATTGCAATTAACTACAAGGAGAACGACGCGGCGGCCGAAGACGCCGCTCGCCTCCTCAAAGAGCGCGGTGCGGCGCCTCTGTTGATCAAGGCGGATATCGGCAAGGTTGCGGACATCCAGCGCATGTTCGAGACCATCAAGTCCCAATTTGGCGGCCTGGACATCTTCGTTTCCAATGCCAGGGCTACGCTCGCCACAGGCTTCTACGCGGAACCAATGGAGATCCCGCTGGAGGCATGGCAGGCGACGTTTGACACCCAAGCGACGGAGTTCCTGGTTGCGGTCCGCGCAGCGGTGCCGATGATGGGCAAGAACGGCCGGATCATCGCCATCACCTATGCGCCCGGCGGGCAAACCGGCAGCTGGCAGCCTTGGGTCGCCATGGGCTCAGCGAAAGCCGCGAAGGAGGCGCTGGCTCGTTATTTCGCGGTCGCTCTCGCCCAGAAGGGCATAACGGTGAACATCATCAGTCCAGGCGCCTGCGACGACAGCGTCCTCAGCGGGCTGCCGCCCCAGGTGTTCCAGATGATCAAGGACTGGCACGAGAGCGGCTGGACCCCCATGAGGCGCCTGGGGCTGCCAGCCGACATCGGCAACGCCGTGGTTCTCCTCTGCACCGACCAGGCGAGCTTCATTACCGGCCAGCTGCTGTACGTTGATGGCGGCGCTTCCGTGATGGAGCCGGTCTTCCCATTGGCCATCCAAGGCATCAAGTAGCGATTCGAGGCGTTGCGTTGATCATGCTGGGCGCGAAGGACCAGCTTGGCACTCGTCCGCCGTGAGATG
>QHZR01000399.1 GCA_003224755.1 Acidobacteriota bacterium
AGGGGGAGCCGCTGGAGCGCGCGCTTCCCGATGCCGGCATTGAGCGCATTCGACCCGTGATGATCACTGTGGCCGCAACTATCCTTGCGTTGTTTCCTCTCGCACTGGAAGGTGGCCCGCTCTGGAAACCCCTGTGCTACGCCCAGATCGGCGGACTTGCCGTCGCTACCTTCATCACTTTGCTCTTGGTCCCAGTCTTCTACTCGATCTTTGTACTCGATCTCAAGTGGATCAAATGGGAAACCAGCGAAGACCGACATTTAGCTACTAAAGCAGAACCAACTACGTGACGAACGCCCTCAACGGGCAATCAAAGATCCATGGGAGGATGATGTGGATCTAAAACTCACTGGAAAAATCGCTTTAGTAACGGGATCGACGGCAGGGATCGGTTTTGCGATCGCCAAGTCACTTGCGAGCGAAGGCGCGCACGTCTACGTGAACGGACGCACGCAAGTCCGCGTGGATGCAGCAGTGGCGGCAATCCGATCGAGTGCAGCATCGACTAAGGTTGATGGCGTTACGGCGGACTTTTCAGGTTTAGCCGGCGCAGAGACGGTGATTGCGAAACTTCCCGCTGTGGATGTGCTGGTGAACAATGTGGGCATTTTCGAGCCTAAACCGTTTGCGGAGATCCCCGATGCAGGGTACCGATTTTTCGAGATAAATGTAATGAGCGGAGTGCGGCTCTCGCGACACTATCTCGCGGGCATGCTGAAACGGAACTGGGGCCGTATCCTATTCATTTCGAGCGAATCGGGAGTGCAAATTCCGGCGGAAATGGTGCACTACGGAATGACAAAGACTGCACAGATTGCCGTGGCGCGCGGGATCGCAGAGTCGGTGGCTGGAACCGGCGTAACGATAAACACTATTCTTGCCGGGCCGACGGAGTCGGAAGGTGTGAGCGGATTTGTTGAGGCGATGGCGAAGCAGCAGAATAAGTCGAAAAAAGAGATGGAGCACGATTTCTTTGAACATGCGCGGCCATCATCCCTTCTGAAGCGTTTTGCCACTGTCGACGAAGTTGCGGCGATGGCGACCTACGTGGCTGGGCAGCTATCCTCGGCGACGAACGGGGCAGCGCTGCGAGTAGATGGCGGTGTCGTGAGGGCGATTCTCTAGATGGGAAGTGGAAAAAGCAACAGGACGGCTAACGCGAAAACAAACGCACACCTGCTTGGGAGACAGACGCTCTAGTTACGCAGCCAAGCCAAACCTCCGGTTACAGACCGAATGGTCGACCAAGTCTCGAAGTCAGAATGCGCGTTCTGCAGCCGCTAAAAAGTATCCTGCGACCCGGAAATGCAGACGTGGCATTACGTTTTTATGACATTTCTTAATTCTAGACACGTTCCCCAGAAGAACTGCCCATTCAACAACTTCCGCGAACCTAATCGGCAATACCTTCTCAAGCGTTCGGTCGAGAGCGAATGCTTGGTTTGATCGCGGTTGGCCGCGATTATCTGAAAAAGCGCAGAGACACTTGTGGCAGGTGGTTTTTATTTCGTCCTCATTGATCGGGATTGACCGTGATTCGCGCATGCGACACCGCATCGCGGATTGGCCGAATTTCCCGAAACTGTCGCGCACTTGAGGCGCATATGCGGTACCGTTGTCGCCCGACAGGATAGTGCGTTGCGTAATTCGTGTTCGGCCGGGCGACAGGCCTTCAAACGACCACTCAAACGTCAGAACCGCTCGGTCGAGTGGCATCTCAATGATGAACGACCTGTCGAGCCGAACTTCACGGATGCGCCAGCGCAGGGGCTCCTGTCCAGGAAGCACGGTCGTTCCCCACACACCGCTGGCAAATGGGCCATCGAGTTGGAAATGGGCGGGCGGATCGTCCCAGTTCCTTAACTCGGCCCGCCAGCTCCAGGCGAACGACAAACTAATATCGGTTTCCACTGAATCTTCAAAGGAAATGTTCTTCATCATGAGAGAGGGACGTTCTAATCTGGAGTGCCACTTGTACCACGGGCTGCTAACCTATGCTGACGCGTGATGTAGACGCGTGGCCTTGTTCACGACTCTTTTGCCCAAGACCCGTCGGACGGGAGCGGCGGCGAGGAACGTTGTGCGAAGCGGTTCGTCGGGCGCGAAGGAATCGGCAATTTTGAGGATGCAGGCTTCGGCATGCTCGCGATAAGCTTCCGCGATTTTGTTTTCCTTGAGCTGACGGTGTATCTGCCAGGCGCTTGCATAGACTTGCCAGGCCGCGACGACGGATTGAAACTTATCAACGATCGCGAGGGCTTCCTGAATGGATTCCCGCGCGCCCTGCAAATCACTGTCGGCGAGGGCTGCGCGCGCCTTCAGATCCCAGGCGAGCGCTTGCAGATGGGGATCGGCAGTGGACAGCGCAGACTCCAGAAAACCGTCGGCTGCAGTGCGTGCGTTCACGATATTTCCCAACAGGAGCCAGGCATTGCTCGATTCGAGCCGCGCCATCATACGCCACTCCCAATGCAGGTAAAATTTTGTATGAACGTCAAGGTCCTGTACGTGCCTGAAATGTTCAAGCGCTTGAGAGTATTTCCCTTCGTGGAGCGCTAGATTTCCTGCGGCCATCTGATCAATCGCGTGAGACTGTTCGTCCGGATACTCTCCTGCCGCATTACAGCTCGCTTGGCAAATTCGCCGTGCACCCTCGAAATCGAAAGCCAGGGTGCGAAGCCATGCTTCGCGGAAACTAAGCAGCCAATAGAGCGGCCAATTCTCATCCGGAGATGTTCTTTCGGCTTTAGTAATCTGCAACACTTTGCCAAGTTGCCCTGTGCGCATAAGGGCGCTTGTCTTTGCGCTCAGGGCACCAAAGTGCGCCAGAAAATTCACTACTTGGCCCACCCCGGATGCGCTGGCTTCGGATACGCTGCGTTCGCATAAATCCAATGCTTCGCCGTAATTGCCTGTAAGCATTAAAATATGTGCGTATACAATTCCGTGATAGGGATCCAACTCTGAAGGACGCAGACGGACGAGCGTTTCGTAAGCGGACGTACACCGTTCTGCATGCATTTGGCTCCAGGAGTCGAACACCAGCCGAAAACCTGCGGCCAGCATTTGTGTCAGCGCCAGACGCGGCGGGTCGTCAACACTCATGCTGATCTTCACGGCCTCTTCCATTGCGGCAACACCTTGTTCTGGACCAATGAAGCCGAGCGGATACATTGCGGAGGTTAGCGCGTGCATTTGAGCTTTCTTCAGGCCAGCTTGCTGCGCTCGGGTCGCCGCGGCCGCGTAGGTCTGGGCGGACTGGGCCAGGGCGCCCAGGGCGAAATGGGCATCGCCCATACATTCAAGGATTCGGACTTCTAACTCGGCTCGAAGTGAGGGAGTGAGCTTCAGTATTAGTTCGTGGGCATGGTGTAGTATCTCGACGCAATCACGATAGGCGAATCGCCCTACGGCATTGTCGGCCGCAAGGAGCAAATAATGAATGGCCTGCTCGTAGTCATGCCCTCCCTCGAAGTGCAAGGCAAGCTCGGTGGCCAGCTCCTGTTCGCAGGGATCGCAAAATGCCTTGAGCCTTTGTGCCAGCAGCAGGTGAAGTCTCGATCGGGTAACTTCGGAGAGCCGTCGATACAAAACTTCGCGATAAAGTGAATGCCGGAACTCATAGTGCGCGGAAACC
>QHZR01000390.1 GCA_003224755.1 Acidobacteriota bacterium
TTGGATGGACCGGGAAATCTAGCACGAAATGGGAGAACACCGCGAGCCAAATGGCGGAACATACGAGCCTGCCTTTGGGCCAGAAGAGCACCGCATACAGAGTGGCCAAAACGCCGACAGAAATCAGGGAGTGCGACCAATCGTCGAAGAAATTCGACGTTTGCGCCGGCTCAATGCCGATCCGCGCAAGCGTAATCCACAGCAGGTCGGGAACAAAAGCTCCGATGAGCAGCGCCCATAGCGGCGCCTCAGGAGTCCTGCCCTTTATAGCGAGAGCGGCGGCGAAGTGCGGCGCATACATCAGTCTGACTCTTCGCTCCGCGCGGGAGAATGGATCAAGAGCAGCAAAAGCGCGGGGACCGCGAACAGGAGAAGCTCAACGATCGCTTCGCTGGTACTCATGACAGATTTCCCTTGCGCGACCCTTACTGCTATCCGGCGCGTCGCTTCATGTGATGATCTTCTTCGAGCACCCAGCTCTTTCCGCCATCATGCGATTTCTCGCCCTGCCAATGGAAAGACTGCGGTGTGATGTCACGGAACGTCCAGCGTATCGGAAGCCCGTCGGAGTCCAAGCCGCGCAGGACAATGCGATCACCCTCGCGACCGCCTTGCGTCGTGACCACATAGTTGTACTGTGGGTTGATGAAGACGATGCGCCACTGTTTCAATTTTGTGTCGAAGAAGCGAAAGGTCGTTCCAATCGTGCGTTCCTTTTGCTCCTCGGTCGGATAACCGATCCACAGATCCTGTATGGCATGGCCGTCCATGACCCAACCGAAATGCAACTCGCCCTTCTTGTGGCGGACGGTGCCGTCCACTTGTGGAAAGCCGAAATCGGCGTCCCAACTGCCGATGAGTCGATCAAATGTTTGCGCTTCTTCGCCAAGCGACGGATTGGGATTCGGCGATCCCAAGACACTAATCATGGCCTCTCGCGGAGAGAGGTCCCTGTGCGACTCCGTAGCAGCAAGAGCACAAACGACCAGCACTGACAATTCAACAAAGCCAATTAGCATGCTGCCGGTTGGAATTTTGCGCATAATGCGGCAAACCTCCATTCAGAAGAACATCGAATTGTCGATGTTTGTCCGGCATTCACACTTGCGGTTTCTTGCTCTTCGATTGTGACGGGGAGGCGTAACGCGCGTTGTGTGCAGGAATTCCTCGCCAACTGTGATGAGCAAGAAAGGTGAAGAGGGGGAAGCTGCTTTTGCGGTTCTCCACCGTGCTGCTGATCGTCTCCCGCGACGAGCTCCGACACTGCGTATGGGGCGACAGCACCTTCGTGGACTTCGACGGCGGCCTGAACTTCTGCATAGCGCAGGTACGCTCGGCACTGGGCGATGATCCTTCCAGCCCTCGCTACATTCGTACGATTCCAAAGCTCGGATACCAATTCATCGCGCCAGCGGAAGCGATAGAGGAACCGGCCAGGAATAGCGAACCTGTGTCGCCGCGCAGCGCTCGCCCATCGCGCGTTTCTGTGCAGACGGTCGTGATGCTATTGCTGCTGGCATTGGCTTTCGTTGGTGGCCACCAGTTGCGCGTGCGTGCCAAGAGAGCCTCGATGCCCATCGTCGCCGTCGCTCGTTTCGATAACGAGACGAGCGACCCTGCGCTCAGCAGCTCACCAATACCGGCCAGGGGTAGTTTTCCGTAATCGGCAACGCACATATTTTGAGAGTGCCGCGTGACCAGCGCGACCTCTCCAAATGAGCAGCACTTATGTCATTGATGCTTGCCCCGGACCAGAAATCCCCCCGCCAAAGACAAGCGTGTGCGTCCAAGGAAGTCATTTAATTTGGCTCGTTGCTGACCGCATGCGCAACAAAGCGTTGCAGAGTCTCTGGGCTGCTACACGAATCATTCTTGTTTCGTAAGCGCTGTAGCCAAGCACCAGACCGGTGCGACGTAATTTGCGTAAAGCGAAGTTGGAAAGTGGAACGGTATCCACTCCAGCAGCAGATGCGATTCGGGCAGCAACTCGATCGTCAACTCCCAATGGAAGCCATGCGACGAGGTACATACCGATGCCACCATTTTCCGAGACTTCGAGCACTCCGGCACCGTACTGTCGGATTGCATTGACGAGCGCTTCGTATCGCTCACGATAGATCTGAAGTGTCACCCTGATGTGCCGCTCTAGATGTCCATCAGCGATGAATTCAGCCAAAGCGGCTTGGTCGATCCCAGGTGGCTGGCGGCTCACGGAAGTGCGACCCATCTTTAGCGTGTGGACAATGGACTTTGGAGCAATCAAGAACCCGATTCTGAGGAATGGAACCACGTTCTTGCTGAAATTTCCGATGTAGAGGACGCGTTCGTTGCGGTCGAGGCTCTGCAGGCTTGCCACGGGGCTCGTGCCATGACGAAATTCACTGAAATAGTCGTCTTCCAGAATCCATGCATTGTTTCGTGCGGCAACGCGGAGAAGATCAAAACGTCTTTCGAGGGTCATCGTGTAGCCGAGAGGACATTGAAAAGAGGGTGTCACGTAGATCATTTGAGGTGCCGAGCGTTTCTCCGGACTGGCAGCCGAATTCAGCCCCTCGGAATCCACCGGAATTGGTATGACAGTCAGTTGCGCGCTCTTAAATGCCACTCTCGCGCGGGGGTACCCCGGATCTTCCATCCAGACCGATTCGCCGGGATCGAGCAGCGTTTTCGCACAGAGATACAACGCCTGTTGCGCCCCAGTCGTGATTATCACTTGATCGGGGTCACTGCGAACGGCGCGCGACCTTGAGACGTAGTCGCAGATGGCTTTCCGCAGCGGGAGGTAACCCAAAGAATCGGCGTGTTCATAAAGCTGATCCGCTGCCCGTCGCCAGTGCTTGGCGGTCAGCCGTGACCAGAGGTCAAGTGGCAGGCTGGCGATGTCGGGCAGGCCTGGCCGAAACGGTCGGGCTGGCGTAGCCGCCAGCCTCTGGCGGAATGCGCTAAGGCGCGTCTTGCAATTCGTGGCTTGCGACGGACGGTGGGTATTGGACTCTGCTGCGTAGCGGATGCAAGTGAGTGCACATCACGAGGAATGTGTGAGGAAACCCTAGTGCCCGACCCGACTTTCCCTTCGAGATACCCCTCAAAGATCAATTGTTCGAAGGCGTCCAGTACAGTCGCGCGAGAAAGATGCAAGTCACTCGCCAGATGACGCGTAGATGGCAAACGTGAGCCTGGCCTCAGGCGGCCTGTAAGAACTAGGCGGCGGATGCCCAGGTACACCTGCCGGTGCAGCGGTACTTCGCTGGCACGATCCACCGATACATCCAGGAGCACCTCAAGCGACTTTTTTGGCACAACTTACTCCTGTGTTCATCAGCACAACAACTAATAAATGGTATCTCCAAGACTCTATAAATGGAGCTAGCAATAATGCCATTTGATCCATAAAATTTCCGATGTGTTGTCAGACGATTCGAAATCGGGGGTGAATCTCCAACACCCTGCACCAGGGGTTGATGTCGCGGTGCTCGCTCTGAGGTTTGCCAGTGGTCTGGCGTTCCTGTACCACGGCGCGGCGATTCTGTTCGGTGCGTTTGGAGGCCCTGGCCCGGAGCGTTTTGCAGTGGACCATCGATTTCCAGTCGTGGTCGGCTATTTAGTCGGGCTGGCGCAAGTTGTGTCCGCAATCGCCGTGCTGGTAGGTGTCTTTATCCGACTCGCGGCTGTGGCTTTGATCGGTGTGATGCTGGGAGCGATTTTCCTGGTGCATCTTCCACACGGCTTCGACGTTTCAAATGGCGGAATGGAGTACGCGCTTAC
>QHZR01000391.1:0-2261 GCA_003224755.1 Acidobacteriota bacterium
CAGTAGAAAACCATCAACTCTGCCAGTCCTTCGGGATCGCCAACCGCCTTCTTGTAATCAGAGATGGCTCGCTTGGCTTGGGAGACAGACGTGTCCTGCCTCCGCAACAGGTCAGGCCAAAGCCACCGATCAATGGTTTTCTTGTACGGTTCCAGCACGTCCTCGGCCAAGCCAAAGCGGGCATGAAGAAACGTCTGATTGTCTTTGTGCGCAGCATAGAGACTCTGGATCAATCCCAGCAGTGCAGCCCGGTCAAAATCTGCGAGTTTTGCTTTGACATCTGTCCATGTGGGCTGCGATTTCGACTTACGTTTAGCCATACGCCTCCACGATTCTACCCTCCGGGTCAAACACGGGGAATCTGGCTCGTAATGAGTCACAAGCCAGAGCCGTCCGTGGCAAAATGCACCGCTTTTCCATGCTTGACGGTCTGCTATGCTCACTGGAAATGGATGATGCAGTTCAACCGATGCAAAGCCGCGAGACTCGTTGCGAGCGTTGCACCCGCCTCACGCCGGACTACGACATCGTCAACTACGGCTCCGTGGAACACGGATATAGGCGGCTTTGTAGCCAGTGTTTCAACAAGGAAATGGCCGAGGCATCCGATCTGAGCGGATTCGAAAACGTCAAGTTTGACCCCGTTGGTCTCGTCGATTCTGATGGAGAAGTCCACGAGTTTCACTTTCGCACTCATTTGTTCGGGACCGGAGCCGCGCTCGACGCCTTCGAGCTTCGGGATGGACATCCGTCTGGCTATCAATTTCAGATCATCGCCGACCCGAAGGAAGACTCGCTGGCTGTGTTCGGCAGATTGCTCGAAAGGATGCGCCGTGCTTTGTCCACAAAGCATCTCACGGAAGGCGAGCGCGGACTGGAAATCGCGGATCACCGAGTCGTGCGTGGGCGTATTGAATGGGACGATGCCCACAATGGTCGCATACCCCTTCTCATTATCGATGGTCGAGAAATCGGTTGGGAAGAGTTTGGGCGCATGCTGATGAGCTTTGAGGGTTGGCAGTTCAGACTAAATATTGCGGACAAGAGCGAAGAGATATGACCCGTTAAGTCATCGCGGATTGATGCAAGCCCCAAAAGCGACGTACGGGTATTCCCCATGAGAACCTTCAACGACAAGTAGCCCCTCACCGACGCCGAACTCGACCGCCTCGGCGATTTCCTCAAGTCATGCAAGGGTGGCAAGGCCATGAATCTCGAAGAACTCGACGGATTCTTCGCCGCCCTCATCGCTGGACCGGAGACCGTGATGCCATCCGAATACAACCGGGAAATCTTCGATGGCGAGATGTCAGAAGTCGTAGAGTTCTCCGGTCTCGACGAAGCACAGGAAATCCTGAATCTGATGATGCGGCTCTGGAACAAGATTGCCTCGACACTCTACAACGGCGAAATCCATGTTTTCGATGATTTTTGAGGACGAGAAAGGCGAGCTTCACGGCAACGACTGGGCTCGCGGCTTCATGCGCGGAATGCACATGCGGCACGATGCTTGGTCTGATCTTGTCAACGACGAGAAATATGGCGGCTCCCTGACCCCGATGATGATGCTCTATCACGAGCACGACGAAGACCCGGAGATGCGACCCGACCCGATTACGCCTGACAAGCGGGAGCAGGTCATCGCGTTCATGGCATCGGGGTTGATGAACGCCTACGAGTATTTTCGGAAAGAGCGGGAAGGCGACCTCGGCGTCCATGCACATGAATCTCGGCGCAGCACTCCCAAGATTGGTCGGAACGACCCGTGCCCGTGTGGTTCCGGGAAGAAATACAAGAAGTGC
This sequence comes from Acidobacteriota bacterium, assembly GCA_003224755.1. Classification (GTDB taxonomy): domain Bacteria; phylum Acidobacteriota; class Terriglobia; order Terriglobales; family Acidobacteriaceae; genus Gp1-AA145. The sequence continues at coordinate 1,803 of QHZR01000391.1, forward strand.
TGCGGGAGCGCGACGGTGAACTGATCAGGTTTGGACGATCCAGCGGACTCGCTGCCTGTAAAATCTTCCCTCATGGATCAATCAATACTTGTCGATGCAGTCGCGAAACACATGGACTTGCTTGAGAAGATTTCAATATGGGCTCTTCTCCTTAGCCTAGCAATCGCATGGGCTGGGTTGCAGAAGAAAGACATAACTGCACTCGGACTGACGTTCGCGAGGAAGGAAGCCTTCGCTGGCGCGGTCGCTGTGTATCTGTTTGCGAATATGATCATCATCGTCCTGTTCCTGCGTCTGGGTGATCTCTTCCGCCTCGTTGACGACAAAACGTTTAGCCAAGCCTTTACGCGGCTGGCGACACATACTTGGATAATGAATCCTTTTGGATACTTCGGTGGTGACGGGTTGGCTCGAACGTACAGTTGTGAAGGTTTTGGACTACTTATCGTTCTATGGTGG
>QHZR01000391.1:2296-6035 GCA_003224755.1 Acidobacteriota bacterium
CGCACTCGGTCTTTCGGCCATGTTATCCGTTCAGCGCGTTGGATGGATCGTGCTTAGCCGAGCACCACAAGTCCTTCCAAAGAACATGACTGATTCAATCTCGTCAACGCTTGCGGAAAGAAGTGTGGCGACCTATCTCGGCATTGGCGTAGGAGCCCTTTTGTTTCGCGTCACTCACCTTCTTCAGCGGCGTTTGAGGCCAGCACAGCGACATCATCCGGGAGGGTAACAATGCTGTCCCACGTTTCTTCATTGGCGATGTCTGACGCCCGTGGCGCTGGGTTCGGCGCGTAACCCGAAATCCCGGCATGTCAGGACAGTGCGTCTGGCTCGGAAGTCAGTCAGAGGCAGAAGTTCGAGCATCGCGCATGGTAGCAAGGACCACTCCCGCTGGCACAGAGTGCTTTTTTGCGGTTTACAAAGGCTTTTTCAGTATCTCTCTCCTGTCTCGCGCTACAGCACTGCGGGAGTTCCCATTGATTCGGAACTGCCTTCTACCAGAACGTCAGGAATCAGAGGCGCGGATTCGACCGGAGATTCCGCTGGCACAGAGTCCACTACTACTGACTCCTGAGCGGGCCGCAAGACCACAAATCCTTCCTCGGTGTCCTTGCGATCCAGCGTCAACGCGGACACCAGCAACTCAAGCAAGCGGTAGGCGCTCGCTGGCGTCCGCAGCACACGGCGCAGCTTCGGCGCAATCTTGTCGAGCAAGCTCTGGATTTCCGCTTCGGTCGGTTCGGAAATTGACTCAGTGAGGCAATTTGGGTCTGGGCTGAGGGAACGTTCGTATTTGGTGACCAGCCGATCCGCTGTTGCGCGGGGAATGCCTTTCTCCTTCAGCCATCCGCTCCACTTGCCGAGCCGACCGGGTTGTGCGAGCACCTGTTTCATCTGGGCAAGCTTCTCTGCCAACTCAGCGCGAAGGGAACGGAGGTTCTGGGACTGATCCCGCACTGATGCTGCGTAATCGGCGTGCAGCCGCCAAAGCTCGGTGATCTCGGCGGTCAAAACGGCTTCATCCGGCGCTGGACACTCTGGTTCTGGAGTCTGCGGTTCTGAGGGCTGCGTTGGAACCTCTGCTGCTGGAAATTGTGGTACTGCCGCTGATGCCTGAATCTGTTCTGCTATGTCTGACATGGATCGTGCCTCATACATTCGTAAGCGTACGCCGATGGCCGTCTGGACAACCGCCTGAATGAGGGCCATCCTCGCGAAGTGGACACCAGCGATAAGTGTCCACTTGGAGCGGAGATGGACACTTCCCAGCAAATGACAGTCATTCCCAGAGACAAACAGGGCACGGTCACGCCAGTGCGGCAGCGGCGCAGCATCGCGGAGAAGCGGCGGATTGTCGAAGAGACGTTGATAGAAGGTGCGTCAGTAGCGCGTTTGGCTCGGGCGCATGGGATCAACGCCAACCAGGTGTTTGGCTGGCGCCGGCTCTACTTGGCGGGGAGACTTGGGGAGCGCAAGCCGGCGATGAAGCTGCTGCCGGTACGGGTGAGCGAGAGTTTGCCCGCGCCTCTGCCGGTGGAGCATAGTTCCGCCGATTTCGCGAAACCACAGCCGGGCACGATTCACATCGAACTGCGCCAGGCACAAGTGCGCATTGAGGGCAACGCCGATCCAGCGTTGGTTCGCATGCTGCTGGAGTGCTTGCGCGCATGATCGCGTTGCCGACCAAAACGCGGATCTGGATTGCTGCGGGAGTGACGGACTTGCGGCGCGGCTTCACCGGGCTGAGTGCACTGGTCGAGACCAAGCTGGAGGAGAAGCCGTTCTCGGGACATGTGTTTGTGTTTCGCGGGCGGCGCGGCGACCTGATCAAAGTGCTGTGGTATGACGGGGACGGGTTATGCTTGTTCGCGAAGCGTCTAGAGCGCGGGCGTTTCGTGTGGCCGCAAGCCATGAGTGGCACGGTTTCTCTGACGCGAGCGCAGTTATCGATGTTGCTGGAAGGCATCGATTGGCGACGACCAGAGCGCACTTGGGAACCGCAGTTGTCGGTGTAACATTCGAGATTCTTTCCCCAACTTTTTTCGCGCGAGCGTGGATAAGAATGTGCGCATTCATGCGATACTCCGCGCATGGCGGTGACCGCGCTCCCCGATCTGAATGTGCTTCCTGCCGAGGAACTGCGCGCACTGGTCCTGACGCAACACGAGCAGTTGGTTTCCGCCGAAGACAAGCTCACCACCACACAAGAGCAGTTACTCTCGCGCGAGCGGGAAATCGAACATCTGAAACTACTGCTGGCGAAGCTGCACCGCATGCAGTTTGGGCCCAAGTCGGAGAAGCTGGCGGGGCAGATCGAGCAGTTGGAGTTGCGACTGGAGGAGTTGGAATCCAACCGCAGCGAAAGAGAGTCCACGCCGCCCGAAGCGGCTTCGGTCCCCGCTGGTTCGACTGCCAGTGCAGCGAAACCCACGCGCCGCGCTCTCCCCGATCATCTCCCGCGGCAAACTCGCACTCATGTGCCGAAGGAAACCGTGTGCCCGCAATGCCAGGGCGAGTTACGCAAGTTGGGCGAAGATGTTTCGGAGATGCTGGAGTATGTGCCCGCCAGTTTCGTAGTGATTCGTCACGTGCGCACGAAGCTGAGCTGCACGAAGTGCGACTGCATTGTGCAGGCGGAAGCACCGAGTCGCCCGATCGAGCGCGGGCTAGCCGGGCCGGGGCTGTTGGCGCATGTGCTGGTGTCGAAGTACTGCGATCACTTGCCGCTCTATCGGCAGTCGGAGATCTACGCACGTCAAAGTGTGGAACTGGAGCGCTCGACGATGGCCGACTGGGTAGGCGGATGTAGCCGGTTGCTGGATCCGCTGGTGGAAGCGCTGCGTCGCTACGTGACGGCCGCCGGCAAACTGCACGCCGACGACACGCCGGTGCCGGTGTTGGCGCCGGGCCAGGGCAAGACCAAGACGGGGCGCTTGTGGACGTATGTTCGCGATGATCGTCCTGCGGGCGACCACGCCGCGCCCGCCGTATGGTTCGCCTACTCCCCAGATCGTAAAGGCGAGCATCCCGCGCGGCATCTGGAGAAGTTTCGTGGCACGCTGCAGGCGGATGCCTATGCGGGATTCAATCAGCTCTATGAGAACGGCCGCGTCGAGCAAGCGGCGTGCTGGGCGCATGTGCGGCGTCACTTCTACGATCTGGAGCAAGCGCACAGTTCGCCGGTAGCGCGCGAAGCGCTACAACGGATCGGCGCGCTGTATGGAATCGAAGAACTGATTCGCGGTCGACCGCCGGATGAACGCCGAGCCGTGCGCCAGGCGCAATCGAAACCGCTGCTTGACTCTCTGCGACAGTGGTTCGAGGCGACCTTGTCGAAACTCTCGCGCAAGTCGGAGACGACGGTGGCGATTCGTTACGCGCTTTCGCGCTGGGACGCATTGACGCGCTATATAGAAGATGGCCACATCGAGATCGACAACAACGCCGCCGAACGCTCTTTGCGTGGCGTCGCCCTGGGCCGGAAGAACTACCTGTTTGCCGGATCGGATGCGGGCGGGGAACGCGCCGCTGCGATCTATAGCCTGATCGGTTCGGCGAAACTCAACGGTCTTGATCCCGAAGCCTATCTGCGCCAGGTGCTGACCCGCACCGCCGATCATCCCATCAACCGCATCGACGAACTTCTGCCGTGGAATATCAGCTCCACACCTACCGAAGTGTCCACTTAACCGATTCGTGGACACTTAGCAATACGGTGCAACTCAGACGCTTACGATTG
>QHZR01000392.1 GCA_003224755.1 Acidobacteriota bacterium
TGAGTTGGTTTCAAAACTTGTTCGATGCGCGGCGCAAGATCGCGGCGTGGAAAATCGAATACAACGAAGAACGCCCGCACAGTAGTTTGGGATATCGGACGCCGCAGGAGTTTGCTACAGCGATGAGGGCGTCTGAGGCCGGCTCCGCTTTACTGGCTCCGCCGTCCTCAGCCACAGACCCGAACACAGAAAGTGTCGTATGATGCCGTGCGCGAAGAATGGGGGCAGGTCAATTTATGGCCTGAATTATGCGGTTTCTGGTAACTGGTTTTAGGACCTGAAGTACGCGGTTTTTGGTATTTGGTTTCATGCTTATTGTTCTGATTACGATCTTCATGATTGTTCCCCTTTGATTGAGATTGAATTTGTATAGAGAATGCTTGCTGGTCATTTCCTCGAGGCCACCCGAGAAATCTCTCTCCTTGATGTTGAATCATGACTGATCCTCCAATTGGTTTTCCAATAAAGTCGCCCATCTCCGCATCGCACCAGCCAGCATGTGCAAGAAGACCGACGTAGCTTTCAGCGCGAGTGCTACACGCTTGACCGGATTGCGCTCGAATACCATGCTCACATCCGCATCGCGCCTAGCCTCTGTCAGTTGATCGTGATGCTTTTGGCAGACGTCGGGAAATATGAACTCGAAATCGTGATTGGCTCCTGCTACATGCTCATTCTCAAGACAAAAAATGCAGCGGCACTTGAGAGGAGGAATGGCTCTCTTCATTTTCCTGCGCGCCGCTCGAAGTGGATGAATATTCTTCACATCACGTCCCTCAAGCTCGCATAAAGCGTTTCGAGGCGAAGCAATCCGTGATCCGCCATCCTATGAAGGGTGCGCGACGCTGTGATTAATTCGACTTGTTCGAGTCCAACCCGTTTGCCATGAAAGGGCGCTAGCTCGTAGACCTTGCCGGTGCGAAGCCAGCGTTGCAGCGAAGAAATATACGCAGAGACGAACTGCGCTTCCTTGTACCCTCTGACCCGGATGACTATAGGACCGTGCTCGCCTGGAATTTGAACATGGCGAATGTAGTTATCATTTTCAGTAACGACCCATCGGCGGCCTTTTAGTCGCCATGCAGCGCGTGCGTGTTTAAGAACATTCGCAGGTGTCGTTTCCGCCTCGCGGGCGGCAACGCTAAGAGACTTGCCGTCGCGTCTGGCGATTGCAGTGGCTCTAAGTGCCCGGTTCCTAACTTCAAACTTGCGGTCGGAACGAGGGGCCGTCCGGCGTGTCCCTTTGTGCGCCATACTTTATCGCTTGGAGGTAGCGTCCTCCTCAGCAAATTTGTCGCGGCCCAAACTAGTCGGGTGGTCGCACTTGATGAACGCTTCAAGTGCGGCAATCGGTATAATCCGACGACGGCCCACCTTGCGGCTATGCAACTCTCGACGTGCAATTAGAGTGGCGACGGTGCGTGCCGAGAGTCCGAGCCTTCGTGCGGCTTCGGCCACGCCCACCGCGATGACTGTTTCTGCTTGATGCATCTCAGCAACCTCCAGTTCTTGCCCTTGCTGCATAATAGCGTCAGATGCGATAATTGCTAAGACAGATTGGAATCAGCAGATACTTTTTGCCCTTTAATTATGGTGGCTGGCAGACCCAGACGCGTGGACCCAGGAACGCTCTACGCTATCGCGCACCAGCTTTATTGGGATTTCAAACGGCTCGCGGAAGGGCGCTCTGAGTCACTCCAGAAATTGGCTTTCGTTTCCGGAGCAGCTATCGCTTGGGTTTCGATAGCACAGTCCAATCTAAAGTCCTATGCGAACTGATTGATGTCAACGAAATGCTACATTCCAGTCGCGTGATGGCGGCGCTGGATGATGTGCTTCTGATCGCGTCCCTCGCTGAAGGCCGCAATATTACGTGGACGGAATGGGAGATAACATACGAAAACACGTCCTCCTCCCATCATTTCCGGCGAAATTTCAGCCCGCCGAGAGAAGAGGAAACTGACATCGACGAGACCCTAGTTGCATTGCGGGATATAGAAGGCTTCCTAAACCAAGCGGTTACGGCATTGAGAGCCTTCGATCACGGCGACGCTCTCCGACAGGCCATTCAATTTGCGATATCTGGGCAGGGAAGGTTGATTGCACATTCATACATTATCTTGTTCGCGGGCGTGGAGACACTCCTTAACGTCTTTCGCTCGCAGCAGAACTTGGAAACTATTATCACTAAAAAGAAGATGCGTTAAAGGGGATATGCGCGAGCCAAAGCATTTCCAGTGCTCAGGGACTCGCCGCTCATCTTTTCGAGGCCAGCGTATAGGTACCGAAGCCCAGGCAGACCAATATTGCTTGGCAGCCTGAGCCTCGATTATGCGGACACTCTCGATAGAATCCGCGTCTGGAAGCTCATCTCTGAATTTTTCAATCGCGGTCGCTGCCACGGCGTTTTGCAGCATGTCGCGCACCAGCGTAGATTGACCATCAAGCTTCTGCCGAATGATTGCCTTCGATATGCGAAGCGCAGTTCCATTGGCGAAAGCGAGGGACTGAGCACGGCGCAAGCGAGCATCCGATGGAGCAGAAGGCCCGCAGACCACAAGCGGCTTTCCGCGTCTGTCCAATATAAGAAAGCTGGCATCTTGCGAACTCAGCCAATGGAGTGCTTCAAGGCTCACGTACCCGTCGCTTCCTATGCAGACCAATCTTCGTAGCCCGTGATGCACGCGAGGGAGCCGGATCGTGCAACGTTCGTCCGCGATTCCCCAGGAACAGAAAAGATGTCCACGTTCAACCCGAACTTGGATGCCAAATCCGTGGAGGACTAGAATGCCGTGCTTGCCGATTGCACGTCGATTCGCTAGGGTGTGGGAAGCTGCCAAGGGAGCCTCGATCTCCTACGGCGGTTAGGGCGGTCGCGTGCTTGTAACACGCGGCTTGCCCGTTTAAACTATGCTGATTCTATAACTTAGCCGGACGTGGCGCTATGGCACGAAAGGGGTATTATTCAAAGGAGTGAATCGAATTTTAGCTAAGAATAGCTATATCGAAGTACCGTTACCGAAAGATGTCGATCCGCACCGGCGCAGATGGATGCTTTTTGTGGATGGTGAGAACTTTACTATCCGCGCACAAGAGGTAGCGCAGCGGAACGGTATCTCACTCACTGAAGGTGATTACTATAAAAAGGTGTATTCGTGTGGCTACCGGAATTCACCGCAACCGTTAATCTCACTGAAGTTTCAAGCACTCCAATCCAATTGCAAAAACACGCAATACGGGCATATTACTATACAAGTTTGATAGGAGATGAAACAGCAATTGTTTCGGTCCAAGAAAAACTATGGGACCGTGGTTTTCATGCAGAAGTCTTCAAACGAAACAAATCGCAAGTAAAGTCCAAAGGAGTTGATATAGCCCTATCAAAGGATTTTCTTAGTCATGCCTTTTTCCGCAACTACGAAGTAGCAGTGCTGATTTCTGGCGACGGCGATTACGTACCGCTGATTAATGAGGTTAAGCAACTGGGTAAGATCGTTTACGTCCTTTTCTTTTCCGCGTCAGGTCTCAACCCTGAATTACGATTAGCATCAGATCGATACTTCGAAATGGAGCCATTTTTCTGTACACACTGGAATGCATATTTAGCAAAATCCTCAACCCAGACTCCTTGACTGCGTAAGGCATGTAGAACGTAAACAAAAGGATCGGACAGAGGTCATTTCGATCCATTCAAGGCTGAAATTTTTCTATGTACTCACCGCGCCCGATCTCGCTGATGTGGCCCGCCCGTTCCGCGCTCTCCCCCCGCTCTCTCCGCCCGCTCGCCTGGCTGGAGCTTTGTGCCGCTCCCCGATCCCGCAGAGCGATCCTGAAGCGCCAGCCTACCAGCGCAGGAAGCCAGGGAGCG
>QHZR01000393.1 GCA_003224755.1 Acidobacteriota bacterium
TTAGGATCGCTCAAAGTTCAGTTTCTCCATCGCAGCCTATCGCACTCAATGATAAGGAAACCAGATGCATCGGCCGAAGCAATAACCGGATTTCTATTCCCGAAAGGTAATGTTTGTCAATAAAAATCATGGTCTTTGGTGACGGCGTGTCAAAGTTCAGACAGGGTTAGAGATGAAGACGCAGCCTCAGCGGTACCCCCCGCCCATCGACGCTGAAAGCAACACACTCGCCTTCTGTAGGACTTCCCGCACAGTTGCGGGAGTGGTCTGATCGCCAATTCTTTGGAGAAAGGGGACGGTCAATGCAGCGATGGCACGTCCTCTATCGTCGAGAACGGGAAACGAAATATTGATTACACCATCCACTTCATAGCTCGCTCGCTCTTCGTATCCTCGGGACCGGATTCTGGCCAGATGGGCTCCCAGATCGCGCGGGGAGAGCAATCTTGGGACGCCTGATGCGCCAGTATGACATGCCCAGTAGCCGCACGCATCAGATCGATGACCGCTCCGGTTCTAACATAGAAGCCTGAACTGACCTGCGAGTCAACCTGACCAACAATCACAACCTGTCCACCTGCAAGCATCCCCAAATGGCACGATTGGTTTATTTCATGCGCGACCTGCTGCATGATTGGCAAGGCCTCGGTGATCATCCGTTTGGTTGGAGGATGTTCCTGAGCCAACTTAAACAGCCGTAGTGTTAATCGGTAGCGTTCGCCATCGCGCGACTGCGAGATATAGCCGCGCTCTTCGAGACACAACAGCATCCGAAAGATCTCTGAGACAGTGCGCCCGAGGCGACGAGCGACGTCACTCTTACTGAGTCCTCCTGGTTCGCTGGCAAATAGCTCCAGAATGTCCAGGCCTTTTTCAAGGGCGGGGGTTGGATATTGCCGAGCAGCCTGCTTACGCGATTTCGTAGTCATAGTTGTGTTTCGATTATTGTTTTGTCGTCACCTCAGGAAAGCCTGTCACACTGGCGAGGCGGTCGCGACAAATCCGACTGAATATGGCATTCCTGAATCCAAGGATTGATAATCTATTTTCGTATATAAAAAACTGCTTGACAAGCACCCTCGAGAATGCACGATTCAGGAGCGATGGTCTTATATGGGATATTCGTTTACACAGCCGCGGAAACATGGGTCGACTGTGCGATCAGCCTCAATCCTTCTCCTTCAGGGTCATGGCGCACTACACAGGAGGTGTCTAAGTACATTATTGCCCGCTGCTCCGAAGTGTATGCGGGCCAATGTGGCAGTCCGTTGTGATTAGGATTTCCTATTCGGGCAAAATTTACCCAGGCAGTACTGATTTGCTTTGATAGAGCCAATGCCTCTGCGGTGCCCCCGCTGTAATGATCACAAATTTCAGCATTGTCGAAAGTGAATGCGATTTCTGCGGCGTGGAACGGGCCAGGACGGCCATCCAGTACCGGCGTGCGCCAACAATAAACGTAAGAGTACGCAGGTGCAGTACCCAGCGCAGCCTTCCTGGTCGCCTGTTCAACAGCCGCTCGACGAAAAGGAGCCGCTGCAATTGTGGCGTACATGTCAAACGGAGTCGCTCCCGGATAATCGCGCCGGTAGGCGTCGATGATCGTCTGGCTGCTGTCGCCAAATTCTTCCTTAACCAATCGGTTAAGTTCTTCCACTCCCATTGCATTGGCATCGGAACGGTCGAGCCCACTTACAGCCTCGTGAAGATCTGTGCCGGTTAACAATGGAACGTTCGCAGATATTTGTGGAGCTCCTGGATCGAATGGATGACGAGGCAGTATGAGGCCGTCTACTGTCGGCCCCCAATCGTATTCGCCGTACAGTCTGCGAAGGGAAGATTTGGGCCGAGGCATTTTCTTCATGGCTTCCGCTGCAGCGCCCGAAAGACGATCAAGCGGAATTTTCTGCAGCTCGCTCACCTGCGATTTGGACAATCCCAACTCTGCTAGTACCAGCTCCGCCACCCGTCGCGAATAATCAGGAGAAAGCGACTTCAGAAATGGACCACTCTGCACAATTGCGCGGTGAAACAAACCTTTGGCGGCGGGCATAGCCATAAGGGCGAGAACTTTGCCACCACCGCCCGACTGACCAAAAATAGTTACGCAACCAGGATCACCGCCGAAATTTGTGATGTTGTCGCGAACCCACTTTAAAACAGCCACCAGGTCAAGCATGCCAACGTTGGCGGAGCTGGCATATTCGTCTCCTCCCAATTCGATGAGATTGAGATAACCGTACACATTCAAACGATGATTGTGAGTCACCACCACAACATCATGATTACGGGCGAGACTCTCGCCGTCATACGAGAGAAGATCGTGGCCGCAGCCGGCAGTGAACCCGCCGCCATGCATGTAGACCATGACTGGGCGCTTCTGGGACCCACTGATCTCCGCCGTCCAAAGATTCAGGCGCAGGCAGTCTTCGCCGGGCACTGTCGCAGCCGCGCCACGGTGCAGCACGAACTGATCTTCGTCGGAGTTCGCCAGATTTTTCCCGTCAGTATTAAAGTGGGCAGAGTCCTGATAAGGGCAAATGCGGCCATACTGCAGCGCGTTGCGAATTCCAGTCCACGGTTCAGGTTTAACTGGTGGCATGAAGCGTCTCGCGCCGGCTGTGGAAGCGCCATAGGGAAGACCTTTGAAAGTGTAGACGCCATTGCGCCTGAAGCCCCGGATCTTTCCAGTGGTCGTTTCTGCAACGGTCGAGGCATCGGAGGCGGTAACTGCGCTGCGTGCGCAACCGCTCGTTGCTAGTCTTGTCTTCAAGGGAGACTCAGGGCTGGATCGGGATTCTGCGGTCGCTCGCAAAATAACAGAACCAGCTAAGGCTGTCCCGAAGCTTGTCATGTGACGAATGAAGGAACGCCGTCCCTTTAACTCAGGCGCTGACCCGCGGCTTAGCGCTTTTGTCGAGGTTCGTGCCTCACATCTCAGATTGTCCAAAGCGTGATCCTTCTTAGCACCCATATCGGTTCGACCTCCTAGCTCCCAAAGGCTGTTCTATTACTGAAATTATTAATCTGTCAATAAAAATTGATCAATTGGGAAAGTGTCGCTAGGGAAAGTTTTCTGCCCCACTTCGATCTTCTTGTTGCAGCGCGGGATATACGAGAGGCTGGCGTCTTCACAGGGGGGCATGTGACGGGCGCACTGCTGCAAGCGCAGTCCACAAAAAATAGCTTGACAACTCTCGACAACGGGGAGTATCAGGATTCATGGCATTTTATAAGCGAAATATAGAGTTCGACTATAAAACGTAGTTTTGGGAAACTGAACTATCGAAATCGCGAATGGTTCCCTTTCTTTGGGTCGGACATCACGTTGTCACTGGCATTGCTGAGGAGAGCCGTAATGTCGAGGAGGCTTTATGCGTAGTCATGCCTTTAGGTTTTGGGCGCTGATTCGAGAGGGCGAAGATTCATCCGGATGGCGCAAGTATCGTTTCCATCGCGGCATCGTGGCATTAGTGGCACTATGTGTTGCGCTTGTATTGATATTTATGATTCCGCATAACGCTTCAGCGCAGGCCACAGCCACTCTCAACGGAGTTGTTCGGGATTCGAGCGGTGCGGTAATTCCGCAGGCAACGGTAATTCTCCAGAATACTGACACCGGTACGGAGAGACAGAGTCTCACCAACGATTCCGGGCTGTATGTTTTCGTGAGCGTGCCGCCGGGTGAATACGTTTTGAAAGTAACAAAAAATGGA
>QHZR01000394.1 GCA_003224755.1 Acidobacteriota bacterium
CCAGTGATGGTCCCATAAAATTGTTGAGCTCCGAGATTGGGCGCGCAGACCAAAACGAAAAACAGGGAGCTCATGACGGCTGCAACGAATCTCGCTCGTCTCACGATGTCCTCCAAAGTCGCGGTACCTGATTCCGCGCGTGTTGCCGGCTTGCGCTGGCGCGTTTTTCCGTGGGGTTTTTAAACCGACCCCTAAACTTGAGTATACGTTTACTCACAAAACGGCATTATGTTGGGCCTAATTGCCGCAATTTGTCAAGTATTATTTGAAATTAATTCGTGAGGGGGCTATTGTTAGGCAAACGCTTTCGCCCCAGGCATCTTTACTCGTAAGAATTCTGAGCCTTCTTCGCCATCGCGCCCGACCTTTGGGACTTGATCCGTCCATTGTGAACAGGGGCCAGAGCGGTGGAGCGCCGTAATACGAGGTGAGTGTTCAGTTCGTATTCGCTCTTGCCCTGAGCCGGCAATTCTCGTCCTACATCGTTCATCAGTGCTTTGAACGCGATCTGTGCCAGCTCAGTTTGCGACATTTGTACTGTCGTCAATGGAGGAATCATAAACTGGGCTAAGCGTATATCGTCGAAACCCACGACTGAAAGATCGCGTGGGACGTTGATCCCCTGGTCGTAGGCTTCGCGCATCAATCCGATGGCTGTCATATCGTTCGAGCAAACCACGGCAGTTGGCCGCCGGGCGCCGGTAATAAGATCAAGGGCTCGCATGCCGCCCTCCATCGTGTGATCTCCGACTACGATCTGCTCTGGCGCAACCTCCAGCCCAATTTCCTCCATGGATGCCTTGAAAGCGTCTTGCCTGGCCAGCGCCGACTTAAGGTGCAGCGGTCCGGCAACGAACGTGATCTTCGTATGTCGTAGAGCCGCCAAGTGTTGTACAGCTTGCCGGATACCATTTTGGTAATTGATCCGGATATTGCTAACCCCTGGTATGTCCGGTCCGACATCGACAAACACCAATGGCACGTTGCGGAACCGGAGATGCTCGAGCAGGGAATCCTCCATCCCAAATGTAAGGATGGCTACACCATCCACTCTACGCTCGATCATGCGGCGCACCGACGACTCCATGCGTTTGGGGTCATGTACGGTGGAGGTTAGAAGGATCTCATAATTATGCTGGACTGCCAGGTTCTCAAAAGTCTGAACAATTTCCGGGAAAAATGGGTTGGTGATTTCCGAGACTACGAGGCCGAAGATGCGGCTCTTTCCAGAGACCAGCGCCCGCGCTTGGGTGTTCGGATAGTAGCCCAGTTCATCGACCACCTTCCATACCCGTTTGGCGAGTTGCGGATCAACCGTGGGAATACGGTTAATAGCTCGTGACACTGTGGCGGTGGAAACCTTAGCGCGACGCGCAATTTCCCGGATATCCATAGGTAACCAGCTAGAGCATCTTAGCATGGCGAGAATACGTTTGCTGGCTTTATGGCTTGTCGTCGCATTTCTGTTAACGCTGTTCGCTCATCTCGCGCAACCGGGCGGCTGCGGTTTCAGGTGTGATGTCACGCTGCGGGGAGCCCAGCATTTCGTACCCAACCATGAATTTACGAACCGTTGCTGAACGCAGCAGCGGCGGGTAGAAATGAGCGTGAAGGTGCCACTCGAGATGATCACCGCCATCTGTCGGTTGCTGGTGGAAACCCATTGAGTAGGGAAATGAGGCCTCGAAGAGATGATCGTAACGCGTGGTCACGCGCTTGAGGATATCGGCCAATCCGCAGCGCTCTTCCCGAACGAGCTCATTGATGCAAGTTCGATGGTGCCGTGCCAGCACTAAAATTTCGAAAGGCCACACGGCCCAAAAAGGAACCAGGCCTGAAAAAAAGTCGTTCTCGCAAACGATTCGCTGGGCTAATTCGTGCTCGAGCATCAGGTAGTCGCAAAGCAGGCAAGAATCGTGTGCCGAACGATACTCCTCTTGTGCTAATTGCTCTTTTGCAGGCTCATTTGGCAGGCGGGCATTGGCCCAGATTTGACAATGAGGATGGGGATTGCTGGCGCCCATCACGGCCCCGCGATTTTCAAAAATCTGGACGTGATTGATGAAGGGAAGCGAGCCCAATTCGCGATATTGTTCCGACCATATACCCACCACTCGACCAAGCTCGTCAGCGGACAGTCGCGAGACTGTCAAGTCATGGCGGGGCGAAAAACATACTACCCGGCAGATGCCCGCTTCGCTCTCCGCCACAATCAACCCATTGCGATTCACGCTGCAATCTGGAGTATTCGGCACTAACGCTGGGTAGTCGTTGTCAAACACAAAGGTGTCGCGGTAGTTCGGATTGCGAATTCCGGCAGCTCGTAGGTTTCCTGGGCACATGTAGCAGGTGGGATCGTAAGCAGGTGGCGCCCCACCGGACAGCTGATCGACTTCTCCCAGCCACGGCCGCCGCGTACGATCGGGAGAAACCAGCACCCATTCGTTAGTCAACGGATTGAAGCGACGATGCGGATGCTGCTTGAGATCCAATGAGCTCATGCGGATCGGTGAATAGATAATTTCTCTGATCTAGACCAAGGCCGATCGCGCCTGAGGAGAATATCTGACATTGGTCCGGCATGTAATTGCGTCGAAACAGAGCACCGGCGTTTCGGCAGGATCTCGGTCGCACAACCAGCTTCGCTCATGCTTTAATCTCACATGCTCCTTGGGCGGCGGCGGATGCGAGTATCTGAGGCGAAAAGCCGGTAAAACGTGGATATTCAGCGCGAATGTTTTGCGCGAACTCGGCGACCGACTCAGATGCGACAAGACTGATCGTGCAGCCTCCAAAGCCGCCTCCGGTCATGCGTGTCCCGAAAACGCCACATTGTGCTTTTGCCAGATCAACCATGAGGTCGAGTTCGGAACAGCTAACTTGGTAGTCGTTCCGCAAGCTTTGGTGGGACTCAGCCATGAGCCGGCCGAAAGTGGGGAAGTCGCCACGTTCCAAAGCATCCGCGGCTTCCGCCACGCGGGCATTTTCGGTGATTACGTGCCGGCATCTTTTATAAATGACCTCGGGAATTCCGCTGGCGTGCCGTTCCAGATCGGCGAGGCTGAGGTCGCGCAAGCTGCGAGCGTTTGGCAACCAACGGGAGAGCAACCGTACACCTTCTTCGCATTCAGCCCGTCTGGCGTTGTATTCGCCGCCCGCGTGCTCGTGCTTCACCATGGTATTGCAAATCACGAGGCTAACGTGGCCGGGCACCGGCAACAAGTCGTACTCCAGGGAGCGGCAGTCGAGTTTAAGCGCATTCCCAGCATGACCATAGCACGCGATCAACTGATCCATGATGCCGACCCTGGCTCCGACGAACTCGTTTTCGGCGCGCTGGCAGATCCGGGCGAGATCGAGTCGATCGACTGAGATTCCAGAATTTTCCAACAGCGCGAATCCTGCAGCGACTTCGATTGCGGCAGAGGAACTGAGACCTGCTCCGATGGGCACCTCCCCGTGGATTAGGAGATTTGTGCCCTGCAGGTGATATTGCGCTTGTTCCAGCATGCTGGCCACGCCCGCCACATAATCGCTCCAATGCTTTCGCGGGCGAAGCTTGCCCTTTTGCAAATCAAGTTCGACGCTCTCGGCAAAATTGTCGGAATAGACCAGCACTTTGCGATCGTTTCGAGCAGAGACACCAGCCCAGACATAAAAGTCGATCGCGGCTGGCATCACCAAGCCCTCGTTGTAATCCGTGTGTTCGCCGATCAGGTTCACGCGTCCTGGGGCGCGGTAAATCCGCGCTCGCGCGCCATAATGCTCGCGAAATTTGTCTTGCAATTCCGCGGCGATCGTGCGCGCAGTCCGCTGTTGAGTCGGTGCAGTCTTCAACATCTGTTTCGTAGATGT
>QHZR01000404.1 GCA_003224755.1 Acidobacteriota bacterium
AGGCGACGCCTGCCGGAAATACCAATTGCCGATTCCTCGCCTTCCAGCCTGATAGATACAGAGGATCAAGCTAAGCAGCAAGCAGA
Organism: Acidobacteriota bacterium; assembly: GCA_003224755.1. Taxonomy (GTDB): domain Bacteria; phylum Acidobacteriota; class Terriglobia; order Terriglobales; family Acidobacteriaceae; genus Gp1-AA145. The sequence continues at coordinate 87 of QHZR01000404.1, forward strand.
TTCGAATTGGAAGGTTGGAAAACTGACCGTTGATCGAGTTGAATCTTATCGCCACGTCTCGATTTTGCATCGAGCACGCGCCAGACGCAATTCAGATTGCGGATGTACACTCTCAGGAAGATCCTCGTCGAGATCAAAATGGCGGACAAGTTAAGCTGCACAGCGAAGTGGCTTGATTCTCTTGGCTGTATTAGAATTGAAAACCAATGTGTTCTACGGATCCCCGGTAGCTCAACGGTAGAGCATTCGGCTGTTAACCGAAGGGTTGCTAGTTCGAATCTAGCCCGGGGAGCCAACTTCTCAGTTTTCAATGAGTTGGAATACGGTAGAGCATTCGGTTCTTTGCCGAATGACTATGGGCGCATCGGCGCGACTGCTTAGCCCATAGTGCTTCGATGTCTCTGTCACGAGAATTTATGGCGGAATCGCGGAGTAGCGCACTTTGAGGGACGCGCCTGCCTCGTGAGCAGGTGGGTAGACCAATAAAGAGCTCGGCCGAATACCAGGCCTAGGCGAGTGCGGAGCGTAGGACATGCTCATCCGGTCCGCGACCCGCGCAGCAGCCTGCGAGTTTACCGTCAACGACAACAGAAGGGACACTGCGAACACCGTAATTCTTCGCTTTGGAGGCGATCTCGGACTGGTGCATGTCGTGAATCACAACCTCGTGCGACGAACCGGCAATCCTTTTGACGAGTTCGATTGTTTCCTTGCATGTTGAGCAACCTGCGCTGAAAACTTCGATTTTCTTCTTCGTGGTCATAGTGTTCTCCTAAGGGATTTATTGGATTTCCTGCTTACTACAGTTGGAGCAGACTGCGGCATCGTTCAAGGTGTTCCGACGAGGCCATGTATTCCAGAGCGAAGCGACTACCAGTAGTCCGATCGCGCCGTATACGGTGGGCCGGGAATCCCACGCGAACTTGCTAAGCAGAACGCCGCCGGCCGCGAATATTGCCAGCAGGAAAGGGCCGTACCTGTGGCGATCTCTTGCCCTGAAAAGCATCGCCGCCAAAGCGAGGACGAGAAACGCAATGGTCAGGGCCAGCAGGTATTTAACGGAAACCAGAAAACCGAGACCAATCGACGTTAGCAACCCGGCATAGGCTGGCCAGCACGCTGGACAAGCCAATTTGGGAAGGAACGAGACGCCGATGCTCGGGACTGCCAAGATGCTTTGCTTCCACCTGTTGCTCATGCGTCCTCACGGTCGAGGCTTTCCAGAATGGGACATTCGGCAACGGGTGCGCATCCGTCGCAAACTCTTGTGAGTTTTCGGAGGATCTTCTTCATGCACTCTAGGCTACTGATTTTCGCTTCGATGTCGGCAATCTTGGCTTCCGCCCACATGCGGATATCCGCGCTGGTTGTACGTCGTGACACGCGAAGCGACAGCAGTTCCCCGATCTCTGTCAGCGAGAACCCAAGCTCCTGAGCGCGCCGGATGAATCGTAGACGGCGCGCAGTGTCGGCTGGAAACAGACGGTAACCGGATGCGGTGCGTGGGGGTTTCGCCAACAAGCCTCTTCGCTCATAGAAACGAACGGTTTCCAGATTGACTCCGGCTTGCTTGGCGAGACGCCCGATTGTGAGTGACTTCATGTCCATGCCCACTTTCTAATTGCAGTCTAAACCCCCGACCACAGTACGGGGTCAAGAACTATTTTGAGATCCCGGGAGGTCTTAGTCCGAGTTCGGCCCGGGGCATTGTAGACTCTGGACATGGCTGAAATCGCCGTCTTGGAACGTACAGCTGTCGTGCGCCACGGACGAAGGCTCGAATATTTCACCATCGCGTGGAATGCCTTAGAGGGTTTGGTGGCCGTCGTCGCAGGTGCAATCGCCGGTAGCATTTCGCTCGTAGGTTTTGGAATCGATAGCTTCATCGAAGTGACGTCCGGGTCGGTCTTGCTGTGGAGGATGTTTGTTGACGCAGAAGTGCAGCGCCGGGAATTGAACGAGAGACGGGCGCTGCAAGTTGTCGGCGTCTGCTTCTTGTTTCTCGCGTCCTACATTGCCTATGAATCCGCGATGGACTTGTGGTCCCGACGGGCTCCCGAACACAGCATTCCGGGAATCGTTCTGGCCTGCGTCTCCTTGGTCGTAATGCCCCTTCTCTCAAGAGCCAAACGAAAGGTGGGCCGTGCTCTGGGCAGCGCCGCCATGCACGCGGACGCCAAACAAACAGAGTTTTGCACGTATCTGTCCGCCATCCTGCTGGCCGGATTGCTGCTCAACGCCTTTTTCGGCCTGTGGTGGGCCGATCCCGTGGCGGCCCTCGTTATGGTTCCCATCATCGCCAAAGAGGGAATCGAAGGAATGCAGGGCAAAGCCTGTGACGAATGCTCCAGATAGTGGCCTAAGTCACTTCGCTGGAAGCACGGATTCCACTGTCAGGGTCTCGTCTTTCAGCGTTCCCTTCACGGTGACTTTTTGCGCGGCGTACTTGTCGAGTTCCGTTTCATGCCCTTCAAGGGTGTATATGTTCTTGCCCGCGACGAGAGCGTACTTGGTTCCCTGCTTGACGCAGTACCGCAAGCATTCGGCGGCGGGTTTGTCTTTCATCATGTGGGTCTGGCCGCACATTGCATCGCTTACGACGCCGGTCAACGCCTTCTGCTCGCCGCCCGTCTGCGCAAGACTCACGAGCGGTGCGAGCACCGCCGCGGCCAGCATGGGAATTGCCTTCACTGAGAACATGCTTTTCATCGTACTTTCTCCTTTGGATGGTCTGAAATCACTACCAAAACTCCTTAGCCTTCCGCTTGCGATTCTCTTGGCTGCAATGTGCCGCGCCGCAGCGCGCGTTCCTTCATCAGGGCAAAAAACACCGGCACCAGAATCAGGACGTGAATGGTGGACGTGATCATCCCGCCGACGATAGGTGCGGCAATGGGCTTCATTACGTCGGAACCCACGCCGGATTCCCACAGAATGGGAATGAGGCTAGCGAGGACAACGCAGACCGTCATTAGTTTTGGCCTTAGGCGGTGGACAGCACCTTCAATTATCGCTGCTTCGATGTCTTCGTGACGCAGAGGAACGCCGGAGTTCAGCCGGTGATCCAGGGCTTCGTGGAGATAGACAACCATGACCACGCCCGTTTCAACGGCAATGCCAAAGAGCGCGATGTAGCCGACCCACACCGCTACGCTGAAGTTGTAACCGAGCAGCTTCTGCAGGATGAGGCCGCCCGTCAACGCATAGATGGTCGGGAAAATGAGGACAGCCGCTTCGGTGACGGAATGAAACACCACGTAGAGCAACATAAAGATGACAAAAAAGACGATCGGCAGAATGAGTTGCAGCCGCTCTTTGGCCCGCAACTCGAACTCGTATTCACCCGACCATTTGTAGGTGAAACCGGGAGGCAAGTTGAGTTTTTGCTTGAGCAAATTACTCGCGTGCGTGACGAAGCCGCCG
>QHZR01000405.1 GCA_003224755.1 Acidobacteriota bacterium
GTTCGCACACTGATTGAGCAGCGCGGAACGGGATTTCTTTACGGATCGAATTTTTCGATCGGCGTGAATTTGTTTTTCGACCTGGTAAGAGACTCAGTACCGGCAATGCAGCACAAATATTTCCCACGCATCTACGAGCGGCATCATTCGCAGAAAAGAGATGCGCCTTCGGGAACCGCGGCGACGATGCAGACCATTCTGCAGGAGAACACCGGCGCTGAGGTGGAAATTACTTCATTCCGCGAAGGGGATGTGGTGGGCATGCACGAACTAGTGCTCGATTCTGAGAACGACACGATTTATCTCTGCCACGACGCAAAGTCACGGCGAGGGTTTGCGGACGGAGCTGTGCGGGGAGCGGAGTGGCTGGCCGGGAAACAAGGATTTTTCGAGTTCAAGGATGTGTGGCGGGACATGAAGTAGCCAGCATCATCCAGGCCTCAGCGGCTAAAGCCGTTGAATTCTGTTGCAATCGCGCAGAGCTAAAGCTTTGCAGCCACCCAAAAACTCACCCGTTTTCCATCCTTCCCTATTCGCGTTATCTTATTCTCATGCAGCTTCGTGGATGCGGTACGGCGCTCGTCACACCGTTTCATCAGGATGGATCGCTGGACGAGCCGGCGCTCAGAAATCTGGTTTCGTGGCAGATTGAGTCGGGAATTGATTTCCTGGTTCCCTGCGGCACAACTGGCGAAACCCCAACGCTCACGGACGATGAATGGCTGCGCGTGATTGATGTGACGGTCGAAGTTGCTGCGGGTCGCGTGCCCATCGTCGCAGGAGCCACCTCGAACTCCACGCACGACGCCGTCGCCAAGGCGAAGGAAGCTGCAGAGCGGCCCGGAGTTGATGCGATTCTTACGGCGTCCCCTTATTACAACAAGCCGTCTCAGGAAGGCCAGTTTCAGCATTTCAAGGCCATCGCGGAAGGCGTCGGAAAGCCGGTAATTCTGTACAACGTACCTGGACGGACTGCGGCGAACATCGAGCCAAGTACTATCGCGCGTCTGTCGGAAGTTCCTAATATTTCTGGGTTGAAAGAAGCCAGCGGCAATCTCACGCAGATTGCGGAAATCTGCGCAGCAGCAAAACCGGAGTTTTCAGTTCTCTCCGGTGACGATGCAATGACACTGCCAGTGATCGCCCTAGGTGGCGTAGGCGTGATTTCCGTTGCTTCGAACGAAATCCCTCGCGAGATGGCGGAGATGACGCGCGCAGCATTGAACAACGATTGGACAGCGGCGCGGCAAGTTTTGAAGAAATATTTGCCTCTCATGCAGGCAAACTTTATTGAGTCGAGCCCTATGCCGGTGAAGGCAGTTCTGGCGATGATGGGACGGCTCGAAGAGGCGTACCGGCTGCCCATGGTGCAAATGCGAAGGGACACGCGGTCTAAGCTGCAACGCATCGCGTCTGAAGTTGGGCTCATCGCGAAAGTCGCTGCAGCCACAGCAGACGCTCACAGCTTCTTCGTCTACGAGAACTGGGCAGCGGGTCCGCATAAGGCTGTGCTGCATCGTTCGAACTGCGGCCAGTGCAGCAACGGAAAGGCACGGCCTGTGGGACATTCGGCCAACCACGCCCGCTGGCATGGGCCTTATGCGACGCTCGCAGAAGCCCGGCAAACGGTGCAGACGCTGCCCAGCGTCTTGATTCGTAGCGAGTGCAAGTGCATTTGAAAACCGTCGTTGGTCGTTGATCATTGATCATTGGTCGTTGACCAAAACCACTGCCACAAGTTTTGATCTTCCACCTTCCTTTATACTTTCCCTTCTCATGCACTCCCTGCAATCTGACATAGAACGCCTGGCCGCCGGGAAAACCGCTCCGGAGGCGCGCGATGTCTTCGTTGAATTTCGCGATCAGCTAACTCGCGGTGAAATTCGGGCCGCCGAGAAGATTGATGGACACTGGAAGGTCAATGTCTGGGTGAAACAAGGCATCCTGCTCGGCTTCAGGCTGGGCGAACTTGTGCAGATGGGAAACGGAGAATGCCTGAGCTTCGTTGATAAAGACACCTTCCCTGCTCGCAAGTTTTCAGTTGAGGACCGAGTACGCGTCGTTCCTGGAGGATCTTCTGCGCGGCTCGGCGCCTACATTGCGCCGTCGGTCATTTGCATGCCTCCGATGTTCATCAATGTCGGCGCATACGTGGACGAAGGCACGATGATTGATTCTCACGCGCTGGTCGGCTCATGCGCGCAGATTGGCAAACGCGTTCATCTGAGCGCTGCTGCGCAAATCGGAGGCGTGCTCGAGCCGGTGAATGCTGCGCCAGTGATTATCGAAGATGATGTGCTGGTCGGCGGTAATTGCGGTGTATATGAAGGAACGTTGGTACGGGCGCGGGCTGTGCTGGGCGCGGGAACCGTTCTGACGCGATCCACTCCTCTATTTGATCTGGTGCGCGGTGAAGTTTATCGCGGTTCAGAGGAGCAGCCACTTGAAGTCCCGGAACTAGCCGTGGTGGTACCTGGATCGCGGGCGGTAAATAAGGGAAAAGCGGCAGAGTGGGGAGTCTCGCTCTACGCTCCCGTGATTGTGAAATACCGCGATGAGAAAACGGCAAAGGGGACGGAGCTGGAGGAATGGTTGAGGTGAGGAATGCAGAAGTGAGAAGTTAAAATGCAGAAGTAAAAACCTATCGCCTCGCCCCCAGTAGACAATTCTTACTTCTGCATTCTTATTTCTGACTTCTGACTTTTCAGTATTTCACGATCGCTGCAAAAGATTTTGCGTCGAGACTGGCGCCACCTACCAGAGCACCATCGATTTCTTCCTCCGACATGAGGGCACTGGCGTTCTCCGGCTTCACTGAGCCGCCGTAGAGAATGCGGAGTTGCGCGGCGAACTCTTCCCCGAAGGCTTTGGCCGCTTCGCCGCGGATCAGCTGATGCACATCAGAGGCCATCTGCGGGGTGGCGGTCTTGCCGGTTCCAATGGCCCAGACTGGTTCATACGCGATCACCAGCTTCGCGGCCTTCTTGGCTGATAGCGCGTTGAAAGCGCGCAAGCACTGGCGGCGCAGCACATCTTCGGTCAGGCCAGCTTCGCGCTCTTCCAGAACTTCGCCTACGCAAACGATCGGCGTAAGGCCGTGTTCCAGAGCGGATTTCAGTTTTAGATTCACCGTGTCGTCGGTCTCGCCGAAGTACTGGCGGCGCTCGGAGTGTCCTACAATCACGTGCGTACAGGCAACCGCAACCAGCATGGCGGAAGAAATTTCTCCGGTGAAGGCCCCCTCGTCTTTCCAATACACATCCTGGGCGCCGACCGCGATCTGTGAACCTTTGGCAGATTCCAGCGCCGCTTGAAGATCAACGTAAGGCGGACACACGACGATCTCGTCACGGTTGTGCTCAAAGACAAGCGGCAGGAAAGCGCGGAAGAATTCTTCTGTCTGCGTAGGGTTCTTGTACATCTTCCAGTTGGCGGCGATCAGTTTTTTGCGGGCCATTGATTAATCCCTTTCTAGTCGTTAAGTGCCGAGCGCACAGAGTCATCGTGCTAAGCACAACAAAGCTTCGTGTCCAGCACGGCATTTAAATCGTTCAGGGAAGCAATTCGCGCTGCAGGAACCTGCAGTTGAGTGTTCGGTCCAACGATCCGATCCAGCCAGATCGGCGTGAGTCCGGCAGTATTGCTCGCGTAGACGTCTGCCGTCAGATCGTCTCCGATGTGGACGCAGTTGGCGGGCTCATCGCCGGACAGCCGACAGGCTTCAACGAAGATCTTCCCGGCGGGCTTTCCGAGGCCAACATCTTCGGAGAAAACCATCACGGAAAAATGGTGCAGTAATCCGGCGCGCCGCAGCTTTCCAATTTGCTGTTCGCGCGCACCGTTGGAGATGATTCCGAGGCGATTGCCTTCTAATCGCGCCAGGCAGGGGGCAGCATCGTCAAAGGGCCGTGTCCAAGTTTCGTAATGCTGGATAAAGACTCGATATCGCGCGTCACATTCTTCTTCGGCGAGTGCCGGATTTGCAAAGACATCGCGGATGCGGGCGCGGCGCTGGTCAAAAAGGGAGATCTCTCCGCGGCAGAAGCGATTGAAGTGTTTCATGAGAGCCGTTTCCCAGACGCGCGGGAATTCATTGTGCGAACATGGGATTTCGCGCGAAAAATGATCGAACAATTGCAGGCTCGCGGCGGCGGAGGCGCTGGCGTGGTCGATCAGGGTGCCGTCAATGTCGAAGAAGATCATGGAGTCAAAATTGGGATGGGCATCGCGCAGATCATCGATTGGTGCCGTCCCTTCGGGACTCGGCTTCTCGTCCAAGCTTTCCCAGCGCTGAAGCGCTGGGCTAAGGTCGGTCCGCCCTCCGCGCCTGTTCTTTGGCGCGCTCCTCGCCAGGTTCTGCTGACGATACTTTCTTGTTGCAATGAATCTTGCCTGATAAATCCAATTCTTCGTTAATTAAAGGGAGTGCCTAACTCCTCAGTCAATCGAGACTTACCGCTTCTCCGTGAGGGCCACTACTCCCGGCAACTGCTTCCCTTCCAGAAATTCAAGCGATGCGCCGCCGCCAGTGGAAATGTGCGAGATCTTGTCGGCGACTCCTGCTGCTTTCACGGCTGAGACCGAATCACCGCCACCGACAATCGATGTCGCCCCGGCATTGTCTGCAACCGCATGCGCGACTTTGAATGTGCCTTTGGCAAAGGGAGACATTTCGAAGACTCCCATCGGGCCATTCCAAACAATCGTTGCGGCGCGGGACACTTCTTCGGAGAACAGTTCGACGGATTCGGGACCGATATCGAGACCCATCAGATTATCGGGAATGGTTTTTACCGTCTGAGTTCTTGCATTGAGATCAATGTGGTTTGCGACGACGTGGTCCACCGGCAACAGGAATTTCAAATTGCGCTTTTTAGCAGCCTGCAGGATATGGTTTGCCAGGTCCAGTTTGTCGTCTTCCACGCGCGACTTCCCTACTGGCTGACCCTGAGCTTTGAGAAATGTGTACGCCATAGCGCCGCCGATGATGAGCGAGTCAACTTTTGTGAGAAGGCTCTGAATAACGGCAATCTTGTCGCTCACCTTGGCGCCGCCCAGAATCGCAATGAACGGCTTTTCCGGATGCGACATGGCCCGGCCCAAGTATTCGAGTTCCTTTTCCATCAAAAGACCAGCGGCTGATTTCTGCACAAATTTCGTAATCCCAACCGTGGAGGCGTGGGCGCGGTGCGCCGTACCGAATGCATCGTTGACGTAAAAATCCGCAAGGCTTGCAAGTTGCTTGGCAAACTTTTCGTCGTTCGCTTCTTCTTCGGCATGGAAACGCAGATTCTCCAGCAGAAGGGTTTGGCCTTTCTCGAGCTTCGCCGCCATCTCCTCCGCCTCGACGCCAACGCAATCGGGACAGAATCCGACGTTCTCGCCGCGTGCAAGCTCTTTATCGAGCAGCATGCGAAGACGCTCGGCCACCGGTTTCAGGCTCATCTTCGGATTGGCCTTGCCTTTCGGACGGCCGAGGTGAGAAGCCAAAATCAACCGCGCTCCGTGCCTAAGGGCATACTCGATGGTGGGAAGAGTCTCGCGGATGCGAGTGTCATCCATGACGCGGCCATCGTCGAGAGGGACGTTGAAATCCACGCGCATGAAGATCCGGTGATCATTGAGCGGCAGATCGCGGATGGAGAGTTTGGACATGAACGGGTTCCTTTTCGAGGGCGGACTTACATCCCGGCTTAGCATTCAGCATTCAGCAATCAGCATTCAGCCCACTCGAGCTGAGTGCTGGTCATAAGTGCCGTTCGCCCAGCCTGTTGGTAGAAGCTGCGCAAGTTTTGTTTCACAGTCCCTTACTTCCGATGAAATTGATCAGGTCGCGGACGCGGCACGAGTATCCCCACTCATTGTCATACCAGGAAACAACTTTGACCAGATTGCCGACTACCAGAGTTGACGGTGAGTCCACGATAGAAGAGCGCGAGTCGCCCTTGAAGTCGGAGGAGACCAGTTCGTTCTCTTCGTAGCCGAGATAACCTTTCAGCGAGCCAGACTCGGAAGCCCTTTTCAGCGCGGCATTCACCTCTTCCTTAGTCGCTTTCTTCTCCACTATCGCGACCAAGTCTACGACTGAAACGTTCGGCGTAGGTACGCGGATCGCGAACCCGTCCAGCTTGCCTGCCATATCAGGGATAACCAGCTTCAAGGCTTTCGCCGCGCCCGTTGAAGTTGGAATCATGGAGAGTGCGGCGGCGCGTGCGCGACGCAAATCTTTATGAGGAAAATCCAAAATGACCTGATCGTTGGTGTAGGAATGAATCGTGGTCATGGTGCCGCTGATGATTTTGAATTCATCATGCACAACTTTAACAATTGGAGCTAAGCAGTTGGTAGTGCAGGATGCGTTTGAGATTACGCTGTGCTTGGATGGGTCGTACTTGTCTTGATTAACACCCAGAACCAAGGTGACGTCTTCATTTTTCGCGGGAGCAGAAATGATTACTTTCTTCACTGGGCCGCGAAGGTGCTTCTTGGCATCGTGGGCGTCGGTAAAACGGCCGGTGGATTCGATCACAACCTGGACACCGACGCTTTCCCAGGGTAGGGCAGCTGGATCTTTCTCTTTGAAGACCTTAATGGTCTTGCCATCAACTGTAATGCTGTCGGCGCCTGCGGAAACCTTGTTAGGCAGATTGCCCAGCACCGAGTCGTACTTCAAGAGATGGGCTAAAGTTTTCGGATCGGTCAAGTCATTGACTGCAACGAACTCCAGATTGGAGTCTTGCAACGACGCACGCAGGACATTCCTGCCGATACGTCCGAAACCATTAATGCCTACTTTTATAGCCATGTCGCCTCCGAACGAGAGATGAACCGCTTACAGCAATATTGAATTGTGGAGAAACAAAAATGTTAACAGGCACAGGCGCGAGCAGCAAATTAGGACCCGCTAAAACTGTACGCAATTTGATTTGAAATCAGTGTGACCGAGATCACGCAATCGCGTGTTCCAGAAAAACCGATTAGTCCTTGCTTCTCAGGCAGTAATTTCGATTTCAAGGTATTCGTTTCTCTTACTCCAGAAAGGCAATCGCGCCAGCCAGTATTTGCGATTGACGGCTTCCTTTGCAGGCTTTTCTTCCTGCGCAGAAAGAATGCGCGCCCGAGCGGAAAATTCCGGACCTGTGACTTTGCCTCTCGCACTGCAAGGAGCAACTTTGACGGCAGAATTGTTGCGGATGCGCTTATATTTTCCTGAGTCATTGCGGGTCTTGACGTACAGTTTTCCGTTGCTCTCTCCAAACCATACGGGTGTGTAAACCGGCACGCCGCTCTTTCGGAAGGTTGTAAGCGAGATATATTTCCGGCCTTGCATCTGGAGTGGAATCATCGGCTTTCCTTTGAAATTCGGTGTCTCTGTGGTCACCCGCAAGTGGCCCGATATGTTACAAGCCCTACATGCGTAAATGGATGCGCGAAAAGCTCAACCGGCGTAAGAAGTCTGCGGACGAGACCGCTGCTCAACCGGCGCCGCTGCAACCAGCATACTTTGAGCCAGAGGCACAGCAGTCGCAGCCGGAGGTACGGGAAGCTGAACTGGCACAGGCGCAACCTGAAACGCCTGCAGCACTGGCTTACGAGACTGAAAGTACTGGCGCAACAGCCGACGCCGGACGACAGGGTTCAGGCCAATTGCGGCGTCCGCGCCGCCGCCGTGGCCGTGGAGGGCGTGGCAGAAAAGGACTATCATCGCAACCGGCCAAAGCGCCAACCGGAGCAGATGTTGCGGCGACGGTGCCAGCGGCGACCGCAGCGATCTCTCTCGCACCGCAAGTTCAGCGGCCTTCCAAAGGCGTGGTGGTTCTCGCGGTTGGACTTCCGGGATCAGGCAAGAGCTCGTGGTTCAAGCGGCACAATATCAATCCACTTTCGAGCGATCTCCTTCGTTCCATGTTGTTCGACGATCCAACGGAACAGCGCTTTCAAGATTTGGTATTTTCCAATCTGCGCTCGATGTTGAAAGCGCGGTTGATCGCGCGGCGTCCTACGAATTATGTGGACGCGACTAACCTCACGCCCCAGGAGCGCCAACACTGGACCAAGCTGGCAAAAGATTTCGGCTATGACGTTCACGCCGTATTTTTCGACGTGCCGCTTGAAGTGTGCATTGAGCGGCATCAACGCCGCGACCGTCTGGTTCCGGAAGACGTGATGCGAAAGATGGCCGCAAAGCTCAAGCCTCCGACGTTTGATGAAGGTTTTGCGAAGATCACGGTGGTAAGGGTTAAGCAGAAAGCGGAGGCGTAGGGTCATCTTTGAGCAACGAGCTTTGAGTCGTGAGCCTATCTGATACTGGCGTCCTCGCCCATCGGCGTACTGGAGCGGTGCGCCTGAGCAACGTCACTTACAAGTTGGTAGCGCGCGCCGTCCTATTTCTCACCGCAAGTTCAGAGATCGCAATTTGCCAGACTTCGGCGCCTCCGATCACTCCTCTCCAGCCGAATAATGAAACGTATTTAAAGATGGCGGCGGAAGTTGACGCCGCATTGCACCGCGACGTTCTCGATGTGTGGTTCCCGCGAAATGTTGACAACCAGAATGGCGGGTTCAATTCGGGCTTTGACCGAAAGTGGCAGTTGACGCCGAGCGAGGGAAAGTTTTCCGTTTTTCAAGCGCGTATGACCTGGATCTCTTCTCAAATTGTGCAGCAGCATCCGGAATTGAAGAGCCAGTTTCTTCCCATCGCGCGGCATGGCCTCGATTTGCTGAATGACGTTTTGTGGGACAAGAAATATGGCGGCTTCTTCTGGGGCGTGGATGATCGCGGCCAGATTTCGTCGTTCTACACGGATCGAAAAGAGCTCTACGGGGAAAGCTTCGCTATTTATGGCGCCGCCGCAGCTTATCAAGCAACGAATGATCCTAAGGCTTTGCTGCTGGCGCAGAACGGGTTCCGCTGGATTGACACGCACGCTCACGACGAGAAAAACGGCGGCTACTTCGAGTTGCTGACGCGAGAGGGCAAGGTCATTGAGGCGAGTGCCAGTACAGATAGAACGGCTCCTCCTGGGGGATTTTTTGCCGGTTACAAATCCATGAATACGCACATTCACCTACTGGAGTCGTTCTCGCAGCTTTACGAGATCTGGAAAGACGACACTGTGCGCAGACGACTCGAAGAACTGCTGATGATTGTGCGCGACAAGATTTGCGTCCAGCCGGGAGTGATGAACCTTTACTTCACCAATGACTGGCGGCCGATCCCGGACCATGATTCCTACGGCCACGATGTCGAGACCGCATATCTAATGCTCGAAGCAGAAGATGTGCTCGGGGTGGCGCACGATCCGCGGACCGAGGAGATGGCACGAATGCTAGTTGATCATGCGCTGGCCTATGGATGGGACGCCGACATGGGCGGCTTTTACCAAGAAGGCACAACATTCGGAAAGGCCGAAGACAAGCGCAAAGAATGGTGGGTGCAATTTGAGGGACTCAATTCCCTTCTGCTGATGCATGAGAAATATGGCAAGGAAACGTCCCAGTACTTCAACGCGTTCCAAAAACAGTGGCGGTTCATCACTGAGCACCAGATTGACTCCGAGTTTCACGGCGTTTACCAGATGGTGGGCCCTGATGGGACTGCGCTAAATCCTACCAAGGGACAAATTTGGAAAGCGGCGTACCACGATGGACGGGCGCTGTTGAATGTGACGGCACGTCTGAGAAAACTGGCGGCGCAGGCCCCGGAGCATTAGTGGCGGTCGATCAAGGCGAGCCGCGAGGCAGAAGCTCGGCGCATTGTTCCGTGAACCTCAAGAATCGAGTACACCTGCCATCTCTGCTAACGCTGGGGTTCAAATCAAAGTTGTGCACGTTGTCGGAATCAAACCAACGCGCGTTTGTAAGATTTGCGATGCTGCAGGCATCGATGAAATGCCTATGTTTCTGGCCTAGCTGAATTGGCGAACGTCCCGCCAACCCTTCTCATTGTCCCGCTCCCCACTGCACGGCTGACGGGACCGCGGTGACGATGAAAGGCAGGCAGTCGCTATAGCCCCATATGTCGAGCGCGATCTATGTTGGCACCCTGAGATCATCACTCATCCACGTTTCGTCGATTTCGTTCGCGAGGTCAAAGATCGTTTCCGCAGCCTCTGAGCAATCCGGCCAGTCTTCAGATGTTGCCCGACGTTCCCTCGTGCTCGCCACCCGGATCAAAGAGAAAAGGAGAGGCTCTCGCCTCTCCTGAAGGTTCCATCAATTCTCGTTAGAGTGCTTGCACGTTCTCTGCCTGAAAGCCCTTCGGGCCTCTCACCACATCGAACTGCACAGCCTGACCTTCCTGCAAGCTACGAAACCCGTTGCTGCGGATGGCCGAGAAGTGCACGAATACGTCATTGCCAGTCTGACGGCTGATAAAGCCGAAGCCCTTGGCGTCGTTAAACCATTTCACTGTTCCTTGTTCCATTGTCTGTTACCTGTTTCTATTTTTGAATTTCTGCTGA